>NZ_JASJXA010000009.1:0-164461 GCF_035018905.1 Glaciimonas sp. Gout2 | reverse complement strand
TCATGGTAGCCCGACAGTTGACTTCATCAACATGGGTCGTTTCAGTAAAAAATAGGTCTTTGATATTCGGTGGCATGAAACTCCTGTCTTTTGGCTTTCAGGTAAATCGAAAAAATAGGCAGGGCTTAGATAGTGCTGTTGTCCGGTTTCTTTGTTACCAACCGCGCTGCAGACAAATCCACCGTTGCCGTACAGTACGATCATCAACTCAAGGCTTCGGGCTTTATCAGCACGCCGGTTTAGTGAAACAACGCGTTCAGTCCCTCTGTTCCGCAGAGACTGAGTGGACCAGCGCAGGTTGATTCAAGCGTGTTGGAATAGCGCTGCCAGATGCGCTGAAAGTGCGACTGCTGGACATGATGGAAGACCTTCCGCTACGAACGTGAGGACGATTGAATGCAATCTTTATCTTTATTACAATCTTGCAATCGTGGAGGTGAAAAACTCTGCGGCAATAATAAACGGGAATGGTCGTGAATAGTTCTAAGAAGATTCTGGTTCTTGTAGGGAATGGCAAATCAAAAATGAGGCGAGCTAAGAAGCGAGTGTCGGAATTAACTATTCTTTACTGAGTCTTATGTAAACAATGCCAACCACAAACTTACCAATCCATCTAACGAAGAATTCGCCTTGCAGTCATAATTACATCTATTGAAAGGAAATGTCGTTACACTCTCCGCATGCACAAATCTGTCCCACCTTTTCTGCCTGGCGCGCCTCCTCCTGACAAATCCGATCCAGCTTCGGCGGAAGGAATAGCGCGTGACGAATCGATTAATACCATCATTGATACCGTCGTCGAAAAATCGGTAAATACTTCAGCCAATACATCAATGAATAACTTGCTCGGCATTGCATCGCCTATCGATCAATGGCAGCAACAGGATTGCTTCACAATTCTCGATACAGCGTTCGATGCAGGTGGTCATTTTCTCGCTACATGGCAGAGTTGGTGCGAACATCCCGAGCGCCCACAACAGTTACATTATTTGGCGTTGATGCCAACCTCATTTTCCATCGCGGAACTGACCGAAGCGCACGCAACATGGCCGGAATGGGCGATGCACGCGCAGGAATTACGTGCGGTCTGGCCAACCTTGATGGTGGGCTTTCATCGTCTTTATCTGGCGCACAACAAGATCGTATTGACGTTGATGATTGGCGACAGCGGTAAATGCTTACAACAGATTGAAGCCCGTATAAATACATTTTATGTCCATGGTCCAGCGCAACAACTATGGCCACTACCTTTGCTGGGAAGACTCAATCGACTAGCGATTCCCAACGCAAGATTAACTATTGTTGATCTGAGCGATAGACAACAAAAAAGTTTGGAGCAAGCCGGATTTGTTTTCGAGAATTCTGCCATCATCGACAATACAAAAAATTCTGCCGGCTTTGCAAACACTGCAATCGCGTATTTTTTGCCACGCTGGCAGCCAACTTTGCCAACTAGCAATCCCTCTCAGAATCAGCGTCACGCGATTATTATCGGCGCAGGATTAGCGGGCGCTGCCGCTTGCCAACGGCTGACATTGCGCGGCTGGAAAGTCAGCCTGATCGAGCGTCATGCCGATATCGCGCAAGAAGCATCCGGCAACGCCGTCGGCATTTTCATGCCGGTTTTGTCAAGAGATGATAATCCGACTTCGCGCTTGAGTTGTGCCGCGTATCTTTTCGCACGCCATGTATGGGAAAGTCTCGGCGGTATAGGCAATGCCTTCTCGGGTGCAAGTTGCGGTGTACTTCAGATTGCGCGCGACGCCGATCAGGCCGATGCGCAACGGCGTTGGGCGGCGCAAGCCAAGCATCCAAACGACTATGCGCAATGGCTCACGCAGTCGGCCGCCAGCGCGCTACTCGGAACCGAAGTGAACCATGGCGGTTGGCGGTTTCCCGGCGGCGGATGGGTGCATCCGCGTAGCTTATGTCAGACAATGCTGGAGGCTTGCGGTGAACGATTGGAAATGCATTTTAATAGGTCGGTCAGCTCGCTCATAAAAACGGTCGATGGTTGGCAAGTATGCGACGACCAAGGAAAAGGGATTGCCAGTGCGCCGGTGGTGATTATGGCAAATGGAATGGGTGCGCTAACGTTTCCACAAACCCGCGATCTGCCACTAACAGCCATTCGTGGTCAGGTTACCTACCTCCATGAGGACAGCGCCCCAAACATCACACAAGTGCTGTGTGGAGATGGCTATTTAACGCCGGCCGCTGACGGTTGGCACAGCTTGGGTGCGACGTATGACGAAGACCACGAGGAGATATTGCGGCAAAAAAGTCAGAATGAAAATATTGTCCGTCTTCAGAAAATTTTACCCGATTGGAAAGTCGATACGGCGCAACTGCCACTCGCTGGAAGGGTGGGTTTCCGCTGTGTCTCCACCGACCGTTTACCGTTAATCGGTGCCCTTCCAGATCCGATAACAAACTCTGCACTGCGTGAACCGCAACTGAAAGATCTGCCGCGATTTCCTGGCCTGTATGGATTGCTGGGATTTGCTTCGCGTGGGTTGATCTGGGCACCGCTCGCAGCCGAACTGCTGGCGGCAGAATTGAACGGTGAGCCGTTACCGATCGAAGCGGAGCTGGCGGCGGCCGTCGATCCTGCACGTTTTCTTTTGCGGACGCAGCGTCGGAAAAAATCCAATTAATGTAAACATGTAGCTGGCGATGAATTAAAAACCGTTCGCGACACCAATCCTGCAAAAATCTTCAATCACGAATCGATATTTCTAGAAGACTTCAAATAGACAAAAAAGATGCATAAAGGCGTGCGGCTACTTGGAGTGCACTTCGCCAATAAATATCGAAAAAGCAATAAAACGTACGAATACGTAAGAAAAACAATGATGACCCAAACGCATCAGGGCCATCATCACCAAAAAGTTATCTTTCCCAACCGCGCTCACGGAACCGCCAGTCACCGCGGGGACCGTGCTCCCAACCCGGTGCATGGTAACGATAGCCGGGACGCGCCCGCATATAATGTCCGCCGACCCAGACATGCCGACGACCATTCCAGCGCCAATAGCCCGGTGCCCAGATAAAGCCGCCACGCGGTGGCGGTACAACCTCATAGCGTGGAGGCGGCGGAGCAACCCCGATACCGACGACCACCTGTGCGTGTGCCTGCGTTATCGGCGCTATGAATCCAGCGCTCACTGCGAGCAAGCTGACGCAAAGAATCGATTTGAACTTCATGAAAATTCTCCTTTAATGTGAGCAAGTCCTGATAAGTAATATAGGCCAGCACTTTCACATTAACTGTAATTTTTTGTTTCCAATTTGACCAAACAACCGGTTTTTCAGCGTTTTTGACACAGTTTGAAACACCTCTCACGCTGCTTATCCTGCTCAGGCTAAATTCGACGGGAATCGACTGTGGTAAAAGCCGGAATGGGCGAGCGCTAAGGTAAAATGCATCCATTCAGCCGTGACCCGCAGGTCCGACAGGCCCCTAAGATCCGTCCGATGCATTCGACCCATGAATCAGTCCAATGATATCGGCACTTACTATTTACCAAAAATACCGGAACACCCATGTTGCGATTGAACGAAATACAGCTACCGCTCGACCACCCGGAAGACGCGCTCCGCAGCGCGATTCTGGACCGGTTAGCAATTAAACCGGCCGCGCTGCTTGGCTTTACGATTTTTCGTCGAAGTTATGACGCCCGCAAAAAGAATGCAGTGTTGCTGACCTATACGGTCGATGTCGAATTGGAAGATGAGGCGGCGGTGCAACAACGTCTCAAGGCGCTTAAAAATGTGACGCCAACCCCAGACATGGAGTACAAATTTGTAGCGCATGCAAACGGTACAGAAAAGTCGCGACCAGTTGTTATCGGCACCGGGCCTTGTGGACTGTTTGCTGCCTTGATTTTGGCGCAGATGGGTTTTAAACCAATTGTCCTGGAGCGTGGCAAAGCGGTGCGCGAACGGACCAAAGATACGTGGGGCCTCTGGCGCAAGCGCGAGCTGCAACCCGAATCGAATGTACAGTTTGGCGAAGGTGGCGCAGGAACCTTCTCCGATGGAAAATTATGGACGCAGATTAAAGATCCAAAGCACTACGGTCGCAAAGTGCTGACCGAATTTGTCACGGCAGACGCCCCGGAAGAAATCATGTACGTCAGCAAACCGCATATCGGCACCTTCCGTTTGGTGAAGATGGTCGAGAAAATGCGTGCATCGATTGAAGCGCTGGGCGGAGAGTTTCGTTTTGAGCAAAAAGTCCAGGATCTGGATATCGATAAGGGGCAAATCCGTGCCGTGATCCTCGCCAGCGGCGAGACCATTGTCACCGACCATGTAGTGCTGGCAATCGGTCATAGCGCCCGTGATACCTTTCGAATGCTTTTCGAGCGCGGTGTTTACGTCGAGGCGAAGGCATTTTCGGTCGGTTTTCGCATTGAACACCCGCAATCACTGATCGATAAATGTCGATTTGGCCCAAGCGCCGGTCACCCTATCCTTGGCGCTGCCGATTACAAATTGGTGCATCACTGCGCTAATGGCCGCGCGGTATACAGCTTTTGCATGTGTCCTGGCGGCACGGTCGTGGCGGCAACCTCCGAACCGGGACGCGTTGTCACCAACGGCATGAGCCAGTATTCGCGCAATGAACGCAACGCTAACAGCGGCATCGTGGTCGGTATTACGCCGGCTGATTACCCCGATCATCCGCTGGCCGGAATTGCCTTGCAGGAACATTGGGAGTCGCGTGCCTATGAACTGGGCGGCGGCAATTACAACGCACCAGGACAACTGGTGGGCGACTTTTTGGCGGGTCGCGCCTCAACTGAATTCGGCACGGTATTGCCATCCTACAAACCTGGCGTGCAGCTTGGCGACCTCAGTTTGGCACTGCCGGAGTATGCCATCACCGCCATGCGCGAGGCGTTACCCGCGTTCGATAAACAAATCCGTGGCTTTGCTATGGCGGATGCGGTACTGACGGGCGTGGAAACCCGCACCTCTTCGCCGGTGCGGATCAAGCGCCACGACGACAGCCTGCAAAGTTTGAACACTGTCGGTTTATTCCCTGCTGGCGAAGGTGCGGGCTATGCGGGTGGCATTATGTCCGCGGCAATTGATGGCATTCGTGTTGCAGAAGCGGTGGCGCTGAGCATGACCAGTAGCACCGGCAACTAGCCTGATCAGGAGATCATGTGACGCAAAAATAGCGCAGAGCGATAGCCGTTGAACACATGCCGGCGTCGCTCTACCGCTTCAATCCCATAGCGCACCCACGACCACCGACATCATACTGATCGCGCCCATTTCAATGCCGTCTACCGGGATTGAAATCGCTTCGTCATCCTGTTGCGTACCGATCACATACAGTAACGGCAAAAAATGTTCGGCGGTGGGGACTGACAATTGCCCATCTTCGCCTAGTGCAGCGTAATCCGTCACTTTTTGCACATCGCCAGCCAATAAGCTTTCTCGGATAGTGGTGTTGAAACGCATCGCCCAATCCCGAGCCGGTGCGTGTGGGTCCCAATTTGCCAGCCGCAAATTGTGCACCACATCCCCACTCCCGATAATCAACACGCCTTGCTCGCGCAAAACGGCTAATTTCCGTCCAAGTTCAAGATGAAATTGCGGTGGCTGCGTTGCATCGATGCTCAACTGGATAACCGGCACGTCGGCTTTTGGAAAAGCCTTCACCAGAACCGACCAGGTACCGTGATCCAACCCCCAGGAATCATCCATCTCAACCGTCATCGGTGCCAGCAAGTCACGCACTTGGGCCGCTAACGCAGGATCGCCCTGGGCTGGATACTGAATATCAAACAAGGCCTGCGGAAACCCTCCAAAATCATGAATAGTTTTCGGCATTGGCATCGCCGTAACATTGGTTCCACGCGTGTACCAATGCGCTGAAATAGATAAAATTGCCCTTGGCTTCAAGGCGGTTACGCGCGCGCCCAACTGTTCCCAAGCGGCGGTGTAGCGATTATCCTGCAAGGCGTTCATAGGACTGCCATGACCAAAAAATATCGCTGGCATGCGATGGGTGACAACATGGCTCATAAAATCTCTCCGCTAATAATGTAAAAAATTGAAAAGGCTGGGAATCACGCTACGCCAGCCGCTCAAATGGCCTTGAAACGAGCTGTGATACAAGCCGTTAATTCCAGCCGTTGATGCCAGCCGTTGACACAAGCCCTCAAACTGCGAATATTCACTATATATTTTTTCACTTGAAAGAAAAATAGGCTTCGTAGAAAATGATCATTCCGAATTCCAAAATAATAGTGCGTCGTTATGAATTTATTTGAATCGATGAAAGTGTTTGTCAAAGTCGCCGATTGCGGCAGTTTATCGGCCGCGGCGCGGGCATTGGATATCTCAAATCCATCGGTGACCCGCCACATTGCTGACCTTGAAGCCTATTTGCACGCGCGCCTTCTTAATCGCACGACCCGCCGGATTAGCCTCACCGATACCGGAACCGCGTATCTTGAGCGCAGTCGCCAGCTCTTATTTGATCTCGATGAAGCGGAAACGGAAGCCAGCAATAGCGCGGCGAACCCAAGCGGGATATTGCGTATTAACGTTCCGGTATCTTTTTCAGTGAATCATCTTGGCCGCGTATTACCGCTTTACGCTGAGCGATATCCTAATGTCGTACTTGATGTCTCCTTATCGGACCGCATCGTTGATCTGGTCGACGAAGGTTACGACCTCGCGATCCGAATCGGCAAACTACAAGGACAAAGTTTAGTTGTGCGGAAAATCGCACCGGCGCGGGTTTTGTTGTGCGCTGGGCCCGGCTATCTTGCAAAAAATGGTACCCCCCAACATCCGATAGACTTGGAAAACCATGTCTGTTTGAATTATGCCTACTCGACACCGCGTGATGAATGGCGTTTTTTACGCGATGGCAAAACGATTGCTGTGCATGTCAAAGGCCGACTTAACACGAACAACGGCGATCTGTTGCGTGAAGCTGCGATAGCGGGGATGGGAATTATTCGGCAACCTTCGTTCATTGTCGGTGATGATGTTCGCGCGGGGCGACTTGTCATGTTGCTACCCGAATATCACAGCGAGACACTTTCTATCTACGCGGCATATCCCAGCCGTCGCCATTTGTCTGCCAAAGTTCGCACCTTTGTGGATTTTTTGGGAGAGCAATTTGGGGACACGCCCTATTGGGATCTGGGATTGCCACACGAGTGAACCCGTCATACGGTTGATGTGCAACCAATCAATCCCTTGGCGCACCACAAAACCGCAATGCAAGCGGCACACAATAGTCCTTTCACCGCATATAACAAAAAGGGCCACTTAGCAAACTAAGTGGCCCTCTTGATGCAGCCGAACCAATGTTCGACTGACCATATTAATGCGAATATTATTTCTTAGGCGTTGCGGCGCGCGCAGCTTTTTCAGCTGTTTGTGCAAACTGAGTTGTTGCGTTATTTACATTAGCTTCCAATGTTTCAACGGCTTGCTTAGCTGACTTAGTCAATTGCTCGTAACCAGCGTTAGCGTTGCCAATGACAGACTTCAGAATCGCGATTGCATTTTCCGAACCTGCTGGAGCGTTCTTGCTAACTTCATCAATCAACGCGTTAATACGGCGGCTGGTTTCTGCAATTTGTACTTCTGCTGCTTTAGTCAATTCATTTTGTGTACCAGTAGCGATACCTTGCAAATGACGACCGTAAGCGGCTGCTTTTTCTGCGCTTGGCTTAGCTTGTGATGCCGATATCGACATAAATTCTTGCGCATCTTTCGCGCCCAACAATTGCTTGGCCGAAACGCTCGACTCTTCCATCGACGCTTTAGTTGCATTCATGTTCAATTCGATAACTTTTTCAACGCCTTCGAATGCTTTAGTAGTCAGCGTGTTCAATAGTGCGAGTTGCGCTTCGAAATGGGCTTTAGTGGCTGCGGAAAACTGCTCTTGAAATGAAAACATGTTCTTCTCCTAAATTATAAGTAGTATTGCTAAAGATCAGCCACCAAAATGGTGCGCTGCAACAAAACGTATTTTACATATAGAAAATATGACGTCAAGAACTATTGTGCGACGCAACAAATATAAACGAATGATTTAACATTTGTCTCTCGACACTTGTATTTATCCCACAACAGCACCTATTCTGCAAGGGTACAAAATCTTTTAGATTCGGACATTTTCCGGTTTCGCACTAAGCAGCTTTGATAGGCCTGGATGCTATTTTCAAAATACGTGCGTCCTTCTTTGAGTCCCAATTTGGCCAGGTGTTCCGCTGTCTTTCTGCTCACTTGAAAATGCTGATAATCAATCGGTTTACGCCAATCGCCGCCCCAAATCGGGAATCCATGCGCGGCAAAAATCTGGACTACCTGATCGTCGACCATTCCAGGTCTTAATGGTAAACGCGCTACATACGCCTTCCCGGCCGCTGGACTAACATCCACCCTTCCATTGCCAGAGCGGAGCAAATAGGGATTTTGTAGAGGATTAATATCAATCGCCAAACCGTATGCGTGTAACGACGGTGCACCACCGCCGGTTATCGGCCGATAGTTGAAAGCGGAGGTATTATTATCGGCCATCGACGCATCGTCATCCCCAAGATAACTATTCATCAAATGCGCACCGGCCAAAGGAAAGCGGCGTGCCAGCAATAGCGAGAAAATAGTGCGCACCTCCGGCGCAACCGCCGCCATCACCATGACTTCTCCGTCATTGTGTAAGCGATCATCGAAGCCGATATAAGAGAAACGCACTATTTGCAATTGGGAGCAATTCACAGGCGCGCCCGGTCGCATGACGCGTGTACTTTTAAGACGCGCGCAGTTGACATCGTCAGGCGCCACCATTGCCGGACGATCTGTCGACACTTCAGCGCCAGCCGCAACCACGCAACTCAGGGTAAGAATGAGGTGGGGAAGCAGCCTTAGCGATGGCAACAATCGCAATGTCAACGTTGTTGTTAATCGGTTCACAGCTGCCGACCTGTCAAGCGGGGACCTCAATCAGATCATGGATCACCAGCCCTGCATCGGTTCTGCCAAACATGCCGACTGTTGCACTTTGTATCGCCTTCAATGCATCTTGATAGCCTTGCTCCCAACGCCATTGCACCGAACCACGCGAAAAATTAACGTCCTTCGAGGCCATATTCCAATCATGACCGGAATAGCGTAGCCGCACCAAATGGATGGTGCTGGTGTCGGCGAGGCCAGCAAATTGTTTGAGATCGGCTTTGCTCCGCTCTTCTGCTGGTAATTTTTCATATAACGCCCGCGCTGTGCGGCGTAACTGATGATTGAGTAAATAGTTTTCAATGTGGCGCTGTGATCGAGATGCAAATGTCACATCCTTCTGGCGCGTTTCAACCTCATCGAGGGTGCGCGGCTCTTCACCTTCTGCACTCCAGAGATCCACCATCAGGCAGATCGTATCAACCCGCGGTTTATCGGGCCGATCATCCTGATCATCGAGCACGATTTCCAAAGGTGTATTCGAGTACAAACCGCCATCCCAATACAAGTCGCCATCCACGCGCACCGGGGCGAAACCGGGTGGCAACGCGCCACTAGCCATTACGTGTTCGATACCGATTTTGCGCTGATCGGAGTCAAAACAGACCAATTCGCCAGTCGTCACCTTCATGGCACTGACCGTTAGCCGAATACTGTCGGGACAGTTCAGAAAATCCAGATCAACCAATCGCGCCAGAGTCTCGCCTAACGGCGCTGTGTCATAGAAACTTGCTTGTTCCGGCTCTACCGGTAAACCCAGCGCGAATGGGTTAATGTGGCGCGGCTTAAAAAAACCCGGCACGCCGCGTAACACCGTATCTAACGTTGTCCACCAGGTACTGGACTTGCGCGCAGCATCCGGCACTTGCGCCATGTCCACCAGATCTTTATGCGAGACCGAATCCCAGAATTCTTTTAAGCGTGCGAGTCTTAACTCTCGCGAGTTACCGGCAATAATAGCGGCATTGATTGCGCCAATGGAAGTACCCACCACCCAATCCGGCGTCATGTTGTGTTCGTGCATGGCTTGATAGACGCCAGCCTGATATGCACCTAATGCGCCACCGCCCTGCAACACCAATACAATGCGGGGACTCGCGGCTGGTTTAGTTGTCGGCCTCGTGACTGGCTTACTACCTGACTCATTACTCGGCTTGGTCGTCGATTCAACTCCTGCTTTGCTGCCGTCCTTGATGCTTCGTTTAATGCTGGCCTTGGAGCTTGGTGCGGTATCGGCCTTGATAACTGCCTTTGCGATAGCCGGTTTATCGACTTTTTTCATACCCTTAGCAGGAATGACCTTGGTTGCGCCAGAGGTTGTCGCTTTAAGGGGAGATGCCACGCTAGCAGCACGTTTACTCGTAACTTTACTGGTCATGTGACGCCATCCTTTGCGGTAACAGAAACCTAATCTTACCCGACCTTACTAATGTGGTGCCGATAAGCAACTACTTATGCATTAAGCCAATGACGTTATCTTGCTTTGGCGCATCCATTAATCAGCGACACGGCCAACCGCAACTTCACTTTGCTAAGAGTCTCATGCCGAGAACTGACTCTACAGTCTCAATGCCAGCACATTATTGTAAACCTCCTTGATGAAGCAAGTCATCCGACGACGAATCGATTTCTTGTCGATACTTCATTTTTTTCTAATTAAATAGATTGCCAAACCGATCATCACCACCACACTCAGTTCCAATCCGACTACTACATAGTTCGCTAACATTTACTCCACCATTCCTTGTTATCACTCAGTTGTCGCTTAGCCATTGAAAATCAACCATGCAAAAAAGGAAAATTATCGCCTGATCAACTTACATGCGCTGTTTTTTTACCAACTGTGAGCATAGCATTAACCCAGCAATGCACCTTACCAATTGAAGCCGCCA
This sequence comes from Glaciimonas sp. Gout2, assembly GCF_035018905.1. Lineage (NCBI taxonomy): Bacteria > Pseudomonadati > Pseudomonadota > Betaproteobacteria > Burkholderiales > Oxalobacteraceae > Glaciimonas > Glaciimonas sp. Gout2. Next base: position 153,572 of record NZ_JASJXA010000009.1, on the reverse strand, counting down.
CATGATCGATTTACGCTTGCAGTCCACATTTTGAGTCCCTGCGCAGGCACATCCTACACGGCAATTATAGAACGTCCATCCGTAAGCGTGCCAGGCTGGCTGCCAATCTGAGGCGCGCAGTTTGTCCTCGCGTTAGCGCAATAATACGCTGCTGCCCAGCAGCGGCCAGTTCGCTCTGCGCCTTTAATAGTTCCAACATGGTACCGACGCCCGCCTTGTATCTGCCTTGCGCCACAACCATCGACTGCTGCGCACTCTGAATCAATATCAATGTTGCTTTTGCGCTCTCTGTTTCAGTGTGCAAACTCTTGGCGCTGTTCCAGACTTCTAGCGCCACCACTCGCTGCGTCTCTGCCAACTCCGCAGCAGCGCTTTCAACGCCCGCTTGCGCGCCGCGTGCCTGATAGTTGCGACTGATACCATCAAGCAATGGAATATTGATCTGCAAGCCGATACTGCGACTATTATTGATCTGCCGAGACGCCACTTGGTTGATAGGCGTATCGCTTCGATCACCCGTCATATACAGCGACAGCGTCGGTTTTCCTTGCGCCTGCGCTGCTTCCTCCTGCGCTTGCGCCGATTGCAACCGCGCTCGCGCCGCAATAATTTTTGGATGCACGCTCAACGCCGCCTCGATCAACTCTCCAACAGCTTTCTCAAAAACCGGCGCTGGCCCAACATCTTCCGCCTCCATGCCGATGTCCGCCAACTGCAACGGCGTATCGGGGCGCAGGCCCATAACACTCGCCAAACCACCTAATGCAGTCTGCCAGTCGCCGTCAGCGCGAACGCGTTGCACCACGGCCGACGCAGAAGCGGTTTGCGCCAGCAACTTATCGGCAAGAGAGCCGGCTCCTGCCACGTATTTAGCTTGGGCCGCGCGATAGCTCTGTGCCGCTGCCTGCTCCGCATCCTGAGCTGCCAATAACCCGGCTTGCGCTGCTTGTGCTGCGTTGAAACTGGTCGCCGTGCTTAAAAACACAGTTTGCAACACATCATCTTGCGCTGCCACCGCAGCATTTAGCAACTGGCGCGCACTCTCCAGATTAGCAGCGCGCAGTCCGAAGTCATATAACACCCAGTTCAAGCTTAAGTTCACGTCACTACTGCGCGCACTCAGCGCACTAGAAGCTGCAGGATAGTCGGGAATCGTAATCCGGTTAGCCACTTTCGCTACATTCGCACTGGCATTCAGGTGTGGCAGATACGCCGCTTGAGCGCTGCCGACAGAAGCAGCCTGCGCTTTCACACCGGCCCAACCCTGAGCGGTTTGCGGGTTATTACACAGGCTGCGACTGACAGCTTCGGCCATCGTTAATACCGTCGGCAAAGTCAGCCCGCCACATACACCAGCTAAAGCCATGTTCTTGTCAATGGTTGGTGAGACAGCGACGTTCACACCAAAAGGATCATGCAAAAAATCTATCGCCAAACATGACTTTGCGGCAAACACTGTCAGATAACACATCCATACTGCCATCCGTATGGCATTCCGACCTGTCGTCATGCTTTGGCTATTCATGCCGGTTGTGCCGGTGGCTGCTGCGTCAGTTTGCCGTCTTCAAGTATTAACACGCGGTCGGCTGATGCGATTGTTTCTGGTCGATGAGCGATAATCACCCGTGTAATGTGCAGCGATTTAACCGCATCATTAACCAGCCGTTCACGGGCGATATCCAGATGGCTGGTGGCCTCATCGAGAAACAATATCTTCGGCCGCTTATATAAAGCACGCGCCAGCAACACGCGCTGTTTTTGACCGCCCGACAACACCGTTCCCATATCACCCACCATTGTGTTGTAAGCCATAGGCATAGCGACAATGTCATCATGAATTGCCGCCAGCCTCGCGCACTCTCCGATCCACTCCCGATCCGCCGCAGGATCAAAAAAACAGATATTGTCAGTTATCGATCCGGCGAACAAAACATCGTCCTGTAACACCGTAGCGACCATACCGCGCAAAGTAGACAGACCCACCCGCTCAAGGTTGCGCCCTCCTATCAGCACCTCGCCCTCGGTCGGCGTCAGCACGCCTAACAAAATATTCATTAGCGTCGTCTTGCCGCCACCGGACGGACCAGCGATAGCCACAGACTCTCCGGCTCGAACCATGAACGATACGTCACTCAGTACGTCGCGCTCGCGCTCACTGTAGCGAAAGCGCACATTTATTACCTCCAGCGTTGCGGGTAGTCCATCCGGATTTTCATCGTTGGTCGCCATCGGTTCCGGCTTTTGCAACACAATATCCGACAGTCGTTCTCCTTGCAGTTTCAGCATCTTGACCTCGACCCATTTATCGATGAGCGAACTCACGCGCGAATCGAATTGTCCTTTATAGGCAACGAAAGCAATCAGCACACCGACGCTGAAATTTCCCTCCATGATTAGCTTTGCTCCAAGACTGATGATCAAAATATTTTCGATGCCGAAGATCATGCCATTGAGCGATTTGTAAAGCAGGTTAAGCTTTTGGGTGCGCAGATCCGCATTGATCTGATCGACCAGCAATCCCAGCCAACCCACACGTCGCGCATCACCGCGCTGAAACAACTTGATGGTTTTAACGCCGCGTATGGTCTCCAAAAAATGTGTCTGCTGAACAGCAGCGTGAATGATTTGTTCTTCAGTTGCTCGCCGCAGTGGCGCAAACCAGGCCCAGCGCACTAGTCCATATAACACCATCGCACCGACTGCAATCCATGCCAGCAAAGGACTATAGAGAAACATGAGCGTCAGCGTTAACGTCGCCATTACGCCATCAAGCAGCGCCTCCAGAAAGGAGATCGTCAGTGTGCGTTGAATGACGCCGACTGCACCGAAGCGCGACACGACATCACCCAGATGGCGTTTCTGAAACCAATCAATCGGTAAGCGCAGCAAATGCGATAAGACGTTACCTTGCCACTGCACATTGAGTGTCGTGCTCATATACATCGTTGCCCAACTGCGGACCAGGCCAATCAATTGCTGCAGTACCAGCAAAAATCCGAACCCCAATGCCAGCGTTAGTAACAAATCATGATCCGACGATATCAGTACATTATCGATCACCCACTGCATAAAGAACGGGCTCACCAGTGCAAATGTTTCAAGCGCCAGCGACAGCAAAATAATCTGACCGAACGATCGGTATAAGCCGCTGACATGTCCCAACAAATCGCGCAAACGCACACGCTTGGTTTCTTCCGCTGTCTTAAATCCGGGATCTGGCCAACATTCCAGCGCCACACCAGTGAAAGCATTCGACAGCTCCTCCAGCGTGCAGGTGCGGATGCCTGTTGCCGGATCGTGTATCGTCACTGTGCGGCGCCCCACCTTTTGCAACACGACAAAATGATTAAAATTCCAATGCAGCACACACGGCAGGCGTAACTGGTCAAGCGCATCAAGGTCAAGCTTGATCGGGCGCGACGCCATCGATAATTGGGTCGCGACGTGGATCAAATCACTTAATGTTGACCCTTTTAACGAAACCGGGAAGCGTTGCCGTAATGTCGCCAAATCGCTCCGATAACCATGATAGCCAGCCACCATCGCAACGCACGCAAGGCCGCATTCGGCGCTTTCGGTTTGTAAGATCAGCGGCAACGACGTAGCAAAACCAAAGGACAGCGGGGCCGCCATCATCAACGAACTTTCATCAGCGTTTTCCTGTCAATGTATATAACGGCTCAAGCACCCATTCATACAAATGTCTTTTTTCTTGCGCGATATCGGCCTCTAGCGACATACCCGCCAGCAATGGTTGCGGACTTCCATAGGCGCGTACGGATTGGTTTTGCAATGCCACGGTGATACGGTACAAGGGCTCTTTTGCACCGCTGGCGGTGCCGCCCAATTCGCTCCCAGATAAAGTAGTGAGCGCCACCGTTTCTACGGTACCGCGTTGATGTCCAAATTTTTGATAGGGATAAGCTGAGTAACGCAACGACACCTGATCACCGACGCGCACAAAACCGATTGAGCGGCTCGGCGCATAAAGCTCAGCGCGCAAACTAACGCCCGATGGGACGATGCTGAGCAAGGGGTGGGTCGGGTCTATGGTTTGTCCCATTTCGGCCAACACTGCAGTTACCCTCCCCGCTTGAGGGGCCTTAACTACCAACCGCCGACGCGCTTCACTTTCGCTCAATTCCTGCGAGGCGTTACTTAAGCTACGCTCGATCTGTGCTGACTGATTCTGCTGCTGCAAAGACAAAGCGCCAAGTGCATTCCGTTGCGCCGCAAGTTCGATCACAACGCTTATACGATCACGCTCCAGACTTTGCTGGCGATTGCGCTGATCAAGCAATTCTTCCTGCTTTTGCTGCCACTGTTCCTGAGAAATAAAATCCTGTTTCAGCAAGCCGTGATATCGCGCTTCTGTCAGTTGCGCAAGTGCGACACGGGCGCGCTGACCGTCGATCTGACCAGCAAGATTTTGACGTTGCGCATCCGTGCCAGTAATCTTGATGATTAATGCGCCACGCTCTTGCTGCTGCAAACTTCGCATGGCTTGTAACTCGCTTTGCAGACTGACCTGTCGTTGTATTACTGCGGCGCTGATAGCCGCTTGTGTAGGGCCACCGCTACTGCTGTCGCGCTCGCCCGACAATACGTACAACACTTCGCCAGCGATGACATTACTGTCCTCGGTCACCCGTTTTTCGACCACGATGCCGGGCTGCATTGCATAGACTTTGATAAAACCGGACGTTGGAATTAATTGGCCCGTTACGGTGCTGTGACGGGTATAACTGCCCCAAGTCAAAAACGCTCCGAGCAGCAACGCCAGTATGAATGCGCAACCTGTCAGAACTGACATTGACAGCGGTCGAATCAATATGATTCCATTCAGATAGTTAGCCTGTTGAGCGGCTATCGCTTGTTCTCGAAATAGAGGCATAGGCAACGTGGATCGATGAAATGAAGTAAAGGAATGCTGCGCCGTGGCGCGTTTTAGCCTCGCATGAAAACGGTTGATTCCGCAAATATTCGGAGAAATTTTTTGACGCTTAGGTTGCCAACCGACACTGAATATTAACTCGTAAAATTTCTCAATGGAAATAATATTTTATGGCATTCCAAGAAATTGATGGGCATATACAGACCCTGAAACAGGGTCTGTATATGCCGAGAAAATCTGTCAATAACCTCGAAATACTTATCCCGAATTTGCAACTGATCGAGTCACCAAAATAATTCTATCTAAAGCAAATAATTTTCCTTGTGGAAATATTTTTTTGTTCTATCCTAAATCTATTGTTCCTGCCGTAGACTTAAACTTTGCTGGTATCACCGACAAAATAAACGCATCCCGATCATGTTGAGCGGCAAGAGAAACCTGTTATTTATCACAGGTGATTACCTCGCATCACTTCACATGATTTGCACGCCAGAACATGCTGACCGATCCACAAATCGACATCGAGAAAAAATCTCCGGTATGCAAACTGTCACACTAAAAAACATCATTTGTTTTTTAAGCTGGAATAGATTTCCTTCCGCCCTTGCGAACCTGGAGGAAGCAGCAGGCAGTGACCGTATTGACGATCAGTGACAAAGCGTTTATCGACAACAGTTTTTTAACCACCTAAAAGGTGAATATCATGAAGAATGGCAATCTAATCGCACTGCAAGTCTGGGAACTGGATACTGTCTCTGGGGGAGCTATTATTCCCTCGGTCGTGCAGGGTACGGGCTTGCTTGTCCACGCTGGAATTTCCGAAGCTGACAGCATCATAGACAGCACCCTTGGAACTACTGTACCCGGCTTTCCGTCCGTAAGTTTAAATAATTCACCCAACTTTTTGTGAACCCCGGTATTCCCGTATGGGATGAGCAAGACAGATAAACCCACTCTCGCATTTGTACCTAACCCATCCAACCTGGCGCCGGGCCGGATGGGGTTTGTGTTGGAACAGGGATTTTGCATACGCATTAAAGAAAGGAAACTATGCGCATCGTGCGCGGAGTGAATACGTCTTAAAGCCTCTTTCACCGAAACACTGCATGTACCATCCCTGAGGTAAAACCCATGAAACATGATAATTTGATCGAACTGGAAATCTCTGCGCTGAATGCTTTTGCTGGACCAGAGGTTCTATTGGATACTTTACATGGTGCTTTTAACAATTTAAACCAAGAAGCGGCCGCGGCAGTTTTCGATTTGAAGGGAACGCTCATGAGCGCCCACGAACTCCGGGCAAGGCATCGTCAACAGCCCAGAAGTTAAGTCAACTTGGTAACATCAGCTAACGGCGCCCGCCGTTAGCAAAACGTCCCCATCACCCTTACATCTGGGATAAATCAGGGCGAAAGTCCATGCCGGTCATTCTCTACACATCAATTCCATTGCCCGTATTAACACGACAAAACACTATGCGGTCCTAAGACGCGTAAAATCGTGCATCAATTAGCTTATTGCGCGTCTGCCAAGCCCATTATGACCATCCTGTTGTCCACTTTAAACGCGCGTTACTCCCACGCCTCGCTCGGCTTACGTTACCTGCAAGCCAATATGGGCGCACTGCGTGAGCAAACCCATCTCCACGAATTCGTCATCGGTGCAAAAACCACTGACATCGTCGAAAAACTGATAGCCCACAAGGCCACCGATGGCAGCACCACCATTATCGGATTTGGCGTCTACATCTGGAACATCGAAGAGTGCACCAAGGTAGTAGCGATGCTGAAATGTGTCGCTCCCGAGATCGTGATCGTACTTGGCGGCCCGGAAGTATCTTATGAGTCAGAACAGCAACAGATCGTCAAACTGGCTGATTACCTGGTCACCGGATGGGGCGACATCACCTTCCCCGACCTTTGTCAGCAAATCATTAACGGCCCCAAACCGCTGATGAAAACGCATATCGGCAAACAGCCGCCGATGGAAGATATCGCCCTGCCGTATTCACTTTACAGTGACCATGACATCGCCCACCGCACCCTGTATGTCGAAGCCTCGCGCGGCTGCCCGTTCAAGTGTGAATTTTGCTTATCGGCACTGGATAAAACCGCGTGGCCATTCGCGCTCGACAATTTTCTGGCCGAGCTGGAATCACTGCATGCGCGTGGTGCGCGCTTGTTCAAATTCGTCGACCGTACTTTTAATCTCAATGTCAAAACCAGTCTCAAGATTCTGCAATTTTTTCTCGATAAACTAGCTGCAAATCCAGATGATCCGGTGTTCGCTCATTTTGAATTAGTCCCCGATCATTTGCCGGATGCGTTGAAAGAGGCAATTACCAAATTTCCCGCCGGTGCACTGCAATTTGAAATCGGTATCCAAAGCTTTAATCCGGAAGTCCAGGCGCTGGTCAGCCGCAAACAAAATAACCAGAAAGCTGCCGACAATATCCGCTGGCTGATTACTGAATCACACGCCCATTTACACGTCGATTTGATCGCAGGTCTGCCCGGCGAAGATGTCGACAGTTTTGCACAGGGCTTCGACAAACTGGTGGCGCTGGAACCGCACGAAATCCAGTTCGGCATCTTAAAACGTTTGCGCGGCACGCCCATCATTCGCCATACCCAGACTTTCGGACTGGTCTTTGATCCACATCCGCCGTACACCATTCTCGCCACCAACCTGATCGACTTTGCCACCATGCAGCGACTAGTCCGGTTTTCACGTTATTGGGATCTGGTGGCCAATTCTGGACGTTTTTCCCACACGCTGCCGATCATTCTCGGCGATACGCCATTCTTTAGTTTTATGGCGTTTTCGGATTGGCTGTATGGAAAAACCGATGCGACACATCGGATCGCGATGGACCGATTGGCGGGATTAGTCGGCCAATGGTTGCGCTTGCAAGGCTTGAGTGACGCGACGGTGAACGCGGTACTCAGTACGGATTACGCCGGTCAACCGCCAAAACTACCCAATACGCCAAAGCCGAGCATCGCCAAAGAGCATGCACCAACAGTTGCACCGCAGCGGCAAGCGCGACATTTGACGGCTTAATGAGGCTAAGTTCGCTCTAATGAGGTCAACGCGTAGTCTTGGTTAAAGTTGGCGACGGCGGTAAAAATAGCTCAAGCCGCTCGCTGATTTCGCCAGGCTGCGATCAGCTTTTGCGCAATGCCGTCGATCGTATCCAGCGAAACAGTCGATATCTGATTGAAAATCATCAATGCATAGACGGTCGCCAACGCGTTGACCTCGGGTGACAACGCGCATTCCTCACCAATCGCTGGGCGTTGCAAACGCCAATAATTAATGGCTTCTTCGAGTTCCGGTAGCGAAATATTCATAACTGTATTGTACTCGCGCAATTTAACTATTTATCAAGTTTACAGCGTTTATTCCCTTACCAAATGTTCCATCGAGGGCGATTTTACACTGCCCATTTTAAAATTTAATCCTCGATCTGGACAAGAATGACGTTGGCTGCAACATAACATTGGGTTAATTACTAAAGTGTTGCCTAATGCGGATCGGCCTGAATCCAAGTGCTATTATCGGCTTTATGCAGTGCGCACGGAAACGGCGGAATATCTTCCGTGCATCAAAAATCGCAGATCAACATGTGTCAATGCATTAACGCACCCATTACAGAAGGAGAACAACGATGACCTTGGCGCTGACACCGGCAATCCGAGACGCTTTTACGCCTACCGGAAAATTACGTGCTTCGATCAACCTCGGCAATCCAATTCTGGCGCATGCGGATGACGCACAAGGCGCACAAGGCGTTTCAGTCGATCTTGCCAGAGAATTCGCAGCATTACTCGGTGCAGAACTAGAGTTGATTGTATTCGACACAGCCGGGAAGTCGGTCGAGGCGGTCGCGGCCGAACAAGCTGACATCGGATTTTTTGCCATTGATCCGGTGCGTGGCGCCGACATTGCCTTCACTGCCGCGTATGTCCTGATTGAAGGTTTTTATTTGGTGAAGCAAGATTCGCCAATCACCTCCAACGCGCAAGTCGATATCGCTCAGAACCGCATAGTCGTAGGCAAAGGCAGTGCTTATGATCTGTATTTAACCCGCGAACTAAAGCAAGCGACCATCGTGCGCGCACCGTCGTCACCCACCGTGGTCGACACTTTTTTGAAGGAGCGCGCGGAGGTTGCCGCGGGAGTCAAGCAACAGTTAGAATCCGATGCGGCGCGGGCTGGTGGCCTGCGTCTACTCGACCAGCGTTTCATGGTGATTCAACAGGCGATGGGTCTACCAAAAAGTCGCAATGCCGATGCGGCAACATTTCTCAGTGATTTCGTCGAGCAAATGAAATCGTGCGGATTCGTCGCCGCTGCCCTCAAACGTCACGGCATCAAAGGCGCGTCGGTTGCTGGTCCAGTTGCCTACTCAATCGCGGACTAAGTTAACGCGTTTCTAACTGAGTTGCCAATGCCAGATCAGATCATCTTGTGAACCACTCACGCCAGGACTGTAGGTTAATTCAAAATACAACGCCAGCCACCAAAATGATATTGGCGTATGGCGTGCATTCACCAGTCCGGACGATAGCACGCGCACCTTGCGTCAGTTTTTTGAACTCTGTATGCGATAACACGCGCTTATCGGGCAAACCAAAACTCTCAAGCTGGGCTGCCAAATGCGGACTTTTATGCGCCAGCGCGTCTCCTACAACGTGATGTTCCACCTGCATTTCACTCAATATTGTCTTCACGGTTTCGATGAATCCGGGCACCCCATGCGTGAGCGCCAAATCAATTAGCGGAACGCCGGATGGGACTGGCAGTCCAGCGTCGCCAATCACGACCATGTCACCATGACCAAGCGAGGCGATCAACTGCGACAGGGCAATATTCAGTAATGGTGTTTTTTTCATGATGGTTTTGGGATGTTTATAAAAACGGTTGAATCGATTCTGCTAACAAAAAATATCTACACCGATGCAGAATTCTGCAACAGCTCGCGGCGGTAAGGAATAGAGGTCTGCGCACCAAACCGCGCCACACTTAGGGCCGCAGCGCGTTGACCAAAATTAATTGCATCGGCTTCAGTTTCACCATCAGCCAGCGCCGCCACAAATCCACCAATAAATGTATCACCGGCAGCAGTCGTATCAATCGCCGTTGTTGGTTGCGCTGCGAAATGGTGCGTACCGTCCGCAAGGGCAGCGCGTACGCCCTTTGCGCCGAGCGTTACCAGCACATTGGTGCAACCCAAACTACGTAATTCGCCGATGACAGCATCAATCTCTGAATCACTTTCCAGACTGGATGTAGCGTACCCCGCTAACATCGCGGCTTCGATTTCATTCGGAATCAGATACGACAGTTGATGCAATAACTCCACTGGTAGCGATTGCGCAGGAGCTGGATTGAGGACAACGATTTTGCCCAATGCATGCGCCATTTGTATCGCATAACGCACGGTCGCCAATGGCGTCTCAAGCTGCAATACGACTACCTTCGCCAGCGCGATCAAGCCATGCGCCGCATCAATGTGCGCAGGGCTCAGTGCATCGTTCGCACCCGCGGCCAGCATGATACTGTTTTGGCCTGTGGCATCAACCGAAATGACTGCTACGCCGGATGACGTTCCTGCGATGCTGTGAACGTGGGTATCGTCAATCCCATCATGCCTTAACGCTGCGCGTAATTCTGTACCGAAGGCATCTTCACCCAAACACGCAACCATCGCGACCGTTCCAGACTGACGACTCAGGCGCGCACAAGCGATCGCCTGATTAGCGCCCTTGCCGCCGGGAATGGTTTGAAACTGTCCACCCGACAATGTTTCTCCAGGATGCGGTACACGCTGCACGCGCATCACTAAATCCATATTAATGCTACCGATGACAACAATCATTTGCTGCTTTCCTATTACTTTTATTACCATTAGGGCTTATACAAAATCGCCTGGCGGCGCTGAACTTTTCTGGTTGTACTTATGTAGACGACAGACTATATAAATCCAATACTTGCCAGAACCGACATTCGGGTTGTTTTTTTGCTGAAAATTTTAAAATATAGCCACGATCGTTATCGTCATTTTTTTATTTTTTATTCCCGGTACCAACCACAGTGACCGTCGAGCCTCTGATATGTAATTCTGGCGCAATAGTATGCTGTTGCGAATCCATATCCGGCCTTGCAATCCGTGCCAATAAACACTCGGCCGTCAGTTGACCCAATCTGCGCGTGTTCTGTGCAACACTCGTCAACGTGGGATGGACAAATTGTGCCAGATTGATGTCATCGAAACCGATCACTGCAAGCGCTTCCGGTACTGCGATATCGCGCTCGGCAGCGGCCCGCAATGCGCCAATTGCCATTAAATCGTTACAACAAAAAATGGCATCGGGACGTTGCGACGGTTCAATATCTAACAATGCACAGGCCGCAACATAGCCACCAGCACTCGTAAAGTCGCCATAAACACATAGCGCTTCAGACAAGGCTATGTTGGCTTGCGTCAATGTCTGCTGTAGACCGGCAATCCGTTCGCGTGATACCGCAATTTCCTCTGGGCCACCAATACAGGCGATACGCGTACGTCCCAATGCCAACAAATGTTGCGCAGCGAGAGCGCCGCCGCCAACATTGTCGACCGCGACCAAATCGATCGCCAAATCCTCTGCTAAATCTTTCCTGGCCCGATCAAGCAGTACCGCAGGCACCTTCATTTTGCGCAGCAACTCGCCATCGGCCAAACCCAGCATCGCCACGATCAAACCATCGCAACGCTTGCTCAACAGCATGTTCAGATAATCACGTTGCTTGGCCGGATCATCATCCGAATTACACAAGATGACGCTATAACCGGCTGCATAACAACTATCTTCAATTCCCCGTGCAACCTCAGAAAAGTACGGATTGGTATTGTTGGGAATAATCAGGCCGATTGTGCCGGTAGTCTTAATTTTCAGCGACCGTGCCAATGCACTCGGTACGTAACCAAGTGCCGCAGCTGCTGCGATCACTCTTTCACGCGCGCCATCGCTGACAGGTCGGGTCCGATTCAACACATGCGATACGGTTGTGTAGGACACGCCCGCCGCCCGCGCGACTTCTTTTATGGTTGCCATCTGAGATTGACTAGTTCGCTATACGTTATCTAAAAAAACCGCCTTAATTAAACCACTGGTAAGACCCTCGGTCGGTTGTTTTGCCTGCTGTCGCAGGGCACTTTGGCAACCTTATTTCGAACCTTATTTGCAAACTTATTTGCAAACTTATGCAGCGCGTTCATTACGGCGACGGTATGCATCGAATACTACCGCAGCAACAATCACAACTCCGGTAATAATGCGTTTCATCGGCTCGCTCACGCCAACTTGCGCCAATCCGGCTTCCAGCACAGAAATAATCAGCACGCCGATAAACGTACTTACTACCGAACCACGACCGCCCATCAAACTGGTACCGCCAATCACGACCGCTGCAATCACCTGCAATTCCAACCCAACGCCGCCATTAGGATCGGCCGCTTCCAGTCGGGAAACCTGAAACAGCGCGCCCACACCCGCCAGCAAACCCATCAACGCAAAGACCATGATCTTGCTTGGTCGTGGATTGATACCGGCTAGTCGCATCGCTTCTTCGTTAGTACCGATGCCGATCCAGTGTCGCCCGACCACCGTTTTAGTGAGCACTAACTGACCAGCGATAACGATCAGCAGCGCGGCCAAAAATGCGGGTGATAAACCGAATGCAATCGGTGAACTGATCGAATCGACGGCGCTGCCAATGTACACAGTGCGCGAATTGGTGACCTGATACGCCATTCCGCGAGCGATTTCTAAAACACCTAACGACACAATAAAAGAAGGTATCCGCCAACCGACCGAGATTGAACCGGTTACCGCACCGCATAAAGTGGCAGCCAAAACGCCCAATACACAGGCCGGAAACAAGCTCCATCCCCATTGCACCATTGCTGTCGATAGCACCGAAGCGGCGAGCGCCAATACCGATCCAACTGACAAATCGATACCGCCAATAATCAGGACAAAGGTCATGCCGACCGCCATCACTACCAACGTCGGGATGTCGTTGGACAGCGTTTTGAAGGTTTCCATCGTGAGGAAGTTCTCACTCAAAACAGAAAATAGTGCGCACATTGCCAGCAACGCGCCAATTAGCCCAACATAATTCAACATGCCAGACATGGCGGTTTTTAGAGAAGTTTTTGTCATCTTCGGCACTTAAAAAGGTTCAAAAAAAGCGTATCACTATTTGCAAGGAGAATCGCCTAACCTAGGCGGCATGCGCAGCATCGTTAGCTACAGTCGCTGCCCCGCCATCCTTCGCTTTGGCGTAGCCGCTGAAAGCGGCCTGCAAAATCGTATCCTGACTCCATGCGCCGCGGTTAAACGTTTCCACCATGCGTCCGGCACTCATCACAGCGATGCGGTCACTGATCAACATCAATTCACGCAAATCACTCGACACGATAATCAGTCCTTTTCCCTGCTTCGCCAGCTCGGTAAGCAACTGATAAATCTCAAACTTGGCACCAATATCGATTCCACGTGTCGGTTCGTCAAATAACATGATGGGGCAATCCCGATATAGCCAGCGAGCAATCACCACTTTCTGCTGATTGCCACCGGATAGTTCGCCGACCGCTTGCGCGCCGCTACGACAGCGGACCTTGAGACGTCCGATATAGTCATCGGCCACAGCCATTTCGGTATCGCTATTGATCCATCCGGCGTTGCTGACACTGCCTAATTTAGCGAGCGTGGTATTGGCCGCAATCGATTGAGACAGCAATAGGCCTTGCCCTTTGCGATCTTCTGTAATCATTGCAAGGCCAGCGGCAATCGCCATTTGTGGAGAATGTATTTTTGTTGCGGCCGTATTTTGGCCGAAGAGCACTTCACCCTGATCGGCGCGATCCGCACCAAAAATCAATCGCAGCAATTCTGTGCGTCCCGACCCAATCAAACCAGCGATACCAAGAATTTCACCAGCGCGCAGATCAAACGAAGTCGGATGAACCACGCCGCCGCGCCCCAGATCACGTACGCGCAACAACGGTGCACCAAACGTGCGTGTACCATGCTCGCGCTCGGCATCGATGGACCGTCCGACCATCAGTTTCACCAGATCGTCGGCGGTGTAACCTTGAATATCCGCATCACACACCAGTTCGCCGTCGCGCAGCACCGCAATCCGGTCAGCCACCCGCTTGAGTTCCTCCAGACGATGCGAGATATAGACAATCGCCACGCCTTCCGCTTTGAGTCTGGCAATTTGCAGAAATAGTAATTCGACCTCACGATCGGTCAGCATGGCGGTCGGCTCGTCCAGCACCAGCAAACGACACTCGTCAATCAGATTGCGTGCAATTTCAACCATTTGCTGATGACCAACGCCCAGATCGCCAACGTGTGTCCACGGATCAATATCGGCCAGACCTACCGCCGCCATTTGTGTACGCGCCATGGCTTCCAGTCGCGGTCTGTCGATCCAGCCAAAGCGACTCGGCAACTTCTCTAAATAAAGATTTTCTGCGATGCTCAGCGTGGGAATCAAGTTTAATTCCTGCAACACCATCCGAATGCCGAGCTTCTCCGCGGCCTGACGTGAAGTCGGCTGATACGGCTGACCATCTAGTAACATATTGCCTTGCGTAGCAGAGATCAGGCCGCATACTATTTTTGATAATGTACTTTTTCCAGCGCCATTTTCGCCCGTCAGTGCCACAATCTGACCAGCGCTAATCTCCATTGAAACGCCGCCAAGTACCGGCTCTACGTAACTCTTGCCGATGTTGCTTAACGATAGCAATGGAATAGCAATCGCAGCATTGCTGTTACCAACTTGCGACTTATTTTTACGCGATAAAACGTGAGATGTATCGGACATACGGCCTCCACCAGACGTGGCGTGGGTTGCAAAAACAGGCAACATTGCGATGTGGGACGGTATAAAAAAGTACACAAAAGCGGATAGGCGATCGCACAAGATTGCCTATCCGCTATGCACTATTTATATGTACTGAGCAATGCCCCAAAATAGATAAATGATCACACTTGTGATCATCCACCTTTGGACTTTATTTAGTATCTTTGGTCACTAGTTGCACCTTGGTTTCAACTACGCCAGAAAGCCCGGATTGTGTCTTCTTGGCGGCAAGCGCCTTCAACACAGTATCAATACCGAACACTGCCTGTTGCGAACCAAACTGATCAACTGTGGCCAACACGCGACCATCTTTTAACATCGGCTTGATAGCATTGATATTGTCATAGCCGACGACCAACACTTTGCCAGTTTTGCCAGCTGCACGAACCGCAGCGACTGCGCCTAATGCCATATTGTCGTTACCAGCTAACAGCGCCTTAATATCTGGATGGGCATTCAGCATCGCGGCGGCTACTTTGTTGCCGGGATCAAGCTCCCATTGACCAGACTGAACGCTGACCACATTCGCGCCAACCGCCTTCATCGCATCCTGAAAACCTGCGGTGCGTTGTTGCGCATTGTAGGTGGACGAGACACCTTCTATGATGCCAACCTTGTCGCCGCTTTTAATTTGTTTGCCGAGATAATCACCGACCAATTTAGCGCCCATGCGATTGTCAGGACCAACGAACGGTACAACAATGCCTTTTTCTTTCAACGCGCCATCATCCAGTTTGTTGTCAATATTCACCACGATAATCCCAGCGTCGATGGCTTTCTTAATCACTGGAACCAACGCCTTCGAATCGGCGGGCGCGATCACCATGCCGTTGACCTTGGCGATAATCATCTGCTCGACGATCTTGATCTGGTTGGAAGTGTCTGTTTCGTCCTTGATGCCGTTGACGATCAAATCATATTTTGAAGCGTTAGCTTTTTGATTATCTTTAGCACCTGTTTCCATATTCAAAAAGAACTCATTGGCGAGCGACTTCATCACCAACGCGACTTTTGGTTTGGTCTGCGCCATCGCGGGCAGACTAATGGCAGGTAAAGCGCAGACTAGAATAGTTGCCGCAATCAATTTCAAACGCGTGCGAGCGGACGTGTGGAAGGGTCTGAATTTCATTAAAAGTCTCCTGTTATCTTTATCATTATCTTTTTTGAATCGCCTGTAGCGCATCGCGAGATGCTTGGCTAATCAGCTGTAATCACGCGCGCAAACGTTTGCGCGTCTTAATAATAGCATCAGATTGAAAAGGTGCAAGGAACATTATTAAATACAGGAAAGACTGCGAAAGACCGATCTATCGCGATTTTCGATCATGGATTAAGCCGATTTGTACAGTTAGCCCATACTGATCTCTAGACCTGCACGTTGCAACAACAACCGGTTCCGGTCCGACAAATGGGTCACCCGCAATTGTTTGCCAGCCTTTTGATAACGCTCGAACAATGCCTCCACAGCAGCGATAGCGGAATGATCGGCCAGATGAAGTTGCCGGCAATCAACTATAACGTGGACCGGATCGTTTTGTAGATCGAACAGGCCCTGAAAATGCGTGGTTGAGGCAAAGAATAATGTACCGTGGGGTGTGTACGTTTTTTCACCCGATTGATTTTCAACGATATCAGCACGCATCTCGCTAGCATGCTGCCAGGCAAAATTCAGTGCGGCGATAACGATGCCGCACAGCACGGCGGTCGCAAGGTCAGTGAACACGGTAATCACGGTGACTGCGATGATCACCAAGGCGTCGTGGCGCGGCACTTTGCCCAATACTCTTAACGATCCCCACGCGAAGGTTTGCTGGGCCACGACGAACATGACCCCGACCAATGCGGCCAGCGGAATGCGTTCGATCAAAGGCGACAAGAACAAAATGAACATCAACATCATGATGCCGCTGGTCAAGCCGGAAAGCCGCGAGCGACCGCCAGAACTTAGGTTGATCATGGTCTGACCAATCATGGCGCAACCGCCCATACCGCCCAACAAACCTGATACGACATTCGCCGCACCCAATGCCAGACATTCGCGATTTGGCTGGCCCTGCGTCTCAGTGATGTCGTCAGTGAGGTTGAAAGTGAGCAGGGTCTCCAGCAGCCCAACAATCGCCATCAGTACCGCATAGGGCAATATGATCCGCAGTGTCTCCATGCTAAAAGGCACGCTGGGGAAGTGCAGACTGGGCAAGCCGCCCGCGATATGAGCCATGTCCCCCAAAGTACGCGTCGGCAAATGCAGCAGTTGGCTCAATAATCCAATGCCCACAATTGCCACCAGCGCCGGTGGTACGGCCTTGGTCAGGCGCGGCAATAGATAGACGATTAACATGGTCAAGCCGACCAGAACGACCATCACCAAAAGAGGTGTGCCCTGCAACCATTGCGGACCTTGAGCCGTGGCCTGCTTAAAGTGTTCGAGTTGCGCCATGGCGATGATGATCGCCAAGCCATTGACGAAACCAAGCATCACCGGATGCGGGACCATGCGGATCAATTTACCAAGACGCAATGCGCCAAATAACACCATCAACAAACCGCTGAGAACCACGGTCGCCAACAAATACTCGACGCCGTGTTGCACCACCAACGCGACGATGACAACGGCCATAGACCCGGCAGCGCCGGAGATCATACCCGGACGACCACCAAATATAGCGGTCAATGTACAGATGATCACGGCACCGTAAAGCCCCATCAGCGGGTTGACTTGCGCTACAAGCGCAAAGGCGATGCATTCAGGGACTAAGGCGAAGGAGGATGTGAGGCCAGCTAACATATTTTTTTGCATCGCCGAGAACCACTCTTCTCGCAAGGTAATAATTTTCATTTATCGCAATCTGTGCACTAGTGACGCGAAACATCGGCATGTCTCATCCTGGCTTATTTGTATTGGCCAATTCATGTTTGCCGATGCGCGTTTGTTATATTGACCGGAAACCGTGGGCTACGTTTTTGTGCCATCGCAACTTCCACACGCTGAGTCCGATTGACACAAAAACGGTTTGATCGCAACGCGCTGCCATGCCGCCATCAGACACGCGCACGTGGTCTTAAACCTCCACACTGGAAGCCGCTTTAAAACCGTTTTGAGATTCTCTGAAAGCTACATGGGTGCGATGGACGAACCAAGAGGGTGGCTACAAAATGTATGCTTTTGCCGACAAAGGTTGATATTTTACAACATTCAGAGAGAGTTGATTGAATCTGGACCTAGCCGCCCATCCACAATCGCATCTGGCAACACCATGGGTGTTTTATTAATCGCGAATTCAAGGTTCATGGGTGCAGTGGGATGGTACGTGCGCAATTCAGATTGGAACAGAAAGGGTAAAAATCGATCTTTGAATATCAATATATTACGTATGGCCAGAACGCTTAGCGCATGAAAATTTGCCCGTGTACGGCATTTTTTGCAGACCTTTATACGCGGTAGAAAAAACCGTTTGAGAAACGAAAAAAATGGTCCCCAGCATTTTGCCGGGAACCATTTTTGTTGCCTACTGGCTAGGTCCTAACTTGGTACGCGTTACGTACAAATTAGAAATAAATAAAATGTATTTTATTTA
Source organism: Glaciimonas sp. Gout2 (assembly GCF_035018905.1). Classification (NCBI taxonomy): domain Bacteria; kingdom Pseudomonadati; phylum Pseudomonadota; class Betaproteobacteria; order Burkholderiales; family Oxalobacteraceae; genus Glaciimonas; species Glaciimonas sp. Gout2. The sequence goes on along the minus strand of NZ_JASJXA010000009.1, from coordinate 135,173 downwards.
TTTCGAAGGACCACCCTCAATGTTTTTCACACGTTTTTCGAGAGCAATAAGGCTATCTTCGATGATTTTAAATTTAGCTTGCGACGCATCTAACTTAGCTGCAGATTCTGCTAACTTCGCTTCCGAGGCAACAACCTTGACTTCTGAAGCAGCGACCTTCGCTTCTGCGGCAACTAATTGCGCTGCTGCGGCATCCAGTTTAACCGCTGCTTCGTCGAACTTAGCTGCCGAAGCATCTAGTTTTTCTTCCATGGAAGCCATGCTATTGTCAAACGGCGTGATAACTTCGATCAATTGACGTACGGTAATCGCATCGCTCATTTCCGAACCATCTGCAACACGTTTGATTTGACGGTGACCGCCAAGCCCTTCGGAACGGCCGTAGTAATACGAACCAATCGATACCGGACCTTGACGACTATCTTCTACTGCGAAAGTAAGCTTTGTTTTCTTACCAACAAAAACATCTTTGTCCTCTCGCGGTGTCAAGTCGCGTGACGCATCCAGTTCAGAACCGGAACCGAGTGCTACGCCGCCACTTTGTCTTACACTGGTGTTAGAACCGATTGCAGTGGTTGACGAGGCTGAGGCTTGACTGCCATAACCAACTGCTGTCGTATTTTCCAGGACATTACCGGAACTACCATTGATATCACCAGCAACGGCTTTAACACCGATAGCTGTACTACGATATCCCCATGCACGGGCATCAGCACCCACTGCGGTTGCCCATGTATTCTCTTTGTACCAAGTGGCGCCCGGCTTTACTGCTGTGGCGTCAATAGTTGCGTAGGTATTTACACCAATTGCAACACCACGTTGTGAAGTTGATACGCGCATTCCCTCACTGTTCCAATTGCCAGAAATAGTACCACCTGCGACCAAAACAGATTCCGATCGATTACCGCCCAAGTCGCTTGCGGGCACACTGAACGCACTACCAGAAACCGTCAAAGCAATAGCAGCCAGGATCAGTGAAGAAGAAGTTTTCAGTTTTAACATAGTCATATTTATTTTCCAAAAATTAGCAAAAGATTCTTACCCGTTTTCGACATCTCACAATCGGCAGATATCTGATACGCTCAAGTGATAAGTTCAAAGAACGCACCATTTTTTTCTCTGCTATTTTTTGCCTGCTAATTAGCAACATCACTAACGGCCCATAACAACTTATGGAAATCAATCAACTAAGATTGCATGATGCCCAATGATGATGCGTTAATACAAATAGCAAATAGCATCTGTAACCAGAAAAGGCGCCGTGAGAGTGGTCAGCATGCCGGATGTAAAATCACGTTAAGTTCAGGAATAAACACCCAGAATGTTGTGTGTTTATCCTTAAGGGTGTTGCAATCACCCATGCACAAATTATCTGGTAAGTAGTTTTTATTTAATATCAGCAGACTCTTTTTTTTAGCGAGATAAATCTCTATTTGACCAAGATAAGTGAGTCTATGCAGTGAATTTTCCATCAGATATTTCTCGATTCTTCACAGATTTTGAAATAAACAGATTTAAAAATAACACCAACATTGGCCGAGATATAGGAAGAAATGCGATGTGAATGTTGACTACTACATTGTAGATTGTGCGCAGATGGGCAAACTTTTTCGCGCGTGATTTACATCACCTGATAGAAATTAATTGTGTTGATCCAAAACTGCGGATAGTGCGCCACAGTGCGACTGTTTTATCGACCAAAAACACCTTGCGGTGACGCAGGAAATAAAGCGATATCGCTCCGAAAATGCGCTTTACACAGACAACATAAAATAAAAAATAACGTGAAGACTTTTAACTGCCATGTAGGGGGAGAGGGGCACGAAGTACGCTCTAAAATCAATCCTCTGATTTGATAAAATGGCGTCAATCGATTCTCCTTATGATCCGCTAACAGCCGTTACGCTATTTTATGACAGCCGATTTAATCAAAATAAAAATCGTTAATTTTGATAGAAGCGCAATGCCTATTACCATTATTTTTATAAGAATAATGGCAAGGACAGCCATGAAAGGTAAAGCGCCCTCAACCACAATCAATACGCATCAAGTCTATTTATAGCTCAACGTAAAAGTGACTGCACCGTTTGCCACACCAACTGTTGGCTTATTAGAGATTTGGAAATAGGCTGCTTGCAATCTGACTCTCTGCTGACCAGCTTCGCCTGTATGCGCTCCCATTTTTTGCGGCGTGGCAAATGCAATCGGTGCGCCCGCGTTGTCCAATAACTGAATGCCAATTCCTTGCGCCACACCCGGCTCAATCGTTAATCCAGCCACACCCACGAGGCCATTAACAGCATTGGGGGTGTCAAATTGCATATAAGTGTCTTGATTTTCGTTTCCTATATCCGAACAATTTAGAACGATATCAAAGGACTTCGATGGACCGGCTGTGCCAGCACCTTTAAAATCAGTGAGTGCGGTTTTCGGCATATCCACTTGAATCGTTTTAGATCCCGGATCGAGCGTGCAACTGGCCGGAATAATAGTAATCCCCCTACCACTCAACGTCGTTGTAATCATGGGCTTTCCTGGGCCCTCACCACCGGTATAGTAATTCGTAAAGCGCCCCATTTTCAGCTCGCCCCCGTACGGTATCGGCCCCGTTTTGATGACCTCAATTTTGAATTGTGATCCAATATATAAACGTCGCAAACCTTCTTCCATGAGCGTATGAGGATACAGATGCTCTTTCGATTCAGCCCCCTCCCCCATAGCCATTACCCGCGTCATCCGAAGGCCAATACCGTCAATATCCGTATCAAATACATTCGGGTAAGTCGAGTTGGGACGAAAGTGGGGTTCAACTTCACCAATTAGTAAGGCCTTTCCTTCGCCTGTCGGACAATAAGCCATAATTTCGCTTTTTCCTATGACGGGAATATTGACCGACTTTTCTGCCAGCACGCTACCTATCGGCTGGTCTCGAATAATAATATTGCCAACATCGATTTGGACTTGCTTCGCCACGTATCCCGACACCACATGACAAACAGCCCAACTACCACTTGCCGCGCACATCAAAACACCTGCACAGATCATCTTTTCAATCTGCGCCCGTAATCGCCCAGGGGGAGCCGCTTCACCGGTCTTGGCGAACAACTTTGTTTGCTTGATCATCTTAAATTTCTTCCGTAATGTTGCACTTCGCGGTTATTTCTTTGAAGGCGCTGCTTTCCGTCACATTGCCGTCGATGGCATAAGGAACCTGACATTGCTGGTTGGGCTTTTTGCCCCATTTAACGGTCAGGCTGCCTTCGTTTTCCAGGCCGGTGACATACGCTTGCCCGTCAGGCCCGACAATGCCCAGTTCGCGTCCGTCATCGTCTTCAACGCGTGCGCCAAGCGGCAAGGATCTGCCGTTTGCGTCTGTTAATTCGAACAGCACGCGATGACCGACTCGCGCCTCAAATCTGGCTAGTACCACCGCGCCGCGCCGGGGAATAACATCTTGCACGGCGTTGGCAATTTCAATATCGTTACCTAACTCCTCGGTCCGCAATGCGATTCGATTTTTGTTGTAGGGACTGATATAGGGAATCACTGCGTTTCCGGCAGCATCGGTTTCGATACCGGCGTAGCCTTCAATCGGGATCCCTTTTCCACCCGGCACGTTGACCACGGCAACGGTCTCGCCCAACGACTGCGATAACGTCACGCCATCAGCGTGTGCCACAACACCACCTGTGACCGACATGCTGGTCTGGCCGTAGCCGCGACCCTGGCTGCGGCTGGCGTCGAAACGCGCAACTGGCGACAAGTACGTCATGGTTCCACTACCCGACATCCCACCGTCGGTACTCTTGTCGGCGTAGACACCATAAGTCAGGCGACTATCATCGAACGCCGACCCCGTGTAACTTGCATTCTGGACCAGATTGCCTTGATCATTGCGTGATGCGCCGTAACCAACGTAACCATCTTTTCCACCTAGTGGCATGGACAGGCTGACGCTAATCTGTTTGTTGGAACGACCGCCGTCGTAGGTGTTGTAATCGAGGTAAACGCCATAATTAATTTGTCTGAAACGACTGTTATAACTAAGGCGAACAGTGTTGTCTTTTGCCCGTCGTCCCCAGTAACTTTGCTGACCAGCGGTAAAGTACATTGCGCTATCGGTGCCGATACGTTGTGATACGGTACCTTCCATGCGGCTGCGCTGGTTATACAAAGCGTATCCGGGTGCCATGTCCTGCAATTGTGCCGCCTCGGCAAAAGTACGATAGCCGCGCGTTGAGTAGCGATAACCGAGTACGGAGAAATTGGTCCCGGATGACGCGAAGGATTTAGCATAGCGAAACCGAATCGAGCTACCCCGATATTCTGATCCGCCATTCGCTTGTGTGCGGGCGTGCGCCACATCAATCGAATACGCCCCAAAGCTATGTAAATTGATACCCGTACCAACCAACACAGAACCGTAAATAGTCGAGATATTTGCGCCGCCATACACGGTGACACCTGCCGGCAAACCACGTGTCACTGTGGCCTGCACAAAGACTGGCGTGCTGCCGGAATAGCCGCTGCGATATTTACCAGCAGTCGCGCTATAACGCCATGCACCATCTCGCATCATGACCGGCAAGGCTGCAAATGGCTGGATGAATTTGGTCTCGCGGCCATCGGCTTCGGTGATGGTCACTTCCAGATCGCCGCTGCCCGAAGTGGAGTACAAATCGTCGATGACGAATGGTCCCGGCGCAACGTAGGTCGTGTATATGATGTAGCCATTTTGTCGCACTGCTACTTTGGCAGCAGTTTGTGCTACGCCACGAATAGTGGGTGCGTAACCGCGCTGGCTGTTTGGCAACATCGCCTCGTCTGTTTGCATCTGCACGCCACGGAACTGTACGCCATCAAAAATATCGCCGGGCGAACTGCCATCGCCCACCACCAGTTGACTCTTGAGCGAAGTGATATCCCGTTGTCCGTAAGCGTTGACCGTTTGCCAGCCGCCACGGCCATTGCGGTTGGGGCTAAAAGTAGAAAAAGTACGCGCGCGCCAGTCGCCAACATTGACGCCGCTGCGCAGCCCTGCGAAGACAGTATTGCGCGAGTCGCCATCGGAGTGGCCCATATTAATCTGGTAATCCAGCAAACCCGCGGTGATGCCCGTATTCCACAATTTTAGATTCACCGTGCCACGCGCCACCCGTCGCATTGCTGCTTGCGGAACGCTGACATCAAGTCGAAATTGCCCTGCATCATAGGTCACATTCGCGGCGGGAATAAGGGTTGAAATATCAATACATTGTTCATCGGGAATATTAGTTGCGTTGTCCGCAGACGCTGTGCCGTTAGCCCCCATTGTATTGGCGGCATCGGTCTTAACTTTGGCGGGTATTGCGGGAAATGCGGCAAGGTTCACACCCCAACGACTCAACATTTTACGCGTGATGCAGGCTGTTACTTCCTTGCCGTTATCGTCTTTTGAAAAGCGAATATCGCGTCTTTCTTTAAAATTTTCATTGATATAAATATCGACAGAATAGATACCGGGCAACACCACATTGCGCTTGGAAAATACTGAAAGATCGGCTGTCGGCTGATTGCCGCTAATACTTAAAAAGGACGCATTAAACTCCAAATCGGTATCCGCCGCGCATGCCCATTGCGGCACCATCACCAGTGCAATAGCCGCCAAAGCACTCTGAATTTTGTTCAGTCGCCATTTTGGATGTCGCGTTGTATGTGGCAAGAAGATGGCTTCGGCAGATTGCCTGACCGCTATCGTCGCTATGGATTCCAATTTTCGGCTTAAATTCAGACGCGTCTGCTTCTTTGAAACTAGAGTGTTGGCTGAAGATTGTCCTGCACTCTGATCCAGAACGGAATCCAAAACAGGTTCCATCGTTTCAACCAAAATGTGGTCAAGATGTGCTGCCATCAACACGCCGGCTTTATTTTTTGACCCACTCATTTCGGCTCCTCTACTCTGCCAGTCTTTTGCATTACTCCGCCCTGTCCTGCGTATTGGCGAGACTTACCATGATGTCTTTTGAATCAGAGTGCGCACCATAATCGTTGATGGTAGAAAAGGTGATTTGCAATGGTCCGGTCGCATCGGCGTGCACGTCGCCTTGCGCAACTGTCAACGGAAAAATACGTTCACCGGATGGCGGAACCATATCGAGATCAATCTCCTGTTTGGTCGCGCCGTGTACTGTCAGCGACGCAAAAGTGACGTGATAGGGTGTCGGGTTGTTGACTTTTAATGCCTTGCCGACGCCGTTGGTGGCCGGCACCAAAGCCCACTGAAGCGCAGCCGGAGCCGCTAGCGAGCCACCTTCGAAGCTTGGCATGGCGGCCGGCCTGTAGAATATTTTGATGCGCGTACGCAACGCAATTTGCAGCACATTCTTTTCTTCTATTTTGGTCGGAATTTCTTTTACATTTAGCCAGAGTACCGATTCACGATCCTCGGGCAATGCTCCGCCACCGCGCACAATGCGGAGAATATTTTCCTTACCGGCATCCAGACGGGATAGCGGCGGCGTAACGACCAGCGGCGTTTTATCACCGGCAACGCGTTCCTTGCCAGCATCGACCCAGGTCTGCACGACATACGGAGAAGTGCCTAAATTACGAATAGAAACAGACGCTTCACGTTTTGTCGCATCATAGATTACGCGAGTTCCGCCTACGCTGACCCCGGCTGCGGCCTGCAACGCAAATCCAAGGGACAACAACGCGCCCACGCAGGTGTGCGCAAAATGTTTTTGAAACATGAGTATCCTTAGTATGCATACCCCTCAAACGGCGACCAGCGCTGTAGCTGGCTTTCGGACGTATTTGCGTCGGAGGTATGGCAAAGAAATGAATCAGGAAGCGAACCGAGAAATGCGTTGATTGGATTGCGCTAAACTGCTTCTTGATGCGCGGCCTTTGGCATAAACTACCAACGACCGCCCTGGCATAATTACCTGCCAATTTGCAGCAATTTTCCATCTATCTTTCAGCTATTTTGAAGCTGAATTTAAGCTGGATTTATGCTGAACCAATGCTGTTTTACTGATAGCCTGTTGATTACTTGTAAGTAATGTTGAATTGCGCAACAGCAGTAACATCACCAGCAATCATTTGTGATGCTTCAGCCATGGTACGAACAAAACGTGCATCGAATGGCAGCTTGTTAACACCGTCGAGCAATGGATACGCACGCGAGTCAGCACCCAGAATTGATGCGCCATCTACGTCCATAATTTGAACACCAACGCCTTGACCTTTACCGTTACCGACATCGACTGCCAGCAATGCAGCATCAATCGAATCGGTAGTGCCAGAAAATTGCACGGTTGCATTTTTCATTGCAGTCGTGTCGCAGTTTTCCAGATCGATATAAAAGCGATTGTTGATACCTTTATCGCCTGGTTTTTTCATCGAAGCATCGCTTAGTGCTAGCGTACCCAGATTCACATAGTTCATACCTTTGTTGGTACAAGTAGTCGCTTCAATTTTTCCAGAAAAAGCAACTTGACCATCAGGAATACCCGCAGCCATGGCTGATTGTGATGCGATACCTGCGAAAGTCAAAGTGACGATAGTTGCGGCTAATTTCAGTTTCATGTAAATCCCTTAAGTGATGTAAGCTTCCAGTAAAATGCGTCTGGCGAGAAAAATTCGCCGGGAAGAAAGCCGCTCTATAGTAAAGATTTGAAATGATAAAAAACATCAGAGAATTCTAATAAGAGATAAGACTTTGCTGAAAATGCATACAGAAATATCAGTCTATGTAGATACTTTTTTGGCGACAACTAACAAAAAAACGAAGATTAAAAAATCGTTGCAGATCAAAATGAGGCTTTCGCCTCCTATGAGGCGTTGCACATTTAACACCGCTTGGGATGTCATAAAAAGAGAGAGCAATGCGGCGAGAATTACCTTAGCAATCGAAGGGCTCTTGACCGTTGACTATTTGAAATGGCTGGATGTGGTTGTTTCAAACCGGCTGAGCGCCGATTGGAGGTAAAAATTGGTGGGCGAATCGTTGGATGAATCAGGAGATGAATTAGCGGGGGAATTGGTGGACGGAATTGCCAAACAAATTTGCACGCAAATTGGAAAATCGATACACCAGCGAATGGCACGATACGTCACCAGTTACACAAAAAAATTGGTCTTGCGATTGCCAAGACCAATGATGCGTGACCTTTTGTTATCGGGCAGAAGGATTAAAAGCGTAAAGATAACGCCTTCATCGTGCTAATAAAAACTTCTCTAACCGCTGCACGCCAGATGCGAGACGTTCTACCGAACTGGCAAAACACCAACGAATATAGCCCTCACCTTCAGGACCAAATGCACTTCCCGGAGCCAATCCCAAGCCAGCATCACGCACCAGTTGTTTGCACAATGCCAAACTGTCAGTAACGCCATCCAAGCGGAAAAATAAATACATCGCCCCTTTGGGCAACGGCGCGGTAATACCCGGCAACGCATTGAGGCGCTGATATAAAAAGTCGCGCGCGGTTTGATAGCGGTCAATAGTAGTGGCGATAATATCGTCCCCGCGTTCAACGGCGGCAATACCCGCACGTTGCACAAATCCGGGCGCACACGAGGTATTGAATTCGATCAATTTACCCAGATCAGTCATCAAGGTCGGCGGGGCGACCAACCAACCCAGACGCCATCCTGTCATCAACCACGCTTTTGAAAAACTATTGGATGAAATAAGTCGATCATTGGGTTCCGCAATATCCAGAAACGAAGGCGCGCAGAGCTTATCGTCATGGGCTTGCGTATCGTTGGACCGTCCGCTTATGGATGGGCGATACACGACCCGCTCATACACATCATCCGCGACGATCCAAATGCCGTGCTGACGGCAATGGTCCAAAACGATTTTCTGTTGCGCACGCGACATCACCCAACCGGTCGGATTGTTGGGGGAATTAATCATCACCGCCCTTGTGCCTGGCGTCAGTGCATCAATTAATTGCTGGATATCGAGATCCCATACCTCGCCAAATTGTAGTGGCACACGCACGACTTCAGCACCTAAAATCTTAGGGATTTCGACGACATTGGGCCACAACGGTGTGACCGCCACAACCCGATCACCCGGACTCAAAATCAGTTGAGACAGTAACATCAGCGCCGATACGCCAGAGGAAGTGACGGCAACGCGGCTAGCGTCCAGTGGTTGATGTAATGCGGATAAATAGCCAGCAAGCGCTTCACGTAACGGCGGTATGCCATAGTTGCTGGTATAGAACGTATCGCCGTCATCAAGCGCTGCTTTCGCGGCATCGCGAATGAAGGCTGGCGTTACCTGATCCGGTTCCCCGAACCAGAAAGGCAATACATCACTGCGTCCAATGCCAACATTTGCCACTTCACGGATACGTGAGGCTTCAAGACTTTGAACGACTAAACGGGCGCTAGGAGAAGGTGACAATACCATAGACTTCTGACTCCAGAAATGACAAATGAAGCGAAACGAATCCCGATCATTCTGCGCTATGAAGAGGAAGCGCTGACGACGTGAACCTAAATGAACCTAAATGAGCCTACGCGACACTGCACTAATTTGAACAAAACCAAGTGTAACGCATCCTGCAACGCTGTTTTCCGAACATCTTTGATTTTTTATCCTGTGGGCCACTCTGTGCGTTTTTTTACTATTTTGGCCGATTTCAGTTATTGTTCATCTCCTCAGGGCTATTGATGATGGAGTGGATATGAACAAGTTAAGTACAAATAATCTACGAGGGTTTTATCCGCCGATTGCTCCGTTCCGACAAGGCATGCTCGAAGTTGGAGACGGTCATCAGGTGTATTGGGAAGAATGTGGCAATCCTGCCGGTAAGCCGGTCTTGTTTTTGCATGGCGGCCCGGGTGCTGGTTGCAATGACAATCACCGACGACTGTTCGATCCGGCACGGTACAGGATCGTACTATTCGATCAACGCGGTTGCGGCCGCAGCAAACCCCACGCGCATCTTGAGGCGAATACAACCTGGCATCTGGTCGACGACATTGAACGGTTGCGCATCATGCTAAAAATTGAGCGCTGGCAAGTCTTTGGCGGCTCATGGGGAAGCACGCTGGCGCTAGCTTATGCACAATCGCATCCGCCGCGCGTTACCGAATTGATCGTGCGGGGAATTTTTACATCACGACAGCAAGAACTTGACTGGTTCTATCAATGTGGCGCATCGATGATTTTTCCGGAAGCCTGGCAAGAATTTATCGCCCCTGTGCCAGTGGCTGAGCAAGGCGATTTGATGGCGGCGTATCATCGGCTATTGAATGACGGCGATGAGCAAACCCAACTCGCTGCGGCACAAGCGTGGAGTACGTGGGAAGGACATGCGATTAGCTTGCTACCGAACCCGCAATTTGTGGAAGAATTTGCTGAAGCGCATCATGCATTGGCGGTAGCGCGGATCGAAAATCATTACTTCGTCAACGCGGGATTCTTTACGCCCGATCAGTTGATTATGAATGCCGGAGAACTGCGGGATATTCCCGGCATTATTGTGCAGGGCCGATACGACATCATTTGTCCACCACAAACGGCTTGGGAGTTGCATAACGCTTGGCCAAACAGCGAATTGATAATGATTGCTGATGCTGGTCATGCTGTCACGGAACCGGGCATTTTGGATCAATTAATCAGGGCCACCGATCGGTTCGCGAATCATTAAATAATAAAGCCATCGATAGTCGTTACGCGACTATTCGACTATTCGATTACCATCGTTCATCGCAAGTATTTTCCATCAAGCCATTGCGAGCAAGCAGGATTAATTGCTCGCAATGATTTAATGTAGCGCAAAACGTCAGATAGGTTATTCCAGGCGTCTATTTACGCGTCCGAAAACGGCTAGACGCCAACTTCCCTACGGCGTATAAATAGAGCATGAAAACTCTACTTTCACATCGACTTAGTACGTCATTATTGCCGCCACCAATCATCGACACCAAAATTGAATCAAGCACCAAACCGCTCAATGATGAGAGTTGCTATCGCGCATTGGCTGCCAAAGATAGTCGCTTTGACGGCGTCTTTTTTGTCGGTGTCAGCACTACCGGAATCTACTGTCGCCCAATCTGCACTGCCAAAACACCGCGCCCTTCGTCCTGCACATTTTATACAGGCGCAGCAGCGGCAGAAGCCGCAGGTTTTCGCCCATGTCTTCGTTGTCGTCCAGAATTAGCGCCCTACGCATTGCAACAAAATCTGGCCTATGCAGTGTGGCAACGCATTACTGCGGGTGCGCTGAACCGCAACAGCGACAATCGTAGCATCACCAATAGCACAGAAGATAAAAATACCGAGGGCGGCCGACTTGAGCAATTGGCAGCAGAAGTCGGGCTTTCTTCCCGCCAGTTAAGGCGGGTTTTGCTGCAACACTTCGGCGTTTCACCAGTTGAGCTGGCGCAAACCCAGCGTCTTTTATTTGCAAAAAAACTATTGCAGGAAACCCACTTATCCATGACCGAGCTGGCCGACGCCGCCGGATTTGGCAGTATCCGGCGCTTTAACGCCCTCTTTAACGCACGTTACGGCATGGCACCGACCGCATTGCGTCGACAGCATAAACCTGGTACCGCACACTCAAATCCGATGGAAGATGTGGTGACTGTGCGGTTGGCGTATCGCCCGCCGCTGGAATGGATTTCTATCTTGCAGTATTTGCAGCCACGCCTGATTGCAGGCGTCGAAGCAGTGCAACTGGCACACGCCAGTCCGGCCTACATTCGTAGTATCCGACTCGACAACGTCAGCGGCTGGCTGCGCGTGACGCACCTCGCCAGACAGCAACAATTGGAAGTACAGATTTCGCCGACACTGACCCCGATGCTAATGCCGATTCTGGCGCGGCTGCGCAATCTGTTTGATCTGGATGCCAACCCCGCGGTAATCACTGCGCATTTACGCTTAGACCCAGCGCTGGCAAACCGCATTGATGGGCAATCCGTTCAACATCGCCAACCGTGGATTCGAGTTCCGGGCACGTTTGCGCCTTTTGAGCTTGCGGTGCGGGCAATACTAGGGCAACAAGTCAGTGTAGCTGGCGCGAGCACATTGACGGCACGATTGGTGAGTCGATTCGGGTCATTATGCGAGACGCCCTTTCCTACAATCACACATCATTTTCCGGACGCAGAAACGCTGACGAATTTACCTGCGTCTACACTGGCAAGCATTGGTATTCCGACCTCGCGTGCTGAGACTATCCGGAATATGGCGCGCTATGCAACTGCGCATGCAGCCGATGGAAATCTACCCACCAGACCCGGTGCAACGCTCGCCGAAACAATCGCACAATTAACCGCGATACCGGGAATCGGCAACTGGACCGCCCACTATATTGCTCTGCGCGCTTTACGCTTTCCGGATGCATTTCCCGCTGGCGATCTGGGACTACAAAAAGCGATGGCCGAAGCTGGCGGTCGCCTGACTGAAAAACAACTCGCCGCGATAGCTACCGCATGGTCACCATGGCGCGGTTACGCGGCATTACTTTTATGGCAAACACTATGAATACCGTATCGATAAACACACTCAAAACCGTCGATGTCACTTATTACGTCGCCCATAACAGTCCGGTTGGCACGCTATTGATCGCAGCGACCGACGCCGGTATCAGCGGCATGTATTTTGAGGTGCACCGTCATTTCAAGGGAAAAGATGGATGGATACTGGCGCCCGACCATCCGCACCTCAAAGAAGCTGCACAGCAGTTAGATGAATACTTCGCAGGCGTTCGTCAGCAATTTGATCTGCCGCTGGCGTTGCATGGAACGGCGTTTCAACGCGCCGTATGGGACGCCTTAATCGCCATTCCTTTCGGCCAGTCGACCACCTACGGTCAGCATGCCGTGCAGATCGGGCGGGCCAATGCGGTGCGAGCGGTCGGCACGGCAATCGGGCGCAACCCGGTCTCCATTATCGTGCCCTGCCATCGGGTTTTAGGAGCCTCTGGGGCGCTAACCGGCTATGCGGGTGGCTTGGAGCGGAAAGGCTTCTTGTTGCGGCTGGAAGGCGCTACCGATCACAAAGCGCATGATGATCTGTTCTGAGCCAAGGAACAGGAGGCATTAGATGATTCACGTCCGATTAGCTGCCACTAACGCCTAGCGAAGTAGAGGATCATTTTTTCTAAGTGTCGGGCTGCGAGTGTTTCAAAAAGCGACAACCGGCAAACCCTGACTTAAAAATTGATCAAAAATGTGGGGCAATTTATGTTGAAATGCCGATCGCTTAAGGAAGTGTCATTGTTTGCACTTCTTTTTGGCAACATTCCGCAACCCCCTAAAGCGGCGCAGAGACTCAAATATTCTGCGATTGACTGCCCTGTTAGCGACGCTTACATCGTTTGCAATATTAAAGAATTTCGGGGCGGAATCCGCTGGGAGTAAGAATCCGTGTTCGACCAAAGCTCCCTCTCTGTAATAGACCCGCCCGCCGCTCTCAAGTCACCAGATAGTCAGCATCGCCTGCGAGCGCCATAGCGAGCAAAAACGCATCATTCGGGTCATCAGCCTCAACGTCTGATGTGAGTCGATCTAAAACAATTGCCCGTTGAAAATTGTTGACCATCGTGCCCACCTGATGGGGTTGCAATACTGCTTTGAATTTGGGGTATCGACTGGCGCGGCGCAATTCATCAAGTTGCACCAATGAATTGACAACTTCAAATTTCGCTGCGCGCCAAGCCCGATAATCGCGTCTGGTGCGCCATGAGGGGAAATAAGTGCGGACAATAAGACCTTCGTATCAAGTACCACCCGCATCAGTGGTTCCGGGCCCATTGCACGGCTTCATCAACCATGGCTGTCAGATCGACCTCGCTCACGCCCGTATTGGCCATTTTTGTCTGCTCGGCCGTTAGCTCGAGAATATGAGCGCGAACGGCCTCCTCAATAAACCGGGAAAGATCACCTTTTCGACCACCCCGACTAGCGAGGAACATACGAAGCGATTAATCTGTGTCCGGCGAAACCGCAATATTCCAGCGTATTTGGCGCATAATTATTTCCTTCTTAGGCGTATAACTGCTTATGTGTTTATGTGTTTATGTGTTTATGCACCAAGCTGAGACTCCGCTCAAGTTTATGTGGAATACGAGAATTTACTACCCTTTCCACAACCTGCAAATCTTGACTGAAAAACAGGCTAAATGCGGTTCAGCGTGATCACCGCCGATTTGTCTTTTTTATAATGCGTAAATTACGGTCACAAAATTGACTTTCAGGCCGTGCCTCTGAAAATCCGGCCCACTCCAAAACACTTCGTCCAAAATGCGCTAGTACTCAATCTATTTTTATAGATAAGTCTCCCCCCATTTTCAGATTTTTCTTAAATCTTTACACAGCACTTTCCTGCAGAATGAGCATTCTATCTTCTTAAAAAGACATGCCTTTCTGCGCCGGATCGTGGGTGATCTTTATCGCTTTGCAGTTTCTCCGCAAATAACATCGCCCTGTTTTTCCTCCCTCTTACTTGCTTGTTGCACCTACGAAGGTAGCCATTATGCTTAGTCCGAACAAAGGTTTTACGCTGGTCGAACTAATTATTACGATTGCGGTGGTCGCAATTCTGGTAGCGGTAGCGTTGCCATCCATGCGTGATTTTGTGACTGATATCCGCGTCGCCAGTAACGTCAAGTTGTTCTTGGCCGCGAATCGGTTCGCCCGATCAGAGGCGATTATGCGGGGTCGAATGGTAAGAGTGTGCGCGGCTTACGACATTGTCATGCCTGACAGACCTAACATAATTGTGTGTCGCGGCGGTGGCGCTAGCTACAACAGCCGATCACGGGGACACGATTATGATCCGGACGGCGATTATGAGCTCATTGAGCGCGATTGGTCTCAAGGATGGATTGTAGACGTTTCTATTGGCCGTTTTGATACCGAGCCAGTAATAAGGCTTTTCCACAGCCTCACATCCAATAGCATGACCACAATTACCGGCTCACACTCATATGTGGTATACAGCGCGACAGGCGCCCTTTCGGCCTCATACCGCTATACATTGTTTAATGTTCTATTCAGCCCCGGCACCAAATTTGCGCGACGCGTATGTATTTCGGTTACTGGGCTCGCACGAGTCGTCCGCAAAACAGGCGCTGCCGATCCTGTTTG
This sequence comes from Glaciimonas sp. Gout2, assembly GCF_035018905.1. Taxonomy (NCBI): domain Bacteria; kingdom Pseudomonadati; phylum Pseudomonadota; class Betaproteobacteria; order Burkholderiales; family Oxalobacteraceae; genus Glaciimonas; species Glaciimonas sp. Gout2. The sequence goes on along the minus strand of NZ_JASJXA010000009.1, from coordinate 120,068 downwards.
CTAATAGCTAAACGCAGCAGCGCCAGAAGAAAACGCCTTAACAAAAAGCCGCCAGCGTTGCCACTGACGGCTTTTTGTAATGCTATCGCATCGATAATCGCGACCTAACTACATGTTAGTGCAATTATGCCGCTTTGGCTTTTGCGATCACGCGCTTCACCACTGCTTTTTTAACTGCTGGTTTCTTGGCGACGGCCTTCTTCACGGCAGCCGCTTTCACCACAGTTTTCTTTACGACGACTTTTTTGGCCGCGGTTTTGACCACTGCGACGTCTGCTGTATCAGCATCTGCGTCACCATCAACGACTGCCGCTTTGGCCTTCCCTTTAGCCGGTGCTTTTGGCTTCCGTTCTTCAAACTCAAAACTGACCTTGCCGTCCTTGCCTTTGACCAGAAATGCCTTGAATGGCCTACGTGTGCGTTGGGAAACAAAGCCCGGCAACAAATCGGTCTTTCCTTCATTGAGCAACTTCGCCATTTGCTCGGGCAAGATTTCTTGCTGCAAGATGATGCGGCCGCTGCGGAAATCACATTCTTTCGGCTTGGCGACGCTCTTCTCGCAAACGTACGCAAGACCCAGTTCAAATACGCCGTTGCCACATTTTGGGCATGGTCCTACGGGCGTTTGACCGGTGAAATCAACGCCTTCACCGTTTTCGCCTGCCTCGTCGTTTTGACCGAAATCAAACTCAAGTTTTGAGTTCTTGATCTCTTCATCGCGACTGATTTTGAGGATGGCCGCAAACGGACGTCCCATCTTGGAGCGGAAACCTTGTAACGGGCCGATAGTCCGATTGATCAGCAACTCTTCGACTTCTGCAATTTCAAATTGGCGGCTTCCCGGCGTTTTGCTCATTGAGAATTCGCATTTTGTACAAGCAAACCGACGATAATTTTCTTTGACTACAGCGCCACAATTTGGACACGGCGCAACCAATGTTGCGTAGTCGCCAGGGATCGTGTCGTTGTCGTATTCTTTGGCGCGCTTGACGATGGTTTGGGTCATCTGGGCAATTTCACGCATGAACTCTTCGCGCGTGATTTTGCCTTTTTCCATCTGCGATAGCTTATGCTCCCATTCGCCGGTCAACTCAGGCTCGGTTAATTCGTCAACACCCAGGCCATGCAAGAGCGTCATTAACTGGAACGCTTTGGCGGTCGGAATTAACTCACGGCCTTCACGCAGCATGTAGCGTTCAAAGATCAAACCCTCGATAGTGGCCGCGCGCGTGGCTGGCGTGCCCAGACCTTTACCGGCCATGGCTTCGCGCAGTTCACCATCATCAACCAGCTTGCCAGCACCTTCCATCGCGGACAGCAGCGTGGCTTCCGTATAGCGCGCTGGCGGTTTGGTGACTAATCCGTTGGCTGTGACTTTGTCGGTCTTGACCTTCTCGCCGCTGGCCACGGCAACTAATGTGCCGCTGTTTTCTGCATCTTTTTCGTCCGCGACTTCCTTGCCATAAATCGCCAGCCATCCCGGATTGATCATGACCTTGCCTTCAGTCTTGAACTGATGACCGGAAACTTCCGTAAAGCGTGTAGTCACCTGAAATTCAGCGGCAGGGAAAAACACCGCCATGAAGCGCCGGGTGACCAGATCGTACAATTTTTGCTCAGGCTCGGACAGATTCTTCGGTGCCTGCGTAGTCGGAATGATCGCAAAGTGATCACTGATCTTGCTATTGTCGAAAATACGCTTGTTCGGCTTGACCCAACCTTTGTTGAGAATCTGCGCGGCGAACTGTTGATAGTTGTTGTTCTCCGACACGGTTTCCAGCGTTTCTTTGACCGTGCTCAGATAATCTTCCGGCAAATGGCGCGAATCGGTACGCGGATACGTCAGGACTTTGTGGCGCTCATATAAAGACTGAGCAAGACCGAGCGTATTTTTTGCGGAGAATCCAAAGCGCGAGTTAGCCTCACGCTGCAAACTGGTCAGGTCGAATAATCCCGGCGCCATTTGCGTGGTTGGCTTGGATTCTTCGGTGACGTTGCCCATCTTGTTGCGGCAAGCCGCAACAATCGATTCTGCGGCAGCCAGACTCCACAAACGCTCGGCGCGTTTTTCGGGATCATTCTCGGTTTTTTTGTGTTGCGTATCGAGCCAGCGACCTTCATAAATACCGGCGGCGCAGATAAACTCTGCCCGCACTTCCCAGAAGTCACGCGGAACGAATTTTTTAATCTTCTCTTCGCGCTCGACCACGATCGAGAGTGTCGGCGTTTGTACGCGACCAACGGTGGTCAGATAAAAACCACCCTCTTTCGAGTTAAACGCGGTCATTGCGCGGGTACCGTTGATACCGATCAGCCAGTCAGCTTCACTGCGGCAACGGGCGGCGTCGGCCAATGGCAACATATCTTCATCGGCACGCAAATTGGCGAAACCATCGCGGATAGCGCCCGGCGTCATTGACTGCAACCAAAGGCGTTTGACCGGCTGTTTGGCTTTGGCGTGTTGCGCAATCAGGCGGAAAATCAGTTCGCCTTCACGTCCGGCATCGCAGGCATTGATCAGTGCGGTGACGTCTTTACGCTTGATCAGCTTGTTGAGTACTTTTAATCTGGCTTCGGTCTTGGCGATCGGATTCAACGCGAAATACGGCGGAATCATCGGTAAATGGGTAAAGGTCCACTTTCCGCGTTTGACATCGAACTCTTCAGGTACGGCGATTTCCAGCAGGTGACCGACAGCTGATGACAGCACGTATTCGTCGGACTCAAAGTACTCATCGTGCTTGGTAAAGCCGCCAAGCGTCTTCGCGATATCGTTCGCGACAGAAGGTTTCTCGGCGATGATGAGGGTCTTGCTCATAAATATGGTCTCGAAAGTGGCGCGCTTTCCCATCAAATGAGTTGGCGCATGTTACAGCTAAATACTCGTTTAACTAGTCGGTGAAATGCAGAACTTAATCATTGCTACGTTGGTACGACCGGGCTAAAACAATTGGGTTGAATCGGCCGGATTGAAACAGCTGGGTCGGAACAACTCGGTCCAAACAACTGCGAAATACAGCGTTATCGAAAGGAGTTATTAGCTTACCAAAAGGCAACTCTCGCACACTATAACAGCCAACATAGAATACGGCAGTGATTAAGCGGCCAATGATAAGCGGGTTATTGGGAATATCGCAAGCCCGGCAAGCGCTGCCGTTGCTTACAATTAATGGTCGAAGAAGCCTGCGCTGCCAATTCTAATGCAACAGGCGCGGTTCCGGGTCTTCATCGTCGTCAAGAAACAACTCATCAAACATCAATCCGTCCGGCTCTTTGCCTTGGCTCCACAACACCATCAACACGATTACTTTAAGCTTATCGAGTGATATTAGCGATTCCCCTGCGGCTAAAGCACGTTCGATGACGATTTCGCGCTGTACCGGATTGAGCATCTTAGCTGACTCAAGGAACTGAACGAAGCCTATTGCTTCTGTGCCAAGTGCGTCCATTTCTTGCGGCGCGTATATCCGCATGCCAAATGAAAATGCAGTTTGCTGAGGATAGCGGTCAGCGTAAGAGTGATTACTTACAGCCAGATCAGTCAGCCAGCCAAGCGCTTTGGTAATTTCATCATCTTCAAAACCAATTGCCGTCAGTTTCCTGACCAAGGCCTCAGGTTCCGGGCAGGCATCGGGACGGTAATATGTTTCATATAGGTAAACTAGGACTTCAAACATGGTTCTACTGTATCGCTAAGATTGGACTAAAACAAGTTGCTAAAACTATTTGCAAAAACAGCAATCAGCGAGGAGAGGTTGGGCCGCGTGGATTGCCAGGATACAACCCAATTGGGGCATTTTTGCGAAAATCCTAGACAATTATCGCAAAATTGCGGTCTTTACAATCGATTAAACGCCCAAATAAGGTGATTTACCCATAATTTATAGATACCTTTATACCAGTATCGCAGGATTTAACGCATTCTGCCGAAAGTGTCATTCTGACATGTGTAACTGGCGGTAAAAAAATTCGCTGAAATCTGAGCTTGAATCTACGCCAAAATTCACGCGAGACCCAAGCGGATTGATATCAAGATGCGCGACCAGCAGTAAAATTGTTTCTATTGGCCGATGCGCCGATAAACACCGCCTGGAAGCAACTCTACTAAACCCTCTAGCTCAAGCGTCAATAGCTGCGCACTTAATAGTGCGATATCGATACCACTGCGCGCTGCCAACATGTCGATGCTCGCCGGATCAAAGCCGAGAGCGGCTAGCAAAGGATCATCAACATAGCGCGTATGCTCACTATCGTCTGATGGCGTAGAAAACAATAATGGCTGCGCTAGTAATTCACCTTGCTTTGAGACCGCAGAAGCTGGACGCGCCGGCGATACAAAGGATGCCATTTCCTCCAGGATATCCTGCGCTGACTCAACGAGCTTGGCTCCTTGCTTAATCAACTGATGACAACCTTTAGAAAGCGGCGAATGAATTGACCCGGGAATCGCAAAAACGTCTCTGCCCTGCTCCGCCGCCATTCGGGCGGTGATCAACGAACCGGACTGGGCGGCGGCTTCTACCACCAGAACTCCGGCAGACAGCCCTGAAATAATCCGGTTCCGACGCGGAAAGTTAGCCGCAATACCCGACATGCCAAGCGGGTACTCACTAACAATACAGCCAAATTGTGCAATCTCATGGGCCAGACTGCGATTGCGTGACGGATAAACGATATCCGCGCCGGTCCCGATCACCGCGACTGTGCTCCCCGCGTCAAAGGTTTGGCGCGTGTTGCGCAACGCACCGACATGCGCAGCACTGTCGATGCCTAGCGCCAGACCCGAAATAATCGTCAGTCCGCGCTGGCTCAGGGTCTCAGAGAATCGCTCGGCATTAGTGGTGCCTTGCACGGTTGCATTGCGACTACCAACTACTGCCAGTGAAGGTCGCGCCAGCAATTCAACCCGACCTTTCACGTATAGAACTAATGGCGGATCAGAAATATTAAGCAACGTCGCGGGATAGTCGTTATCGGCCAGCGTCAGAATCCGGTTGCCCTTCTGCTGCGCCCATTCCAAAGCACAATCAATCCGTTGTTTAGTCAAATCCGATAACGGTGCCAACAGCGCCAGCGCAATTTTGTGCGAGACAACGTTTTGGAGAGCGGTTAGCGAGCTGGAAAAAATATTGGCTGGCAGGCCGAAGGCAGCCATCAGACGGCGTGCGGTGGAAGATCCGACACCCTCCGTCTGCTCTAACCTAAGCCAGTCTGCAAGATCGCTCGCCAACATCGGTTGAAACACCGATTGAGCAACCCCTGGCCGGCCGGGTGGTTGGGAGAATGTATTTGCCGCTGTGAATGGCGTTTCAATGACAGCGGCATCGTTACTAATATTGAGGATATTTTCTGTTTGCAACACTTAGCCCGTCTACTCTGGTGATCTGGCAATATCGCCGACCTCCACTGTATCGCGAACTTGCATGATCAATCCGTAAGAAATATGCCTAAATATTCTGAAGATAAATAACGTGCCGTATTGCTCATCGGGAAGTTTCACAGCTTTTTTTCCATCTAAAGGATCGGCGATGGTTTTACCAAATCGGTATAACTGCAACACATTGCCAACCTCCATGTTGTCTTCTGCACCCTTATTGATGGTGACAATCTGGTTCTGACCTGCATTGGCAACCCCACCGTAAATCGAGACAATGCGCGCATTGACGTCAGCCAAAGGTGGGTGCGGTACGTAGTTCAAAATGGCGGTAATCGGCACTGCCACCAAACGATCTCCGACGCTCATCTCTTCCTTCGACTCAACGATGCGGAAGGTATCCGCTTCATTTTCTGCTTTGCCTGCACGCTCCAGTTTCAACGTGCCTAAATATACTGCCTCATAGGCGATGACCTTGCCAGTGACCGGATCTTTCAAGGGTTTGCCGGGACGGAAAGCCTGGAATGAGGTACCGCCCTTAAGATCGCCACGCACGTAAGCGAGATCATTACGGCCCAAATTTACATGACCTTCCTGTACGGCAACAATATGCGGAGCGTTATTTAATCCGTCCTCTTCAATGATCAACGGCTGCGAAAGAAACGGCGCGATTTCCTCCGCCGGAATCGCAGAGATCGCTTCGCTTCCCAGACCTTCTACCCGAATTTGTGGCGACAACTTAATCGTGCCAGACGTGCCGCCAGTTGGCGTGCCGAGTCGCAGTCGACCCGCCGCGCGGTCAAAATAAACGATCTGTCCAGGATAAATCCAATGAGGATTTCGAATTTGCTCTCGGTTCATTCCCCACACTTGCGGCCAGCACCACGCATTCTGCAAAAAATGCCCCGAAATTCCCCACAGCGTATCGCCACGCACGACGACATGCTGATCTGGTGCATTGGGCAAAAACGCACAGCGCGCCTTTGCCGTCGTTTGCGCTTGGGAGATTGGCAAAATACCAATGCCAGCTACAAAAGCGAGAAGGAGTGCAGCTGTGCTAAACTTTTTCATGTTGTTTCCGGTAAATGTGGCGTTAAGTTAGCGCATCCTTAGTGCATCAATACGCACCTTTCCAACCACCTTTTCCCCCACCCTTAATGGTCAACGCAGCTGCTACGTAGAGCCAGCGAATTGGTCGGCCAGGTGAGTAAGGTGATTTGCGGACTATCAATGCGTTAAACTGGAATTGACTAACAAAATGCAATTGCGTGGTTTGCCGCGTAAAATACCGCTGTACACACCCACAATAGTTGTAAAAATGTTTGCCAAAGCGCATCAAATTTTGCCTACAAACGCTGAAACTAGCAAGTGATAAACCATTTTCGAATCGCCTTATTGTCGTCCAGAACCGTATGTCTCTATTAAATATCTTGCGTTACCCCGATGCCCGCCTGCAAAAAATTGCTCGGCCGATCACCGTTTTTGACGCCCGTCTTAAGCGCTTAATTGCCGACATGGCCGAGACAATGTACGAGGCTCCCGGCGTTGGTTTGGCGGCGTCCCAAGTCGATGTCCATGAGCAACTGTTGGTGATTGATACCTCCGACACGGGTAAAGAACTGCGCGTTTTTATTAACCCGGAAATTCTCTGGGCCAGCGAAGAAAAGCAAATCTACGACGAGGGATGCCTCTCAGTGCCGGGAATATACGACGGCGTCGAACGTCCAGCGCGCATCAAAGTGCGCGCATTGGATGCTGATGGAAAACCATTTGAAGTTGACGCTGAAGGTCTGCTTGCGGTCTGTATTCAACATGAAATGGACCATCTTAAAGGGAAGATGTTTGTCGAATATCTGTCGCCGTTAAAGCGCAACCGCATCAAAGCAAAGATGCTTAAAGAAGAACGAGAACTGAAGCGGGAAAAGCAATATCGCTAACAAGAAAGTATGGGGGAATACTTAAGCGATAATTGTTAAGCGTTAAGCCTCCGCTTTAAGCCCCTATAAATTGCCTGCATTTAGCACTCATGCAGGCAATTTTTTTAGCTAAAACAATGCTAAAAAAGATAAACTCACTATCAGCCGTTTCTGGCGACCATACCATCAAGACCGATTCGGTCGCCTGCAACGCACCTCACCACTTGCGGGGCCAATGCATCCGTGTCAAACCTTCCGTGTTAAATATTCCTTATCATTCCAATTTGATCAAGCTGCTGTCATCTATGGTGTGTGATGCATCACCATTGCATGATGACTATCTTGTCGCTTTTGCTAAAAACAAATAGTGAATAGCATTCATAAGCAGCAAAACAAACTCATCCGTAATAAAATCTTGGTATGAAAATAATCTTTGCCGGAACTCCTGAATTCGCCGCCGTTGCCTTAAAAGCCCTTCACGACGCAGGGCATGAGATCACGCTCGTACTCACACAGCCTGATCGCCCTGCTGGCCGCGGTATGCAATTGCATGCCTCCGCAGTGAAGGCGTTTGCGCTCGCGCATGATATACCCGTCGCACAGCCGGTCTCGTTGCGATTGGATGGAAAATATCCCGACATCGCACAAGACGCGCACACGTTATTAAAGGCCACACCGCATGACGTGATGGTAGTCGCCGCTTATGGCCTCATTTTGCCTCTCAGCGTTCTAACGATACCGCCCCATGGATGTATTAACATTCATGGTTCACTCTTGCCGCGCTGGCGCGGTGCGGCTCCGATACATCGGGCCATTGAATCCGGTGACACAGAAACCGGCGTGACCATCATGCAAATGGAGCAAGGTCTGGATACCGGTCCGATGATGTTGATTGAACACGTGCCGATTGGCGATCGCGACACCACCGGTAGTCTGCACGATAAGTTGGCGGTGCTCGGTGCCAGAATGATTGTGGAGGCAATTGGCAAGCTGGAGAAAAATGAACTACCGGCGACACCGCAACCGGACGTTGGCGTGACCTACGCGGCAAAGATTACCAAAGAAGAGGCGGCTGTAGACTTCAATTTGCCAGCAGATAGTTTGGATAGAAAAATTCGTGCGTTTAATCCCTTCCCCGGGGCGTTTGCCACTTTCGGAGGCGTGACATTAAAAATATGGGATGCCGAAGTCGTTCTCGACAGCAACCTAAACAATCAGTATAGCGCAGGGCAAGTAATCAGCGCCGATCCGCAAAATGGTGTCATCGTTGCTTGTGGTGCGAATGCATTGCGGCTCACCGTACTGCAAAAACCTGGCGGAAAACGCTTGCCGGCGAACGACTTTATACGCGCATTTCCAATGGCTGATGGGGCGTTTGATTAACCGGAAGGTACATACCCGGCAATTCCGTCGATCAGATCGCCCGCTGCCCCGACTTCCACACTTGCAAAATCACGGGAATATCATCGACCACGCGAACCCGCAAAAAGTCTGCACGCAAACCGGGCGCAATCTCGCCGCGATCATCGAAGCCAATCATACGGGCCGGATTGCGCGAGACGGTGTTGATCGACTTTGGCAAACTGAACCCTTCTTTTTGTAGCAGAAATGCTGCATGCAACAAGCTCGCTGGCACGTAATCCGACGACAATACATCGAGTAAATCAGCGCGCGCCAATTCGGCCGCCGAGATGTTCCCTGAATGCGAACCGCCTCGTACCACATTCGGCGCGCCCATGATGGTACCCAAACCGTTTTGCCGTGCAGTTTGCGCAGCAATCAGGGACGTAGGAAATTCACAAATCTTGATGCCTTCAGCAACGCCTTCAGTCACGTGCGCAACGGTAGTGTCGTCGTGCGTCGCCATCGGCTTGCCGATCGCATTACAACTCTCGACGATACGGCGACGATTATCGTCTGCATAGCGCACCTGGCGCTCAAGCATGTTCTCCAGCATTGAATCTACTTTTTCGTTGCTCCATCCCCGTTTTCCGGTGGTATAGATACGGTAGTGACTGAGGTCGGTCCACTGCCGCTGTCCGGGCGTGTGATCCATTAGAGACACGAGCTTTAAAGACGGATCGTTCAAGAACGGCAAAAACATTGTAAGCAGATTTTCTTCTGCCAGTTCAAGCCGCAAATGCAAAAAGTGCTCTACCCGCAAAAGACCTTTTTCGCGTGCACGCTGAATATTTAAAACACACATTGCGAGCATCGTGCTACGCACGCTTTCCGGATCGATATCACCAACGCCCAATGCGTCTAGTACGGTCGTGATACCAGCGGCCGCAATTTGTGCATCATGCGCCAGAATGGCTGGCAGGATTGGCCAGTTCACTTTTGGACGCGGCATCAAATGTTTTTCGAGATTATCGGTATGCAGTTCGACCATTCCAGGGATCAGATAATCACTCTCCCAATCCTCGCCCACCTGAGAGTTGCCAATGGCAACGTTGGCGATGGTGTCTGCGGCAACCGAAAGGTTACCGATAAAATGTTCTTGCGCCGTAACGATGCGCGCATTTTTTATGGCGGAGAGTATGGTCATAGTGATCGTAAGCCAACAAAGCTAAGGAAGTGCTGATTAAGCTACTGGGGGATCCAATTTCAGGTCTATGATGCTTTTCGTACATGCGTACGATTGCTTCCAGCCTAAAACCTGAACCGCTCGTAACGCTTGCTCAGAACTTACTCTACTTAATCAGAGATTTCCTAAAATAATAACGTTATAAGAACCGACAAATATTTGCGCATACAACGCACTGGCAACTGGCTATTGGGAGCGTCGCTGATGAATTTTAAATGTATCTCAGGTTTTGTATCAGGCTTTGCATCAGATTTTGTGTCAGACTCTACCTGAGACCCTATTCATCATGTTAAGTTGCCAATTCGACTGATTGGATCGCCGCCAGCGGAAATAGACGCGTCGCCAATGCACGACGCACATACTCATCGTGGAAAATCCCCACCACTGCAGTCCCACGATCACACGCTTCTTGAATCATGGCGATCACCGTATCACGATTCCCTTCATCGAGCGATGCCGTCGGTTCGTCCAGCAACAATATCGGAAAGTCACTAATCAGGGTACGCGCAATATTTACGCGTTGCTGTTCACCACCTGAAAATGTCGCCGGCGGCACTTGCCATAACCGCGCCGGAATCTTCAGACGTGACAGCCAGGCCTTCGCCTGATCCTTAGCCTCATCAACCTCGACACCCTTAACGATCAACGGCTCGGCAACCAAATCGAGCGTGCTGATACGCGGGATGACGCGTAAGAACTGGGTGACAAAGCCTAACGTAGTTTTGCGTACGGCGTGAATCTGTTGCGGCGACGCTGTGGCTAAATCAACCCAATCAGCGTCCGCGCCGTCTTCCAGCGTGTGCCGAATTTTGACACTTCCGCTGCTAGCGCGATAGTTCGCATACAGGCAGCGCAACAATGTACTTTTTCCTGCACCCGACGGCGCATGAATCACCACACACTCACCGGCATCGACATCCATATCCACATCGGAAAAAATCGGCATGTGCAAACCGCCTTGCAGATGCAATACAAACGCTTTTGAAAGCTGCCTTGCTTCGATACGTCTTAAAGAATGCATACTATTTTCGTCCATCATATTTTTTGAGTCCGCAATTGTTTAAGCCTGCAACCGTCTAAGCTTGCAATACGGATGAGACCAGCAACTGCGTGTAAGGATGCTGTGGATCGTCGAGGACCTGATCAGTCAAACCTTGTTCCACAACGCGTCCCTGACGCATCACCATCAATCGATGCGCTAGCAATCTGGCAACTGCCAGATCGTGCGTGACAATCACCGCAGCGACATGTAATTGCGACACCAGTTGGCGCAACAGATCCAACAGTCGCGCCTGCACCGAAACATCCAGACTAGCCGTCGGCTCGTCCATAAAAATCAACCGCGGTTTGGTCACCAGATTGCGGGCAATTTGCAATCGTTGCTGCATGCCACCGGAGAAATGACGGGGCAAATCATCGATCCGATTGGCATCGATTTCAACCCGATCCAGCCAATGCAATGCCTCTTGCCGAATATCGCCGTAATGCCGTGAACCAATTGCCATCAGACGCTCGCCGACATTCGCGCCCGCAGATACATTGGCACGCAAGCCATCCCGCGCGCTTTGATGCACGAAACCCCAATCGGTGCGCGACAACAACCGACGACGTGCTTCGCTAATTTGATACAGATCGACGACGCCCTCGTGGCGTGTCGAAAACAATACACGTCCTTCACTCGGCGCCAGATGACCAGCCAAACAATTTAGCAGCGTGCTTTTTCCAGAGCCAGATTCACCCACAATACCCAGCACTTCGCCAGGATACAGCTGCAAATCAATGTTATCGCATGCAGAGAAAGCACCGAAACGGTGCGTCAAATTCTTGGCTTCTAAAAGCGGCGATGAAAGAGTTTGGCTATTCATGATTGACACTCTATCGCTGATGGATGCGGCGTGGGCGACGGCCTATTTTCTTCCGCTAACACACGCTGTTGGCAATAATCGGTATCGCTGCAAACGTACATCCGTGCGCCGTGATCGTCGACGATAATCTCGTCGAGAAAACTATCTTCAGCGGCGCATAAACTGCAGCATTGATCCCAGCTTTCAATTTCAAACGGATAGTCTTCAAAGTCTAGACTTTTGACAGAGGTGTAAGGAGGAACAGCGTAAATACGCTTTTCACGGCCCGCACCGAATAATTGCAAAGCGGGACTCTGATGCAATTTTGGATTGTCAAATTTGGGTATCGGCGAGGGCCGCATCATGTAGCGATTATTCACCACTACCGGATAATCATAAGCCGTCGCAATTTTACCCATACGCGCAATATCTTCGTACAACTCCACGCTCATCAGGCCGTAATCAGCCATCGCGTGTAATTTACGCGTCTGTTGTTCACTTGGTTCCAGCCAACGTAACGGCTCGGGAATCGGCACCTGATAGACCATGATCTGGCCGGGCGATAACGGTGTTTCCGGTATCCGATGCCGCGTTTGAATCAACGTTGCTTCGGTCGTGCGTTCCGTCGTGGCGACGCCGGTCGTGCGACGAAAAAAGCGGCGGATATTGACCGCATTGGTGGTATCGTCGGAACCCTGATCAATCACCTTTAACACATCACTTTGCCCGATCACCGCAGCGGTGACTTGAATACCGCCCGTTCCCCAACCATATGGCAGCGGCATTTCACGTCCACCGAACGGCACCTGATAACCAGGAATAGCGACCGCCTTTAAAATGGCGCGGCGAATCATGCGCTTGGTTTGCTCATCCAGATAGGCAAAGTTGTAACCCGCCTCCGGCTGGATTGAAGCCTGGGATTGCGTTGGCTGATTAATAATAGATTCCATCATGCTGCTTTCTGCACATCAAAACTTGATGCTTCCGTATCGGACAAGTCGTCTTCAACTTCCGAGAGACTCGCGCTGTGATTGGGCATCGTTGCTGCATCGGCTGCATCAGCGCTCTGCCGGCGTAACGCACGAATCAAATTAAGCTCGGCCTGAAAGTCAACATAGTGCGGTAATTTCAAATGTTGCAAAAATCCCGAGGCTTCAACATTGTCCGAGTGGTAGAGCACAAATTCAGCCATTTGCGCCGGTGAGTTGGCCTCTTCGCCCAGTTCCTGACAGCGTAAAGTCCTGTCCATCAATCCCATTGCAATCACCTTACGCTCGTTGTAGCCGAACGTTAATCCATAACCTCGTGTGAATCGTGCTGCCTCGGTGTGTGAACCGGCAAACTGATTCACCATCTGGCATTCAGTGATTTCAATGTCGCCGATATCGATCGCAAAACCAAGCTCTTCCGGGATCACTTCCACGTTCACTTTTCCATGACGTATTTCTCCGGCGAACGGATGGCTGTTGGCATAGCCACGTTGCGTAGAGTAAGCCATTGACAGGACGAACCCTTCGTCCGCACGCGCCAGATTTTGCAGCCTGATATCGCGCTGCGCCGGAAACGCTAATGGGTCTCGCGTTAAATCTCCGGGTGCTGGGTCGCCTTCAGGAATATGTTCTTGCTCAATCAAACCTTCGGCATTTAAAAAGTCCAGTACACGCGGCATGGTAGCCGTGTTCTCTGGGTTGCCATCGCAGATGCTATTTGATGGCGGCAATGTCTCGACTACAACCTGCAAAGTCGATTCAGCAGCCAGTGAAAAGTCTAACAAGCGCTGAGTGTAGTCGTAGGTCGCGCCTAATATCTGGCCACCTGGAACATCTTTAAATGTCCCTGAAATACGTCGTTCAATCACCATCTTTGCGGTATCCAGCGGAACCGTGGATAGTAGTCGCGGCAAGGTCGTGCGATAGGCACGTAACAGAAAAATGGCTTCCATCAAATCGCCACTAGCCTGTTTGATCGCCAGTGCCGCCAGATCACGGTCATACAACGATCCTTCGGTCATTACACGTGCGACGGCCAGCGGCATTTGCTCACGTATTTGTGCAACCGTGAGCTCCGGCAGCGCAGGATCTCCACGGCGAGTGCGGGCTAACGCCAGATAGGATTCTTCGATGGCTTTTTCGCCACCTTTGACTGCAACATACATAATTAATACTCCATCAACCTGCGTGATTTATGGGGCCGATCACGGCTTCCAGTTGGCAATATTGGTCGTGCGCGGAAGACCCATCATCTGAGAACCATGACAAAATATGAGATCAATACCAAGGGGAAACTGATCAATATTTTTTTGCCATATTGCATCAAAATTTTCAGGCAGACCGGCAACGTTGATAACGCGTTGATGTGCGATTCCGGGCCCAAACAAAGACCGTTGCGGGCCATCAATCAAACTGGGTACCTGAACAAATAGCGTGGTCGAACGATCTGGATACTCCATGGTGCCGATTGCGAATTTTTCCAACGCGTTTACACCGGCCAATTGGAGAGGATCAGTCATAACGGCAAAGGTCGCCAACTTTCCATCTTCCACCAACCGGCAACCACAATGAAAACGCAAATAAGCGTTAAGCGCGGCGCTGTTGGCACCAACGTCTAGCCACATCGCAGTGTCAACGTCTGCAAGTGCCAGACAAAGCGCGGTGGTCGAAAGAAATAGCGGTGCAGGAAATGGAATATCGGCCACAACGGTTTGTATCGAACCTGGCTCAGACAACGCTTTAAGGACTGCCCGAAAGGTGGATTGTGCATCGTGCACAGGATCGTTCCACGCCGGTAATAGTGTGGCTTCAAAAACTGCACTCATTCATTCTCTCCACGGACCATCGTCATAAAATCGACTTTCGTAACAGCGGCACGGGATTCGGTTAAAGCACGTTGTGCGGCCAGCGCCTGCCGGATTGGGGACAAGACCATTTGCTCAACTTGGCCGGCAGCATCGCCTTGCATCAGGGCGTCAAATAGCGCCGCCCATTCAGCATGTTGCGCGTCGCGTCCCGCAACGTAAGAAACGCCCATCTGACCAGAAGACAAGCGTAATGCGCAACGCGTAAGAGACATTTCACCCAAATTGAATTGCTGGCCGGTCCCTCCCGTGCGTGCGCGCACCATTGCTAATCCAATCTCCGGACGGCGCAACCAGATATAGGAAGGAAGCAAGCCGTGTTGTCGCGTATATTGACTTACCGCTTCAATTAAAACAGGGCCTGGCGCTTTAGCCAATAACGACATCCAGGACGCACGGGCTGAGTGCGCTGAAGTAATTGTTTGAGATTCCATCCAGACATTGGAACATCGTAATGTTAAAGCTTGATGACATTGCACCGCGGAATATATATTAATTGATGACGGATATAGTTGTGTCATCCTGTCAAAACGCGGTAACAATTGAAGCCTAAACTATCAGGATAGGCGATGTATATTTTCTGCATGGCATAATATTCTTTCGTTCGGTACAGTTTTGTATTGACCTGTGAACCTGCTTACTTTCGCGTATCTGACGCGCTAATTTCTATGACAAACACCGGACGCATTGCTGCAAGCATTGATAGTGACATTGTCGATGGCAGCTTTCCTGCCAGATACGCTCTCTATTTCGCACCTGTCCACAACGTCAGTTGGTGGACTGCAGGCAGCCATTGGTTGGGCCGTGATGCCGCAACCGACATATCTTGCACGCAACCGAGCATCGACAATGTATCAACGGCCGCATTACATCAAATGACGACGGATGCGCGTCGTTATGGATTCCATGCGACTTTAAAAGCGCCATTTCGGTTAGCAAAAGGCTTTTCGGAAGAGCATCTTGTGAGCATGGCGCAGTCCTTTTCTGATACGCAAATTTCGTTTGAGGTCAAAGACGTCGGCGTGCATTTTCTTGGCGCTTTTCTGGCATTGCAAACGCCAGATCCCGCTAGCAAGGAATTAATTAGCGCCCTCGCTATGCGCTGCGTGCGCTACTTCGATCTGCTCAGAGCGAAACCGACTGCGGCAGAATTATCCAAGCGTAGGAAAGTTGCATTAAGTGCGCGCCAGGAAGCCTTGCTCGCACGATGGGGATATCAATATACGGAAGAGGAATATCGATTTCACATGACGCTGACCGATGCCTTAGCATCGCAAAATAGCGAGACTGTAGCGGTAATCCGCGACGCCGCAGAGAGCTGTTTTTCCACTCACACCAATGCGCTAACGACGCCATTGATGATCGATGGTTTGACTATTTTCAAGGAGTCTTCACCCGGTGCGGCGATGACGGTTTGGAAGCATTTTCTTTTTTTGAAATCTGCGCCTTCTCATCATACAAATTCACTTGATTTACCAGCGGAGGGCCGCTTATTTTTTGTTGTTGGTCCCTCGGGAGTCGGCAAAGACGCACTGCTGCAATGGGTCCAGACGCAAATGCCGGACGATACCAGATCGATTTTCGCCAGACGCAGTATCACGCGTCCTGCCCACGTTAGCGAAGCACATGAAACGATGACCGCGGACGAATTTTTGCAAGCGGAAAAAGAAGACTGCTTCAGCATGACCTGGCAAGCTAACGACACATACTATGGAATCCGCAGAGGTATTGAAGCAGACTTGAAAACGGGGCGAGACGTGATCGTCAATGGATCGCGTGAATACATCACCCAATTACGAGGATTATTCCCACAGGCGAAAGTTATCTGGATTATTGCCGATCCTGAACTCATCAGAAAACGTATTGAAAATAGACAGCGTGAATCCGGATCGGCATTAGCGTGCCGTTTGTTACGGAGTGCGGCATTCACTGCTAAAGAAGACGACGATGTCACGTATATCGACAACAGCGGACCGATCGAAATTGCGGGACGCCAACTAGCGGATATTTTTTCTAGTGCACGCTAATTTGCTGCCAGGATGACGTTCGTCCGAACGTCATCAATCAATCTAACCGTCACTACTTTTCAGAGGAAGTCATGATAGATGGCGCGCAGGCTGTGAGTTGCTGATGTCCGTCCCATTGCGCACCGGCGGCGACGGTTAGTGGCTTTTCTATGGCGGCCGATTCGATACAAACAAAATGTTTATATGCATCATCCTGAAGATCGGGAATACTTTTACTCACTTCGATCCATGGATTCCACACCACAGCATCTGCAAAGCCGTTTTGCTGCATCGTCACCATCGCATTATTGGTGACCAACGTCACTGGCGCGCCAGCCTCGAAGAAAATACTATCCACTTCTGAATTAATACGCAAAATGCCATCGGCATCGACATTCAGGGGACTATCAGGCACACTATTTTCACGCCGTAAACCACCTATGCCGTTGATCGCCACTTGCTCAACTTCTGCCGCTAAATAGGTGTGCAACGCGCATGTAAAGCTAAAAGCCTGTTGGCCCGTATTCGTCACCAATAACGCTGTATCAAGCGATGCGCCAGAAAAGGTAATATGCAAATCTAGCTTGAAATGATAGGGAAATTGCAGCCTTGATTCGGTTGAATCGGACAAAGTGAGATGCAGCAATCCATCGCCATTTTCGCCGACCTCGGATGCGACCAAGGTCCACTGTTCGGTGCGCGCAAAACCGTGCTTTTGCAGTGATCCCCGATTCCCAAACTGGGGAAATATTACTGGTATTCCACCGCGAATCGCCGTGTGTCCATCCCACTTTGTCAGTGGGCTCAAGAACAGCCGTTCGAAGCCGTCAGCAGTACGCCAGGAACAGATATGACCACCATGCAATGACACCGAAACCTCTGCGCCATCGCCGGACACAACGGTAATTAAATCAGTTGGCAAGTGATGCCCCTTTACGATTTTTGTTGCTGATCTGAACGTATGGCGCGCATCTTCCTTTAATTTCGACTAAGAATAAAAACCTCTATAACGGCAACGAAAAACTAATTCCATGTTGCTGAAAACCATAGGTTTCATAAAAGCGATGGGCATCCAAACGTTTAAGATTCGATGATAACGCGATTTTGTAGCAACCAGCGTCAGCCGCTATTTTGCAGGCATGTTCCAGCATCACGCTACCGATTCCCTCGCCGCGACATTGACGACTAATGACGACCGCATCCAGTATGGCTTGCTCACTGCCATCATGCGCAAGACTGCAAAAGATCAACAGGCTAAAGGTACCGACAGCCACACCATCAGCAAAGATCAGGAACACGCGGAAGTTGGGATAAGACGCCATCTGCGCCACGATGTCACGCGCGCCATCGATATTCAATCGCACTTGCTCTCCGGAAGGTTCGTCCATTTCGGCCAACAGTGCAACCAGTGTCGCAGCATCGTCAACCGTTGCAAGCCGTATCATGAAATTATGGGAAGAAGGCATACTAGCGCTGGAGGGTGTATTCATATTTTGCGGAAAAACGCGAGCGGAGGAAAAAAAAGGGCGAATAGTAATTTTCGCCCTCCAGAATAACAGTTTGTTGCCGCCTCGGTGTCGATTCAGAATCTTCACCTTTTCAGTCCACCAATCCGGGTAACTAAATGAACAATTTACGTAAGCGCGAAGAGGCCAGATCAATCAACGTCACAGCCACTACGATCATTAATAGAACAGCACAAGTTTGGGCATATTCAAAACTACGAATAACTTCCCACAAGATCACGCCGATACCGCCCGCGCCGACCATGCCGACGACCGTCGCGGAGCGCACGTTCGCTTCGAAACGATATAGTACGTATGAGATCCACAGCGGCATTACCTGCGGTAATACACCGAACACGATTTCTTCCAGTGCGTGCGCACCAGTGGCGCGGATGCCTTCAACTGGTTGCGGGTCAATGGCTTCAACCGCTTCTGAAAACAATTTTGATAACGTTCCGGTCGTGGCGACAAATAATGCCAGCACGCCCGCAAATGGCCCTAGTCCAACCGCGACCACAAACAACATGGCGAACACCATTTCGTTAATCGCCCGCGCCGCGTCCATCAAACGGCGCACAGGCTGCGTGACCCATGGCGGTGCAATATTCGACGATGCCAGCAAGCCACACGGAACAGCGCACACGATAGCGAGAGCGGTGCCCCATACTGCGATTTGAATGGTGACCAGCATTTCTTCCAGATAGATTCTCCAGTCATGGAAATCTGGTGGAAAAAAGCTCGCTGCATACACGCCCATATTGCCACCGTCTCGCAACAACTCCAGTGGGCGCATATCCGCACCCTTCCAGGACGCCAGTAAGATCGCCACCAGCACGCCCCAAAATAAGGTGCGTGCAATAGACTGCTTTGGCGGCACTGGCAGCGGCATGTTGGCGCTGGGTTTATGCACTTTCGTTGGCGCTAACGTCGTCATTTTTACGCTTTTGCCAATTCGGTCAATTTGCGGTTGATATCGTCCAGCTTGGCTTTCTTTTCATCAACGTTCAAACTCGTATCTGCTTCAATTTTATTTTTATCTTTAAACAACTCAAGCTGCCGTACCGGATTCAACTGTGCATCACTGGAATCGTTGAAGCCGCTGAACTGCAATTTTTCCAATTGCGCTTTTTCCTGCGCGGCATTCGGGCCTGTCTTGCCATAGTTCAGAAAGAAATCCTTGATTTTGGTTTTAGTTGCCGTCGGCAAATCTTTGCGCCATACCAAAGGATCAGCGGCAATCAGCGGAGATTTCCAGATGATGCGCACTTTGCTGGCTGTCTCTGGCTGACGGGCAGTAATACGATCCAACGTGTCGGACGCAAATACCGCAGCATCGACTTGCTTATTGGCGACAGCAAGAATATTGGACTCATGATTTGCGCTACGGATAGTCTTGAATGCCGTCTTCGAATCAAGATTATTTTTAGCAAAAATATAGTAACTCGGCACCAGGAAACCAGATGTCGAGTTTGGATCGCCGATACCAAAGTTGAGGGTCTTTGCATTTTTCAACACATCTTCGAGGCTTTTATTCGGGCTATCTTTCGATACGCCGACCATGCTGTAATAACCTGCAGAGCCATCGGGATTGACTACATGCGCAAACACCTCACCACCGGCGCGATCAACCGCTTCCATCGCTGATTTATTTCCAAACCATGCCAATTGAACTTTGCCAAATCGCATGCCTTCGATCACACCAGCGTAATCAGAAGCAAAGAAGGCATTCACTTTCATGCCAATCCTCTTACTCATTTCATCCAAAACGGGTTGCCAATCCTGCTTAAGATTTTTCGAAGACTCAGTGGAGATAATACCGAAATTGATCGTCTTTTCTGCATCTTGAGCGTGTACGACACCCGTTGCGAATACCGCAACAGCCATGGCAACAGTGGAGATAAATTTCTTAAGCATGTCAGTACCTTGAAGGAAAATTAAATATAAATGTGGGAGAATTTTTATGGCTTGATCAGGTGTCAGCGCATGCTGATTAGTATCTAATTGCTAGTCAGCATTGGCTGACTTTTGGTAGTAACCAGTCCAATGCGTATTGAAAAAATATTGCATTTTATTGTTAATTTTCAGGCCGCCGCGACCCGAACTCGTGCTGTATCAAACATAGTCGGGACATCAATCCTCGGGCGCGTTAAGGTGTTCGATCCGCCTAAAATATCTTCTGCTTCAGTACCATATAAGTCGCGCAACATTTGTTCAGTCAACGCGCTGGATGGGCCGTCATATACCACGCGACCTTTGTTTAGCGCCACTGTACGTGCACAAAAGCGTAGTGCAACATCGACTTGGTGCAGGGACACAATGACGGTCGTCCCATCCTCACGATTAAGGTCCGCCAATGTTTGCATCACACGACGTGCAGATTCAGGATCAAGCGAGGCGATCGGCTCGTCCGCAAGCACAATGCGCGCCTTTTGCACGATCGTGCGAGCGATTGCAGCGCGTTGTTGCTGACCGCCTGACAAGGCCGATGCCCGCTTATACGCATGATCCGAAATACCGACCCGTGCCAACGCCGCCATCCCCAACGCTTTTTCTTCTGCTGTAAATAGTTTGAAACAACTACGCCACAATGGCATGCGTGATAAGCCGCCGGTCAGTACGTTAGTGAGGACTGGCAGACGACCGACTAAATTAAATTGCTGAAAAACAAATCCAATATTTGCGCGCACCGCACGAATGTTCCGATTTATCAATCCATTCTGCTGCACGGGTTGCCCGTCGACATGGACTTCACCACCGTCGACATCTGCGGCCATCAAACCCGACAGATGACGCAGTAAGGTTGACTTACCTGAGCCTGACGCACCGATCAGTGCCACCATTTCTCCGGACTTAAAAGACAAGCTGACCTGATTCAACGCCTTAAATCCGCCGCGGAATGTTTTCGATAAGCCGTTAATTTCAAGCATCATTTTTAATACCAATCTGTGGTGTACAAAGAGGGAACGCAGCATCAAAAGTATGCGCAGCATGAGTGGACGAAGTATCGCGAACAAATATGTCATGCGTATGAAATTTGCATGACGTTTTGATGACTTGGGACAGGTTTAGGCGATGAAAGCCGTTTCCGCAGGTGCGATGCATGCTTGCAAAGCACTGAAATTTGAGAGAAGGGAAAAAACTATCGAATCAATCCCTGACTGAATTTGGGATACTTGACTTCGAAATTAAGCAACAATGAAACGAATGAAAACTACCTCAATACGATGATCGCAACTACCGAAGCACGTTGCCGTACTAGTGCTGCCGCTTCTTCCGCGGCCGGACGACTAGCGTACGGTCCGGCATATAAGCGATAAATACCGCCAACGACTACATCATCCAGCGCGCTCACGATCCCCGGTAACTTCTCCAACAATCGTTGCCGCTCCAGTTCGGCATTGGGTTTCCAGGAGAACGCACCAAGCTGTAAATAATACCCTTGCGCGGCGGCATTGCTGTCGCCTTGGCTCTCGGTTGGCCATTTGTTGACAACCACGCTATCGATGCTTTGACTTGGTACCGTAAGTTGGGGGGGCGTTAATTCCAACGCTATGCTATCCACGGTCGGGGCCGTTACCGCCATTGCTGTAGGCGCTTCGACTGCTTCCGTCACCGTTGTACTTGCCGTTTTATTCATCGCAAGAATGTCCGCAGGCAGCAGTCGATCCACTTCAAGTTCGCCGCTACCAGTGCCCAAATAACCCAATCTCAGCGCTGCCGTGTAAGACAAATCAATAATGCGGGTAGAGTGAAAAGGTCCACGATCATTAATGCGGACAACCACTTGTTTACCGTTTTTCAGGTTTGTCACGCGTGCGTAGGAAGGAATCGGCAACGTGGGATGCGCCGCTGTCATTTTGTACATATCGTACGGCTCGCCAGAAGAGGTGCGTTGTTTGTGAAATTTCTTCCCGTACCAACTACCAATGCCGCGCTGGGTGAACGGTTTTTCATCAATTAAAGGCGTATAAGTTTTCCCAAATACGACATAAGGCTTATTTCCGGTACGAGAATACGGTTCAATCTTGGGGACGGCATCGGCGACGTTCTGCAAACCGTCCGGGATATTATCGCCGGGACCGTCATCCTTGTAGTAGCCGCCGCGACCGGAGCCAGCGGCGGGCATCACCGGCGCACCAGATGCACTGCGTGAGGATGACTTGGCTTGGGTCGTGGGGGCCGAGCGGCCGTCCGGTGCTGGCGGCGCAGTGCTACAACCCGCCACGATCAACAGCGGCACTAACGCGCTTATTATTCGGCGTAAGTCGATAAAGCGGTTGAGGTGATGGGAGATAACGTTGCGAAATATCATGACGTTTTCCTAGTCAATCGGATGAATCTGATCGGTCCCGACTTAATATCGCAGCAATTCGTGAGGCTGATAACGTATATAAAGACTAGCCCGGCAACCCAAATTATGATTTAAATGACAAGTCCACAAAGGACTAAAAAGGTAAGACTTAACGAAACTACTGGATCGATTTATGTTTTCATAAACAGTAAAACTGGATAAGCAGTGCAGTGCAGCATCGCAAAAAGATAGATATTTCAATCAACAATCGTTACGTCTGAATTAATTTGCGATGCCGTTGAATACTCATCAAAATTCCGGCGCCCAGTCCGAGTGTTACCAAGGCCGTGCCGCCGTAACTCATAAAAGGAAGTGGTACGCCAACTACGGGAAGAATACCACTGACCATCCCCATATTAACAAACGCATAGGTAAAGAAAATCATCGTGATCGAGCCCGCCAGCAAACGCGTGAACATGGTCGGCGCATTGGCTGCAATCATGAGCCCCCGTGCGATCAGCAATACATAGAGAAATAATAAAATCCCGTTTCCAATTAATCCGAACTCTTCTGAGAACACTGCAAAAATAAAATCGGTGGTCCGCTCGGGGATAAATTCGAGATGCGACTGCGTGCCTTTAAGCCAGCCTTTGCCGAAGATGCCGCCGGAACCCACAGCAATAGTTGACTGAATAATATGAAATCCTTTGCCGAGCGGATCAGAGGTCGGATCAATCAACATCATCACACGCTGGCGTTGATAGTCATGCAACACGGTCCAGACTACCGGCAAACTAGCCAGCACGGCAATCACCAAACCGACCAGTACACGCCAGCTCAAGCCTGCCAAAAAGATAACATAAAACCCAGCGGCGAGTACCAACGTCCCCGTTCCCAGATCCGGTTGGCGAATGATCAAACCGACCGGCACTACCAGCAACAGTCCGGCAACCAGATAGTCGCGCCAGGAAATCATGCCTTCGCGCTTCTGAAAATACCACGCCAGCATCAGCGGCATGGCGATTTTCATAATCTCGGAAGGTTGAATCACGACACCGAAATTTATCCAACGACGTGCGCCTTTTTTGACCATGCCGAACATCGCTACCGCAATTAATAATGCAACACCAACGGTATAAATGGGGACCGAAAATCGCATCAAGGTTTGCGGCGGTATGCTGGCCGCGATCCACATCACGACGAACGCCACCAAAATATTTCGCAATTGATCTTCCACGCGTCCTGGAAAGTCAATTCCGGCAGAATATAACGTCACGATTCCCACCGACAAAATCAAAAAAATGATCAGCGACAACGGGCCATCAAAGATCGCAACATGCGATCTAATCTGACGCCACCAGGAATTTTTTGGGGACAAATTCATTGTTCAGTTCTAATTAAACTACTGAGATCAAATAGTTACATTAAATGTAAGCATCAACATAACAAAGCAAAACTTCAGTCACATCGCCATTTAAGCTAAAGACATCTACTCTCGATTACCCTGCGTTTCAGCGCCCGGTTTATACATATCCACATCGCCAGCATCAGGCTTGCTTTCGGTGACCGGAGCCGATTCGTCTAATCCTGGCATGACGACACTCGGCTTATCTTTGTCTTCAGGCCGTTTTCCCAGCAAATAGTAATCTAATGCCTTACGTGCGATTGGCGCCGCCGCCGCCGCACCGAAACCGCCGTTTTCGACAATGACGGCGATGGCAATCGTCGGTTTATCTGCCGGCGCAAAAGCGGTGTACAACGCATGATCACGGAAGCGCTCACCGACGGCATGCTGATTGTATTTTTCGTTTTGCTTGATCGTAAATACCTGCGCGGTACCGGTTTTGCCACCTGATTCATAGCCAGCACCGGCAAAAACCCGCGCTGCTGTACCTTCGTGCGTCACACCCACCATCGCACGCTTAATAAAATCGATATTTTCCTGCTTTAACGGAATTCTAAAACTCTCTTTTGGCACCGTCACCGTGTGCTGATGCGTCACGCCATCTTCAATAATTTTTACCAGATGCGGCTTCATGACAATGCCATCGTTCACCAGCGTAGCCGTCGCATGCGCAATCTGCAGCGGTGTAAAGGTGTTGAAACCCTGACCAATTCCCAGAGAAACAGTATCCCCGCCTTGCCATTTCTGACGCGCAGCAGTTTTAAAGGCCGACCGTTTCCATGCGGTCGATGGTAGCAATCCCTTGCGCTCATGTTCGAGATCGATCCCTGTGATCTGTCCGAAACCAAACGGCTTCATAAAATCGTGAATCGCATCGACACCCAAATCGTTGGCTAGCATATAGAAATACGTATCGCAGGATTCAACAATCGCCTTATACATATCAACCACGCCATGGCCACCCACCTTATCATCGCGGAAACGATGACCTCCGAGCATGAAAAATCCCATGTCTCTGATTGTTTGCTGTGGTGTACGCTTCCCTAGTTCAAGCCCGGCCAAGGCCATAAATGGCTTGTAGGTAGAACCCGGAGGATACGCACCATTCATTGGCCGGTTGATGAGCGGATGGTCTGGAGAATTGAGTAGTTCGTTCCAGCTTTGCTGATCAATGCCATCGACAAACAGATTCAAATCGTAACTTGGTTGCGACACATAGGCAAGAATGTCGCCCGTTGCAGGGTTAATTGCCACCAGCGCACCACGATGATCACCAAAGGCTTTCTGCACGATTTTTTGCAATTCAATATCAATGGAAAGAATCAGATTTTTGCCGGGTATGGCCGACGTACGCGATAAAGTTCGCACGGCACGCCCACTCGCTGATATCTCGATTTCTTCGTAACCGGTGGTGCCGTGAAGCTGGCTTTCGTAACTCTTTTCAAGGCCTTCCTTGCCAATATAATCGGTACCTTTGTAATTAGCCGCATCGTCGCCTTCATCGATTGCTTTGGCGTCATTTTGACTGATGCGTCCGATATAGCCGATCACGTGCGCGGCGACGTCGCCGAGTGGATATTCACGGAATAAGCGCGCCTGAACATCAACGCCGGGGAAGCGATAACGTTGTACCGTAAACTTTGCCACTTCTTCGTCAGTCAATCGCGTGCGAATAGGCAAGCTGGCAAAGCTTTTTGAATCATCCATCAATTTTTTGAATCGCCGCCGATCCTTCGGCTCAATGTCGATTAACTTGGACAAATCATCAATCACATCTTCAAGTTTACCGTTGATTTTGGAGCGCGTGATTTCAAGCGTGTACGCAGAATAATTGCGCGCCAGCACGACACCGTTACGATCCAGAATCAGTCCGCGATTGGGAACGATAGGAACTAACGAAATGCGATTTTCCTCGGCTTGCGCTGCGTAAACGTCATGACGAATAATTTGCAGCCAGACAAATCGCGCCACCAAGAGGGAAAAACAAAACAACACGAATACCACCGCAGCGGTGATCCGCATCCGGAAGTTATGTAGCTCGCGTTCCGTATTCTTAAATTCTGTCATGAGGTTTGCACCGTGAGATTCTGGCGCAGAGAAGAGCGACCGGCGTCGCCCAAAGCGATGTCGCATAATTAGATCGGTCGATTATCATCACGATTGATGGCACGTCGTTGCGGTGCCAATAACATCCAGCTAAGCAATGGCCATAAAAGCATGCTGACCAGGCTTTCCGTAAAAAACAACCAGCCGGGAAATTTGCCACTGATAATCAGACGCAAAACGAGTTGCACCGCTTGCGTCAACAAGAGTAACGGTAATATGTGGAGAGCCTGACCCAATGGCGAAAACCATAATACGCGCCGATGGATCATGATTGCGAAATACGAAAGTAGTGTGTACGCCAATGCATTTTGCCCCAACAGCGTTGCATCATGCACATCAACCAGCAATCCCATGCAGAACGCGATAACGATGCCGATCTTGCGTGGCTGATGAATGCTCCAGAACACCAATACCAATGCAACAAAATCAGGCACACCCGGCAACTGGCCCCAAGGCATCAGGTTCAGAAAAAAAGCCAGCAGTAACGTCATCCCGATAAAAAGCGGATTAGCAGGCAATAAAATATAGTGTGGGCGACTCATCGGCTACGTTCCTGCAATTTTTTTCGCGCAAGCTCGGCCTTCGCATCGCGGGCGGCATTCTTCATCGCATCTTTGTTCGCTTCTTTGTCGGCTTCACTCGCCGCGTTTGCTGCTTCTTGCGCTTTTTCTCTAGGGCTGTCAGTCAAGCGGCGCTTGCTCAGCGTATCGACTTTTCCACTACTCGGTTTGACAATATCATCCGGGCGCGGTGCCGGTTTTGGATCAACCAGCAAAATCAGTAGTTGTCTGTGGCGGTCAATCCCGGCCGCAGGTGCGCAGACGATATGTGCAAATGCATCGGCAGATTTATTTTCAACCAAAACCACTTTCGCGACGGTCAAGCCGGGCGGATACACGCCGTCGATGCCCGAGGTCACCAATACATCGTCTTTTTTGACATCTGCATTGGCCGCCATAAAACGCAAATCGAGAAATCCGGATTGACCGCGACCATACGCGACACTTCGCAAACCATTCCGTAAAACCTGCACCGGAATAGCCTGATCTTTATCAGTTAACAATGTGATTTCAGAGGTAAAAGGAAATACGCGAGTGACCTGCCCAACAATGCCCGCGTCGTCAATGACCGGCTGTCCGGTAAGAACGCCCTGCTGGGAGCCACGATCAACCACGACCTTGCGCGTAAAGGGATCACGCGCGTCATAAAGAATTTCACTCATTACCGATTTCACTGCCAGCTGTTGTTGCGCACCCAACAACTTACGCAACTGAACATTTTCTACTGCCAGCAATTGCGCTTGTTGCAATTGCTGCGCACGCGATGCCTGTACGGTACGCAATTCTCGGTTTTCTTTTTCTACCGACGACAATGTCGAGAAATAATCGATCATCCGATAGGTAGCATCACGCGGCATGAGCGCTACGGCCTGGACCGGATAAAGCACGGTACTGACTGCCTGTCGCAGAAGGACGAGCGCATGCAAACGCGCGTCGACGATCAGCAGCGTGAGCGCCAGCAACGTACAAACAATCGCCTTTCCGCGTGCCGAAGCACCTTGCTTAAAGAGGGGAGGCGGGCTGTATTCCATTGATGGCAAACAGGTTATTGGTGACTAAATTGAAGAAAAATGCACTAAAAATGATCGCCTGACGAGAGTATCAAGCGAGCCGCAAACAACTGCGGATCACCGAAAATCACCCCAAATAATCAAGGACGACCACGGAGCACCGTGGCTGTTCGCCCATCGACACGAAGGGCCGAGTCCGGAAAAAACCGTCTCAGCCATCGTTGCACTGCCTTAAATCGAAAGCCGAAGCATGAAGATATGGCAGCACACCCTATCTAGGTGAATTACTCGTACGAGAAAATCGATCCCAGCTTGTCCATCCGTTCCAGCGCCATGCCAGAACCGCGCACCACGCAAGTCAATGGGTCTTCGGCAACGATGACCGGCAAACCGGTCTCTTCCATTAACAGGCGGTCCAAATCACGCAGCAAAGCGCCGCCACCCGTGAGCATCATGCCTTTTTCGGCAATATCCGCACCAAGTTCCGGAGGCGTCTGTTCAAGGGCATTTTTTACTGCAGAAACAATGTTATTGAGCGGATCAGTCAGTGCTTCCAGGATTTCGTTGCTGGAAATAGTGAACGAACGCGGAATACCTTCCGACAAGTTGCGCCCTTTTACTTCCATTTCTTTCACTTCAGAACCCGGGAATGCAGAACCGATAGCTTTCTTGATTGCTTCCGCGGTTTGTTCACCGATCAACATGCCGTAGTTGCGACGGATGTAATTAACAATAGCCTCATCAAACTTGTCGCCACCAACGCGTACTGAGCCTTTGTAGACCATGCCGCCCAATGAAATGATACCGACTTCGGTTGTGCCACCACCAATATCGACCACCATTGAACCAGTCGCGTCAGAAACCGGCAAACCTGCACCGATTGCTGCAGCCATTGGCTCTTCAATCAGGAATACCTGAGAAGCGCCCGCGCCCAATGCCGACTCGCGAATTGCACGGCGTTCAACCTGTGTAGAACCGCAAGGTACGCAGATAATAATCCGCGGCGAAGGCCTGAACATCTTCGTATCGTGAACCATGCGAATGAACTGTTTAAGCATTTGTTCGGTGACAGTGAAATCGGCAATAACGCCGTCTTTCATCGGCCGGATCGCCTCGATATTGCCAGGAACCTTACCCAGCATTTGCTTGGCTTCGCGCCCTACCGCCTGAATTGTTTTTTTACCATTGGGACCGCCTTGTTGGCGGATAGCAACCACAGAGGGTTCGTCGAGAACGATGCCTTTGTCACGTACATAAATAAGCGTATTCGCGGTACCTAGATCAATCGCCAGATCGTTCGAGAAGTAACTGCGTAAAAATCCAAACATGAATTGTCCTGATGCGCAACAATGGTGCGCCTAAGCGTTTTATAAGGGGAATCTATTATCAGCGCATGGCCTTCTTCAGCGCTCTTTAAAAATCAGTTAACCGGCCCAACCCTAAATATGACACGTTTAACAACGCATTATAGTTGCAATATTTGCAACCACATTCTTGGCCTAAGCTGTTTTCCGAGTGTTTTTAAAGCAGCACCTCTGCGACATGCGGCATGGACCCGACATTCTACCTTATAATTTGAAAGACATTGATCGACAAAAGGCTAGAAATGCTGGCCTTTTACAAAGCTTTAAGAAGTTTTATCGACATTAAAGACCTTCATACAACACTTTCAGCAGCGCATTTTGCGCCACCAAAACATATGTCTCTAGCCCTTTCCGACGTTAAACGTATTGCCCATCTCGCCCGCCTTGAGCTGACCGAAGACCAGGCCACGGCCACCTTAGATAAACTAAATGGCATTTTTTCATTGGTGGAACAGCTAAGCGCCGTTGATACCACGGGTGTTGAGCCGTTAAGTCATCCGATTGCCGCGCTGCAGACAGATCTTTCATTGCGCCTGCGCGACGACGTTGTTACCGAAACCAACCGCCGCGAGGATTACCAACGCACTGCACCAGCAACCGAGGACGGCCTCTATCTCGTTCCAAAAGTCATCGAATAATTTTCTTTAAAGAAATATAACGCACTCGAGTGATAAATAAATTAATTAATTCATTTAATTATTTATCTGCAATAACCCAATAACCCAATAACCACTATTCACTAACGTCAGGCGCGCTATTTTCGACGCATCATGGAGCGACCATCCGTGCATCGAAAATATAATAAAACGGCAAACCGGTGCCATTTGCGCAACACTCACCGGCAGAAAACCCTAGGAAATATGAATTGCTGAAAACACATCTTTTGTCCGTATCTTACGATTAATGCAATTAATTCGGACGATGTGCAGCGAATGAATCATTCCTTATTTACCCGGCAAGTTTCCATCACATGCATACAAAAACTCTTAAACAACTGTCGATACTGCTTCACGATAAGAAAATTTCTTCTGTGGAACTGACTACACAATTTTTGGCACGTATTCAGCAAAGTGATCTCAATGCTTTTCTGCACGTAGACCCCGAGTTGACCTTGCAACAAGCGCGCAACGCCGACCAACGGCTGGCTCAAAATAACGCCACACCCTTGACCGGCCTACCGATCGCGCACAAAGATATTTTTGTCACGCGTGACTGGCGTTCCACTGCCGGCTCCAAAATGTTGGAAAATTACGTCAGCCCTTTCGATGCAACCGTCGTGTCGCATTTTAAAGATGCCGGCATGGTGCACCTGGGCAAGCTGAACTGCGATGAATTTGCGATGGGTTCATCGAACGAAAACTCCCATTTCGGCGCCGTTAAAAACCCTTGGGATAAAACCGCGATTCCGGGCGGCTCATCAGGCGGTTCGGCAGCGGCTGTGGCCGCAAGATTAACGCCAGCGGCCACCGCAACCGATACGGGCGGATCAATCCGTCAACCCGCGTCGCTATGCGGCGTCACGGGCATCAAACCGACCTACGGAAGCGTATCTCGCTTCGGCATGATCGCCTTTGCTTCGTCATTGGATCAGGCCGGGCCCGTCGCTCAAACTGCAGAAGATTGTGCTTTGTTACTCAATGCGATGGTTGGATTTGATCCGCGCGACTCCACCAGTCTGGAGCGCCCAAAAGAAGATTTTACTCTTGGCCTGAACGACGATATCAAAGGTTTGCGAATCGGCATTCCAAAAGAATATTTTAGTAGCGGCCTCGCCCCCGACGTTGAACAAGCGGTGCGCGCAGCCTTGAGCGAGTACGAAAAATTGGGTGCCGTTCTGGTCGATATTTCACTCCCGAAAACTGAACTATCAATTCCCGTGTATTACGTGATTGCGCCAGCCGAAGCGTCGTCCAATCTGAGTCGCTTCGATGGCGTCCGCTACGGACATCGCGCAGCCGATTACAAAGATCTGGCCGATATGTATCAAAAATCGCGTGCTGAGGGATTTGGCGAAGAAGTCAAACGTCGTATTCTTGTAGGTGCCTACGTGTTGTCGCACGGTTATTACGATGCCTATTATTTGCAAGCGCAAAAAATCCGTCGCCTGATCGCAGAAGACTTTCAAAAGGCACTAACTGGCCCTAACCGTTTATGTGACGTCATCATGGGCCCCGTATCACCTACCGTAGCGTGGGATTTAGGCGCGAAAGCGAATGATCCTGTGGCGAATTATCTAGCCGACATTTATACCTTATCGAGTAGTCTGGCTGGCTTGCCAGGCATGTCGATTCCATGCGGTTTTGGGCAGGGAGCAAAAAATGCGCAGCGTCCGGTTGGATTGCAGATTATCGGAAGCTATTTTGATGAAGCGAAGCTGCTTAACGTTGCACACCAATATCAACGCGTAACCGACTGGCATTTGCGGTCGCCCAACTAACCGAAACGAGAAATTCGCCATGCGCGTCATCCACACCTGTTTGCACCGCTATTTTGTTACGATGCTGATCCTACTGGCCATAACGCTACTGTCGACATCCGTGTATGCGCAAGAATTGCAGACCAAATTTGGCTGCAATACGACCCATACTGAAGGCGGTGAAAAAGTTATTTTGGCCGACGAAGGCGAAATACATTTGGATGGCGCCAAGATAAAAACTTTTCGCTGGGAGTCGGATCAGTATCGGACGATGCACGGTTTCGATTGCAGCGTGGATGAAAGCGACGAACCGGTCGCCGAAGTCACCCAGAGTGGCGATAAACCGGGCTGGCGTGTCACCCTAAAAGATCCAGTGGCGGCACGAGATCGACGTGGTTTTGATTTTTATAATCATGGCAAAAACTGCAGTATCCGCTTGCAACGCGATGGTGACACGTTAAGCATTAAACCGAGCTGTCCGGCGTTGTGCGGCTCAAGAGTAAATTTTACGGAATTGTCGGTAAATTTAAAAACCGGCACGTGCCGTCACGAAGAATAAACACAGCATTGTGCGCGATTGCCTGAGTTGGCGACACTTTCAATATGGTCAATAAGGCCCATCGCGCACGTACAGAAAAGAAACGAGAAAATTATGCAATGGGAAGTCGTAATCGGTCTTGAAACGCATGCACAGCTTTCGACCAAATCAAAAATTTTCAGTGGCTCCTCTACGCAATTCGGCGCTGAACCCAATACCCAGGCCAGTCCGGTCGATCTGGCATTACCCGGTGTATTGCCGGTTCTTAATCGTGGCGCCGTTGAGCGCGCTATCCAGTTTGGTCTGGCGGTCGATGCGGTCATTGCGCCACAATCCGTTTTTGCACGCAAAAACTATTTTTATCCGGATTTGCCTAAAGGCTACCAAATCAGTCAGTTTGAGATTCCGGTTGTACAAGGTGGCAAGGTGTCGTTCGTGATGGAAAAAGACGGAAAGAGCGAAATTCGCTCGGTTCAGCTGACGCGCGCGCATCTGGAAGAAGATGCAGGAAAATCGCTCCACGAAGACTATCAAGGCATGACCGGTATTGACTTAAATCGTGCCGGCACACCATTGCTGGAAATCGTCACCGAACCAGATATGCGCAGCGCAACAGAAGCGGTTGCTTACGCCAAATCATTACATGCATTAGTCATGTGGCTGGGTATTTCTGACGGCAACATGCAGGAAGGCTCTTTCCGCTGCGATGCCAATGTTTCGGTACGCCCGGTCGGACAAAAGGAATACGGTACGCGGCGTGAAATCAAAAATCTGAACTCGTTCCGCTTCCTTGAAGAGGCGATCAATTACGAAGTTCAGAACCAAATCGAAACCATTGAAGACGGTGGCACGATTCGCCAGGAAACACGCCTCTACGACCCTGATAAAAAAGAAACACGCTCAATGCGCAGCAAGGAAGATTCGCAGGATTATCGCTACTTCCCGGACCCTGATTTGCCACCGCTGGTCATCTCCCGGGAATGGGTCGAACGCGTACGGGCGACCATGCCGGAATTGCCGGGAGCGATGCGTGAGCGTTTTATGCGCGAATATGGTCTGTCGGACTACGATGCAATCGTCTTGACCCAATCGAAGGCAATGGCCGCGTATTTTGAAGCGGTGGTAACCATAGCGGGCAAAGACCAGGCCAAACCGGCTGCTAACTGGCTGATGGGCGATATCTCATCGACACTTCACCGCGAAGACGTCGATATCAGCGTCGCACCGGTCAGCGCGAGCCAATTTGCGTTGCTGCTGCAACGTATCGCTGACGGCACTATTTCCAACAAAATAGCCAAAGAAGTGTTTGCCGCAATGTGGGACGCAAAAGCTTCTCAGGATACGTTGGCTGATGAGATCATCGATAGCAAAGGTCTGAAGCAGATTTCGGATAGCGGCGCGTTAGAAAAGATCATCGATGATGTATTGGCCGCCAATACCAAATCGGTTGAAGAGTTCCGGTCCGGCAAGGAAAAAGCATTTAATGCGCTCATCGGTCAGGCGATGAAAGCCAGTAAGGGCAAAGCCAATCCTACCCAGTTGACAGAATTATTGAAACAAAAACTGGCATCGTAGACGCTGAAAAAAAGGTCGGGGCTAATCACGCAATCAGGTCAAAAGGTATACCGCCCCGACCTGATTAGGCTCAATCAAACTTGCCGCACTCGCACATGGCTCTGCTACCCATACAAAACGCGTCATCAGCGATTCGAGGCGGTTGACTGGCTAACGGTTAGCGCCCGGTAACGCGCTAACGTTTCATCAAATTTAACATTGATTCCGGCGGCTTCTTTTTGATGCGCATTCAAGCTGGTTTTACCGCTCTCTAAAGCATGCTGCGCATCGTCGATACGCCATTGGACGTTGCCGGGAAGCTTTCTATTTTTATAGAATTCTGTATCTGCCTGCGCCTGCTTCAATTGATTTTCTGCATCCAATATAAACGCTTGATCGCGTTTAATCATATCTTGCGACAGACCAAGGTAATAACGCCGCGACGCTGCGATATCACCCTCGCTACGATAGCGCGCCATCAATGCCCTATCTTGCTGGCGCTGCTCTTCCACCACTGCAACCGCTAAGCGACGCTTATCTTCCAGCAGTTGCTGCTGCCGTTTTTGTTCAGCATTGAGTGGCGCGGGGATTTCGCGCCGTAACAAACCGGTATTACTGAGTTCACGCATCGCCCGATCAGCACATTCTGGCATAGGATGATCAGAAGTCATCGTCCGTCCTGCGGAGTCCTTGCAAGTAAAAATCTGGCTGCGCACTGGCAACGGCAACGCACAAATAACACCTATAAAAATCATCGTAAAAACAGTCAGACAAGGCAAACTCAATGCACTTGTGAAGCTGTGCATTCGTTGTGCCATTAGTCGCGTTTTTAGTTGAATCTTTACGCTTGAATTCATGCGCTTATCCGCAAATTAACGCCGCCAGTCAGTGTGAGCCCATTTTGCATTACATCGCCTAGCGCTAGCTAACATTCATCCCGCCAACCAATCCATTTGGGTACTATCCTGGCAACCAAGGTTTGCCTCGAACAGATAGCAATGAACGAACATATACGCCAACTGTGGCGCATGATGGAGTCAACATTTTTTATAATCAGTTCACGCCATAACGCGTACGATAAGAAGCCACTGCGTCTTTATATTGCGCCAACTGCGGGTCCGCACCGGCAGCCGAAATATACGTCAGCAAATCGTTTAAATTGCCTATTGAAATCACTGGCAATCCAAATTCTCGACCCACTTCTTCCACTGCTGACTTCTCGGAAAGCGCATCGTCCTTACCTGAGCGCTCCATCCGGTCCAGTGCGATCAGGACCGCACATGGGGTTGCACCGGCAGCGCGGATCATCGCTACTGATTCACGTACCGAAGTACCGGCCGAAATGACGTCATCGATAATGACTACGCGCCCTTCCAACTTGGCCCCAACGATAGTGCCGCCTTCGCCATGATCCTTGGCTTCCTTGCGGTTATACGAAAATGCTACATTGCGGCCTTCGGCAGCCATTGCGACTGCCGTTGCCGACGCCAGCGTAATGCCTTTATAAGCGGGACCGAACAGCATGTCGAACTCAACCCCGGAGTCCAGCAAAGTGCGGGCGTAAAACTGCGATAACTGCGCCAGCGTTGCGCCTTCGTTAAATAATCCGGCGTTAAAGAAATAAGGCGAAGTGCGCCCCGCTTTGGTCACAAAATCACCAAACCGCAGAACGCCCGAGGCGACAGAAAACGCAATAAACTGCTGACGTAAATTATTCAAGATAGTTTCCAGACGGTAAGCATGCAGATTAAAATAACCAATTCGGTGACAAATTTTGTCGCTTTCATACAGAAATCCGACACATCGCATCATTTTAAATGGTGTTCACGCCAACGGGTAATCAATTGCAAACAACGTGCCCACGTAGATTTGCGCTCGAGCAACTCTGCGTAAAAACGCCAAATTCAGACTAACGCAACTTAGGCACTTTAACGTTATTCATTATCCAACTCTTCTACCAGACAGTTGATCTAGGTTCGCAAAAATATAAAGCGTCGTTTTCAAGTGTGAACAAAACGACAATTTATCTGACTAACCCGATATCTCCCGATTTTCGGTACACTATCGCCTATGCCGCTTTCTTCTTCCCCCGAAATAATCCAGCGTGGCAACGAACCGTATCAGGTCACTTTTGACGCCATGCGCGCCTTCACTGACGCCCGCACCTCCGACACCGCCGATCAGTTATGGATCGTCGAGCATCCGCCCGTATTCACGCTGGGGCTTGCTGCCGATCCGGGCCATGTTCTGGCACCGCATGCCATTCCGATCGTACAAACTGATCGTGGAGGTGAAGTCACTTATCATGGCCCCGGTCAGGTAATTATCTATTTACTGATCGATTTGCGCCGAAAACGCACAGAAAGCCGTCTTTTTGCACGTGAATTTGTCCACGTCATTGAGCAAGCGGTGATCGAGACCCTCGCAGCGTATAATCTTGCTGGTGAGCGCAAATCCGGCGCACCCGGCATTTACATGGCCGATGGCCCATGGCAAGGTGCTAAGATCGCAGCGCTCGGGTTGAAAATTCGCGCCAGCGGCTGCACATATCATGGCGTCTCGCTCAATGTTGCGATGGATTTGACACCATTTTCCTGGATCAATCCGTGCGGCTACGAAGGCTTGGCGACGATCGATATGAAAACGTTGGGGACTGATGCGGCGTTATCTGCAGTGCAGTTAGCACTCGCTCACATACTGATTGAACGCCTCGGTTGATGCTTCACCAAAGAAGATTACTTAGACTATGACTACAGAAACTACTCCACTACACGTTGTTGATACTGCTAAAGCTGCCCTCGCCCCTAATACTGGTGCTATTCCGGCCGCGCCCTATAATCCGCTAGAAAAGCAAAAAGGTGCCAGCAAAACTGCGCGCATTCCAATCAAAATCATTCCGATTGAGCGCCTCAAAAAGCCGGACTGGATTCGCGTCAAGGCGGCATCGCCGACCACACGCTTCTATGAAATCAAAGATATTCTGCGCGCCAACAGCCTGGTGACGGTCTGTGAAGAAGCCAGTTGTCCCAACATCGGTGAGTGTTTCGGTAAGGGCACGGCAACCTTCATGATCATGGGTGATAAATGCACCCGCCGCTGCCCGTTCTGCGACGTCGGCCATGGCCGTCCTGATCCGTTAGATGTCAACGAACCCGAAAATCTGGCAAAAACCATTGCCGAATTACGCCTGAGTTATGTTGTCATCACCAGCGTTGACCGCGATGATTTACGCGATGGCGGTGCAGGCCATTTCGTCGAATGTATCCGTCGCGTCCGCGAATTGTCACCCAACACGCGGATTGAAATCCTGACGCCTGACTTCCGCGGCCGCATGGACCGCGCACTTGAAATCCTCAATGCAGCTCCCCCGGACGTCATGAACCATAATCTGGAAACTGCACCGCGCCTGTATAAAGAAGCGCGTCCGGGTTCGGATTATGATTACTCGCTCAATTTACTCAAACGTTTCAAGGCGCTGCATCCAAAGGTTCCGACCAAGTCCGGCATCATGGTGGGATTGGGCGAAACGGACGAGGAAGTATTGCAAGTAATGCGAGATCTGCGCGCGCATGACGTTGACATGCTGACGATCGGCCAGTATTTGATGCCAAGCGGCAACCACTTGCCAGTGCGTCGCTACGTGCATCCTGATACGTTTAAAATGTACGAAGAAGAAGCGTACAAAATGGGGTTTGTCCATGCTGCGGTCGGCGCAATGGTGCGTAGTTCGTATCATGCGGATGAGCAGGCGCACGATGTTTTGGCAGCAATGCCAAAATGAATGATGCAAAAAAATAATACGATTACATCGAAAAGCATCCAATAACGGTTTGCTTTTCGAAATATGTTTCTACGCTGCACCATCTCGCTTGCTGGATACGCTGAACTAAAGCGTATTCAGCATTCCAACATTATTCCCTATGCACGATTCCATCAGCCGGTTCTTTGTCTGAAGTGTTTACCTGTGCGCCGGCTAATCGATCTCACACCCAACTTAACGGTTCATCAAGAAATATAAAAGAAACACATTAACGACTAAAAGCACTAGCGCGGTAGGCAACTGGGCCTTAATTACAGCGTTTCGATCCGGCAACTCCAGCAACGCTGCCGGTACGATATTAAAGTTCGCTGCCATGGGCGTCATGAGCGTGCCGCAATAGCCGGAGAACATCCCGATTGAGGCCATTACGGCTGGATTTGCGCCATATACGCCGACCAATACCGGCACACCGACACCGCCAGCCATGACCGGAAACGCAGCAAAACCGTTGCCCATCACCACCGTGAAAAGCGCCATACCAAACACGTACACCATGACGGCGACAAATTTATAATCCATATTGATGTACGACGTGGTGATATGCGCGACCGCCTTGCCG
Organism: Glaciimonas sp. Gout2; assembly: GCF_035018905.1. NCBI lineage: Bacteria > Pseudomonadati > Pseudomonadota > Betaproteobacteria > Burkholderiales > Oxalobacteraceae > Glaciimonas > Glaciimonas sp. Gout2. The sequence continues at coordinate 82,359 of NZ_JASJXA010000009.1, read as the reverse complement.
ACACCGGCGTCAGAGAACACCAAGCCGAGCATTCCCAGCATTTGCGGCAACACTACCGCCCAACCCAGCGCTTCGGTCAGGCGTCGCGATTCCCGCATCGATTGCGCAGGCGTGTCATGTGTCAACCAGCAAGCCAATCCCAGCGCGACGATACAGCCTATTCCGAGGCTGACGAGCGTGGTATTTTTCGGGTCTAGCAAAAAGCTGTCACCAAATTTGACGTTGTGCAGCAGTACCGTACCAATGACCGTTACGATAGGAATTGCTAAAGCAGGAACAAATAATTTATTCCCGAGCCGACCGGCACTGGCGCGCCGCGCCGCATCCGGAAGCTCAACATGTTTACCAGCCCCGACCCATCCTAAACCGGCGATCAACGCCATCAAAATCACGCCCAGTCCGACCAGTGCTGGTGGCAAACGGTCACCAATCAAAAAAGCTGCCGCAAATAATCCCCAAAATAAACCACTAGACCAACGACGTGGGTTGCTGCTGTCGCGTAACGTCATCACAGCAGTAATGGCGAGAATCACACCAACCAGATAATAAAGATAAGTAACTGAAATAATCATGACTTAGTTCCGTCCTGGTTGCTCGTCGGCGCTGATGTGGCGGTCTTTGCATGCGGTTGATAATTCATCTCCCTATCCAGCGCGGCGTCTAATCGCGACAAGCGATAGCCGTGAATAATGAAGGCTGAGATCGCGGTGGGGATACCCCACAACGCAATATGTAGCGGTTCGACGTCGATACCAGCCTCATGCAGAAAGGTGGACATCAAGACGATTGCACCAAAGGCTACAAAAATATCTTCACCAAAAAATAGGCCGATATTATCCGTGGCGGCAGCATAAGCACGTAACTTGAAGCGTACAGCATCGGTCAGTTTGCCATAACGGGTTTCGGCGGCCCCTTCGGTCATCGGAGCCAACAGCGGCCGCACCATCTGCGGATGACCACCCAGACTAGTCAAACCGATAGCGGCAGTCAATTCACGCGCGGCCAGATAAACGATCAATAAACGTCCAGCAGTCGCCGACTTGATACGCCCAATCCAGTTTTGCGCATGCAAGCGCAAACCGTGCCGCTCAAGTAGTCCGATGATGGCCAACGGCAGCAGGATGATTAAAGGTAAATTACGGGTCTTGATAAAACCAGTGCCGATTTCTGCAAGCACCTGTTCGGCCGGAAACTGTGCAGCGACCCCGGTCACTATCGCGGCAACGGCGACCACCAGCATGGGATTGAAGCGCAGGATAAAACCCGCAATGATCACAACGACGCCGATTAAAGGCCACAAACTGACTGCAGAGTGCATATATTTCCAATATTAAGATTGCTAACTGGTGCGTCGTTGATGCTTCTGGTGCGGATTACTTTAGTAATGGGAATAGCGAAAAATCGTCTGTCACGGAGGCAATCTCCGGCCCGCGTCGGGCAGTCACGGCAATACCCTCTTGCGCCAAATAAGCGCGAATGCGCTGAGCAAAAGCCAATGCATGTGCGCCATCGCCATGTAAACATACTGTATCCGCTATCAACGGAACCCAACAGCCGTTTATCGCCTGCACCTTGCCATCACGGACCATGCTGATTGTTTGTGCCAGCGCTTTCTCTTCATCCTCAATCATGTCACCCGGTGTGCCGCGCTTGACCAGGCTGCCATCAGCGTTATATCCACGGTCGGCAAAAACTTCTTCAACCGCCACCAGGCCCGCCTTTCTAGCGGCGGTAATCAACGCGCTATTGGCCAAGCCAAACAATGCCAGAGCGGGATCAAAATCACGAACCGCTGCCACAATCGCAGCGGCCAATTTGGGATCGCGCGCAGCTTGATTATATAGCGCGCCATGCGGCTTGACGTGGACTAACCGCGCACCTTGTGCTTCCGCAATCGCAGCCAGCGCGCCGATCTGGTAAAGCATGCCACTGTAAATCTCTTGCGCTGGCAAATGCATCTCGGTCCGACCAAAATTATCGGGATCAGGAAAACTAGGATGCGCACCAATGGCAACGCCATACTGTATCGCCCATGCAACCGTTTGCTGCATCAACACTGCTCTGCCGGCATGCCAACCGCAGGCGATATTGGCGGAACTGATCAATGCGAGCAAGGCCTGATCGCTGGCACCACCTTCACCGAGATCAGCGTTCAGGTCAACGTTAAGGGCCACATCTCGCGTTTGAGAAGAATGATGCGTCAACGGCATCGCAGAAGTCTCCGTCGAATCAGGCAATAAAGTGGACGTAGAAATATCTGCCAAATTTACCTCTTTTTTTGTCGTCTTCTTCATCAGTTACTCCTTCATTTTCGCGTCATTTTTTTTCCGGATGCAGCCACGTCATGGCCCTATCGATTTGCTCCAGATATAACGTTTCATTAATGAGCTCCTGGCGAGCTTGTTCGGCATTACACTCAATAAACTGTAGCGTCCGATTAAAGCGAAGCTGTGCAAGCTTGGGAATATCAGCGGCGATGACGACGCCTATTTTTGGGTAGCCACCGGTGGTTTGAGCATCGGCCATCAAGACGATTGGTTGACCTGCTGGTGGTACCTGAATGACGCCGGGAAAAACGCCGTGCGATAGCATATCAACGCTCTTTTTAGTCTTCAACTCCGGCCCCGACAAGCGAAATCCCATACGGTTACTTTGCGGAGTGAGTGTCCATACGCTTTTCCAAAAAGCACGTTGTGCCGCCACCGAAAACAGCGCATATTCCGAACCAGGAATTACCCGAATCTGCATTGGTTGTGCGTACTTCGATTCTGTGTCCAAGTCGTACCAATCGGGTGCGCGAACGCCAAATCGAGGGGCGCACCGGATAGGTGACGAGGCCGGATTCGGCACCGCCATCGTCAATTGATCTCCATCCAAAAGTGCTCGGCCACAATGGCCGCCAAATCCGGCAGACATATCGGTCGAACATGAACCCAGCTGCAAAGCAACATCAAGTCCACCTGCGATGGCAATATAGGCACGCATACCTTTTTTTGCCGAATGCAATTTTAAAGTCTGACCCGCCCTGACCGGAATACTCCAACATGGCCCAACGCTTCTACCGTCAAGTGTCGCCGCAAAATCAGCACCGCCAACAGCAATCCGTGTGTCAGCAGTGAAGCGCAATACGCAAGGACCGAGCGTGATTTCCAGCCCCGCGGCATCAATTGCATTACCGACCAACTTATTTGAAATAGCGAGCGCGATGCGGTCCAAGGCGCCCGACTGACAGATGCCCAAATGCCGAAAGCCGCTGCGCCCCATATCTTGGATGGAGTTCAAGCGACCAGCGCGGATGACGTCAATCATGATAAATCCCCACTAGCCACAAAGCGCACCCGGTCACCGGGTTGCAACAGTGTTGGCGACGCAGCGGATGGATCGAATAACCGCACATCCGAATGACCAATTAACTGCCATCCACCGGGCGATGCGGCGGGATAGATGGCAGTTTGGCTGCCGCCAATGGCGACCGAACCGGCGGGCACAACTAAGCGTGGCTCACGGCGACGCGGAGTAGCTAGCAACGGATCTAGTCCACCCATGTACGCAAAACCAGGTTGAAAACCAAGGAAAAAAACGACGTAATCAGCAGCTGTGTGGCGCCGGATCACTTCCGCTACGGACAATCCGGTATGTTCTGCAACCGCTGTTAAATCAGGACCGCGGTCTCCGCCGTACACTACAGGAATGTCAATCTGACGACCGCTCTTAGTGACAGCTGTCGATTTATTCCAGGCGGTTAATAATTTGTCTGCCAGATCATCGAAGTCAGCAATCAATGGGTCAAACAATATCGTCAAATTATTCATCCCAGGGACAACATCACGAACGTGCGGCCACGCGTTTGCTTTAGCCGCAATGGCCCACAAACGCTGCTGGCAATCCAGTGTTGCGCTGACTGCAACGCTGCCGATGCCGCCGACAGTTAATGTCAGGGAACCTTCGCCCAAAAAATGAATTTCCGCCTGATCCAGGGTCGGTTGAAGCTTGGACTCGGTCATCTCGCTTATTTCCTTCCACACGCTACAAAGCGGTGCATGATGGTGATGGATTAAGTCAAGTTAAGCGACTTAAACAGTAATTAGCATAAAGAAGCTAGCAATATCGGCCATCAAAAATAAAATGTCAATAAATTGTATGTAAATAGATCATAAATCGTATTCAAATCATCATCTTCGAACCATGAATCCTTGGGCAAATTCACGTCTTCATCAATAAATCAAGACACTGAAAAGCAATTCTCAATTAGCATGCAAACGAAGCCTCTTTTATGTGCTTAGCGATTGTTTCATAATAGCAACTATACGGCACATACTGCTTTTAGACTAATCTCGCGTAGATTCATAGATTGTTTTTTATTTAATTTTGACGCCTTCAAAGGTGTACCGGGACACAACATGAATACCCCATCAAAAATACTGTCATCGGCGCATCTGGCGTCGGAAAGTACCTCAGAGTTATCTGAACTTGAATATGCGTTAATTATTGCTGGCAATGCTTTTAACCGCTGGATGGCACGTTGCATGGCGGCGGCTGGCGTAAAAGATATGACACCAATTGAGGTGTCTTTGTTGCATCATGTTTGCCACCGCGAGCGCAAAAAAAAATTAGCCGATATTTGCTTCGTACTGAATATTGAGGACACGCACGTTGCTAGCTATGCGCTAAAAAAATTGGTTAAAACGGGCTTGGTAGCGAGCGAGAAAGTCGGCAAAGAGGCTTTTTTTTCGGCAACTGAGAAAGGCTATGCACTAGCTCAGGCATACCGTCAAGTGCGAGAGGAATGCCTCATTCCACTGCTATCGGATACCGGCTTATCGAATCAAAGCCTGGGCGAGACGGCTAAATTGTTACGAACGGCGTCGGGGCTATACGATACGGCATCGCGCGCGGCGACTTCACGGTAAATCAGTCGACAAACAAAAAGGCGCATAGAAAATCCATGCGCCTTCATTATTTGATTTGCGATCTTGCGATCAAGATCATCAATTGATCATGCTGCTAAGGCCTTATCGAGCAATTGATGCAGCTCAGCAAAAGAGGGCTCGCCCACATAACGCTTAATAATATTGCCTTTTTTGTCGATGACAAAAGTAGTCGGTGTCAGTTTGACGTCACCAAATGAATTAGCAATCTTATCGTTGGTATCTAACGCTACCTGAAACGGCAAACCGCGTGTTTTCACAAAATTCAGGACATAGTTTGGGGGATCGTAGCTCATGGCGACCGCCACAAAATCCAAACCCTGGGCTTTATATTTATCGTAAGTTGCCACCATTTTAGGCATTTCACCGACACAGGTAGTACAACTAGTGGCCCAGAAATTGACCATCACAACTTTGCCACGCAAACTCTTGAGAGAGACCTGCTCGCCTTTCAAATTCGTGAAACTGACGTCCGGTGCAGGATTTTTATGCGAAAGCGACAGCATGACAAACAAGCCTGTTGCCACAATCACGATCGCGATTGCAAGCTTTATCCAGAGCGGCTTGCGGGGTGCGGCGTCTACTTGAGATTGCATAAATTATCCAATACCGATCAGGCCAGAAGACCTTCATTATAGTCATCTGGCTAGCGACTTGCTGAAGTAGACGCAAGGATTGCCAATCGAATAACAATCTAACGCGTTACTTGCCCAAGAGGGAGCAAAAAGAATCGAAGAATTAGCCTTGCCATATCGAGCCAATAATCTTGGCCCCTGCCATCCACATGCATAGTCAGAAACCCCATTCGGCAGCTTACGTTCACCCAAAAAATCGAGATCACTGCAAGACTTACTCATATTGCTTTCATAGCATCAACATTAACAATCTGGCGCTTTGGTCAGCGCGGGTGTCGGTTATTGACCAGCCCGCGCTGCCAAACGCTATCCATCAATTTTTTAGCTTTTTATTGCTATTTTTGTTACTTTTTTATTTCTGAGGTGCCGACGACAACTGCGTCAACTCTTCTTCCGTCATGTACTCAAAGGCCTTAACGACTTTTTGCACACCATCAACGCCGGCCGCGATTTCCGCCGCACGCTTGGCTTCACGTTCGGTCGCCTGGCCCATTAAGTATACGACCCCACGCTCAGTGACGACTTTGACCGCATTGCCAAAGACATCTTTTGCGTCAAGCAAGGAAGCTTTGACCTTGCTCGTAATGTACGTATCGTTAGAACGTTGCCCAAAAGATGATGGCTCAGCGACTACCAATTCATTGAGGACTGAATGCACACCTTCGATTGCTTTCGTCTCTTGTTCTGCGGCAACTTTCGCAGCATCATCGCGCACTTCGCCGGTTATCAATACGCGGCGATTGAAGCTGGTCACATTAATGTGACTTGGCTCTCCGACGATACCGACAATGCGTGACTCGGCTTTAATAGCAATCGTTTTATCATCGGTTTGCGCACCCAGCGTACGACGATCAGTTGCCGCAAATCCTCCGACTACCGCGCCGCCAAGCAACAATCCGACACAACCTTGCACGCTCATCGCTACCGCGCCGCATAAAGCTATTGTCATCAACGGACGTCGTAACGTATTCCAACGACTTTGTGCACTAATCATTCACATCTCCTCCGAATAAAGCGACATCGATGCCGTCGCATAAGCAATGAATTGTCAGCAGGTGTACTTCTTGAATGCGCGCGGTACGATCATGCGGCACGCAGATATGGACATCTGCATCGGTCAATCTTTGATTTATGGCGCCACCACCTTTGCCCGTCAACGCCACTACCCGCATATCACGCTCAAGTGCTACGTCAATCGCCGCAAGGATGTTAGCGGAATTGCCGGATGTCGTGAAAGCCAGTAACACGTCACCCGCTTGTCCAAAGGCCTGAACCTGTTTGGAAAAAATCTCATTGTAACTATAGTCATTGGCGATCGCTGTAATGATCGATGTGTCCGTGCTGAGCGCCATTGCAGGCAACGGCAACCGCTCACGTTCAAATCGGCCGACCAGTTCTGCTGCAAAATGCTGACTGTCCGCAGCGGAGCCGCCGTTGCCACAGCAAAGAATCTTGTTCCCGTTTGACAACGCAGAAAACATTAGTTCAACTGCCGCTGCAATTGGTTGTACTAATTCCGCCGCAGCGTTGGTTTTGAGTTCGGCACTTTCTTGGAAATGCGCCAGGATACGTTGATTGATCATAATAGGCTGTTTATAAAAGAGTTAATTAGAGTAGCAGATTGGCCAGCATGGTTTCATTATTCGTGTTTCAGGTATCTTTTAGTCTGTGCGGCGCACTGCGAATCATCACGCGTCGAAAGCATTTTTTATCCATTCCATGACCTCTCCGTCGATGGCAATAACATCAAACCGGCAAGCCGGTGGTTGGCGATAACGCTGTAAAAAATGTTGCGCAGCGATAATCAGGCGGCGTTGTTTACTAGCGGTGACACTGGCTGCTGCCCCACCATGCCGTCGATCGGCACGCTGCCGGACTTCGACAAAAACGAGCGAAGCCGTCGCAGACGCCGATCCGAAAGCAACCCGGCGATGTGGAGAAGGCGTCACTTCTTGCAATCGTCCTTGACCCGTGCCGTCCAGCATAATCAGATCGATTTCGCCACCCTTGCAACTAAAATTTCGCTCAATCAGCGTAAGTTGACGATGCTGCAGATAATCTAATGCCGCGTCTTCTGCCAGTTGTCCACTAATTTGGCGTGTGCTGCGACGATCAGGTATTAGCAAATTTTTGAAAAAATTCATCGCCTAGTTTTCTTCGCTCGGATTCTTCACTTATTTTTTACATTTCTGCGCTTCAATCGGCTACCGTCGATTCCTGTAATCGGTGCCTTAAATCAGTTCCTATAGTTAGCGATCTTCAAGCGGTACAACGACGCCATCCTGATACGCCGCCGTTGGCTCGGTCCGCTCGAAAGCCGGAGTACCGACGCCAAAACCGATATTCAACTGACCCGTAACACCCCGAAGCTGAAAAGCGATATTTCGCTTGGCAATCTGGCGACTTACGTTAAAAGCGTCAATGCCGAGTGCATATAACCGTTCCAGATCCGCATTATGCGCCCCGCCTTCGCTCGCCACTCGCCGCGGATATAATCTAATGGCAGGATTTTCCGGCGTGAGTAGCCAAGGAATATCCAGCAATCGCACACCACTCAGTTCTGCCAAGCGCTTGCTATCACCGCCATTTAAAGAATTTAATTGAGAGATGCCATACATAGTCGTCTCTGGACCGACGGACGTGCGCACTTGCGAGGCTTGATCGGCGGTCAACGCGACAAATATTGCCCTCGGATTTTCAGTTTGGATACGTTGGTTGAGCTGATCCATAGCACCAGCGTTGGCGACGCCTTGCGTCATGCTGATCGTCATCACTTCAGTCACCAGTCCAGCACTGGCGGCCTGCTGCACAAAAGCACTAACGACGCGTCGTTGCCAACTAGCGGCGGTGGCAATCACAAACACTTTGCCCGGGCCTTGCTCTACACCGATCCAATCGGCAACCTGGCGCGCTTCAGCCTCAATCGACAAGCCAATAGGCAGCAATAACGGTGGCAATCTGGTCTCTTCGGCAGCGGATAAGTCCGGTTGCGTCAGGGCGACAGTCGGTTTGGTTATCTGCCCATTTTTGACGATGGCAGTCATCCCCGTACGCGATAACGGACCAACCAGAATATCGTAATGCGGACTCGCCGCAAGATAGGCAGCAAGCATGTCGGCTGGTGTATCAGTCGCCTCGATCACGGTAACGGCAAGACCACTTTTATCGCGCTCATAGGCAGCAAGAAAACCACTTCTTAATGCCTCCGCAGCACTTCCCAGCGGTCCCGAGCGCGTCGGTAATAACAAGGCAATACTCGCCAGTGGGATATGATCATCGCCGATATCATTGGCAACCTGCTCCACAACTGTTGTGTTTGCCAGCGCAGCGGGGGACAATCCGTGCATCATGACACCGGCCAACACAAGCAACAACGGCTTTGCCCATTTGTATAACATTGATAACTCTCCATGACTGAACATTCTGCCAGCAACCTTCTTACCTTACCGATTCTTTCGGAGGTTAGTCTGCAAACATATCCGCTGTCGACATTATATGTGCTTGCCACGCCAATCGGAAATGTCTGCGACATTAGTCTGCGCGCACTGCATGTCCTGTCGCTGGTTGACGCGGTCGCTTGCGAAGACACCCGAAACACGGCACATTTGCTCAATCGATATGGTATTTCCAAGCCGCTTCTGGCGGCGCATCAACACAACGAGCACGAAGCAGCAGAAAAGATCGTTGCCAGACTGCAAGCGGGCGAGCGTATCGCACTGGTTTCTGATGCCGGTACGCCTGGAGTTTCCGATCCAGGCGCGCGAATCGTTGACGCTGTTATAAAAGCTGGTTTGCGTGCCTTACCGTTGCCAGGACCATCGGCAGCTATTACAGCGCTTTCGGTTAGTGGCCTGTTGCACGATCAATTTCAATTTGTAGGTTTTTTACCAAGTAAAACGCGTCAACGAGAAACGGTATTGGCTAGTTTGGCCAACGTCGCGGCGACGCTGGTCTTGTATGAAGCACCACATCGCATCATAGAGACCGTTGATGCGTTGGTCCAAGCGTTTGGCCCAGTTAGACAGATCGTTCTGGCGCGTGAGTTAACGAAGCTGTTCGAGACCATACACCGCTGCCCTTTGGGAGACGCACCTACATGGCTTGCGGCAGATCCCATGCGCCAAAAAGGAGAATTTGTCATTCTCATCGACTCACCGCCGGTGGCAGTGGATGACGGTGCGGAAGGCGATCGAATTCTCAAAATTCTGCTGGCAGAACTATCCGTTAAGCAAGCGGCATCGCTGGCAGCGCAAATCAGCGGGCAAAAGAAAAACGCCTTGTATGACAGGGCGCTGGTATTAAAAGGGGCGCAGGAAAAAGGGGCGCAAGAGGCCGAGCTGTGATGCGCGAACAAGTTTGCTTATGCCATGGTTAATTTAGAAACTATTGATTAAAAATCCAACATAATCATGGACGTTCGGCATGTTGAATACTCGCCCGGGGTCATTTATTGTGATGATTATGAGGTTAATGGATTGCATAAAAAATCCACATTTTTATAGCCATACTGGCAAGATGGGCGACGTATTTTTGCAACGTTTAACCCTAGTTACTGGTTGGTATTCGGGTTCAAGCGTAGAATCCCGCAAATTGTGCAGTGCATCACAGCATGTAAAATCCGTTATTTTTCAGATAACAAAACGGGACAGACGCAAATATTAAGCACAAGACACATTTAATAACCTGGTTTATATAGGCGCCATAAATAAGAAAGAAACCATGAGTAATACGCAAAGCGGTAGCAAGACACCTTTTACCTCAGCACGATTACATGTCATTACGCTTGGTGCTTTGGGTGTCGTGTTTGGCGATATTGGCACAAGCCCGTTGTATGCACTAAAGGAGAGTTTTAGCCCGGAACACGGCATTCCCTTTTCATCCAGCGCAGTGATGGGCATCATTTCGATGCTATTTTGGGCGATTATGGTCGTCGTCACACTGAAGTACATTTATTTAGTGATGCGCGCCGATAACAATGGCGAGGGTGGCGTTTTAGCGCTGATGGCACTCGCTTTACGCACCGCCAAAAGCGGCTCGCGCTGGGCCAAATGGCTCATGATGCTTGGCGTGTTCGGTGCATGCATGTTTTATGGCGACGTGGTGATTACACCCGCCATTTCGGTGCTATCCGCGGTTGAGGGTCTTGGCATCGCAGCGCCGCAATTAGCACATTTCATTATTCCATTAACCGTAGCCATTATCATCGTCCTCTTCTTGATCCAGCGACATGGCACGTCAATAGTGGGCAAGCTATTCGGTCCGGTGATGTTGCTGTGGTTTATCTCCCTCGGTCTGCTCGGTATTTATAACATTCTGAAAGCACCGGAAATTCTGGCTGCGATAAATCCTTACTACGCGCTCCAATTTATGGTGGAACATGCGCAACTTGCGTTTGTTGTACTCGGTTCAGTTGTGCTGGTCCTCACTGGCGTAGAAGCGCTATATGCGGATATGGGACATTTTGGCGTCAGGCCTATCCGTTTTGCCTGGCTGTATACCGTCATGCCTTGTCTGCTGCTATGTTATTTCGGCCAGGGCGCTAACTTGATTGTGAACCCATCCGCGGTATCGAATCCTTTCTATCTAATGGTCCCGGATGCATTGCTTTTGCCGATGGTGATTCTTTCCACTTTTGCCACTGTGATCGCCTCTCAAGCCGTAATTTCCGGTGCATTCTCGCTCACAAGCCAAGCAATTCTGTTGGGCTTCGTCCCCCGCATGCGTATTTTGCACACTTCAGAAGATGAGCGTGGTCAAATTTACGTCCCGGTCATCAACTGGATGTTGCTGGTGCTGGTTGTCGCTGTCGTGCTGGCATTTAAGAAGTCAGACAATCTTGCTGCAGCGTATGGTGTTGCCGTGACCGCCACAATGCTGATCACGACGATGCTCCTAGCGGTGGTCATGCGCACGTTATGGAAGTGGCATCCATTGGTCGTGGCGCTGATTATCGGTGCTATTTTTATCGTCGATTTCGGTTTCTTCGCTGCCAACCTGATGAAAATCCCTGACGGTGGCTGGTTCACTATTCTGCTCGGCGTGATCACTTTCTTCCTGCTGATCACCTGGTATTCAGGTCGCATGCTGCTGCGTGAACGTAGTCAGGATGAGGGTATTCCGCTTGAACCGTTCATTGAAGGCCTGCTGGCCCATCCACCACATCGGGTTGATGGTACGGCAGTCTTTCTTACTGGCAATATTGCCACGGTGCCGGTTGCGATGCTGCACAATCTCAAGCACAATCGGATTTTGCACAAACGTGTTTTCTTCCTGAAGATCAGCATATGGGATATCCCTTACGTTGACGACAATAAGCGGTTGACGCTGAAAGAAATGGGTGGCGAGGTTTATTTGCTGCGCGCCGCGTTTGGCTTCAAAGAAGCGCCGGACGTCAACACCGTCATGAATTTAACCAATAAACAATTCGGACACGAGTTTGACTTGATGGACACCTCGTTCTTCCTGGCCCGCGATACGATCGTGCCGAGCAAATTACCTGGCATGTGGTTATGGCGTGAAAAGTTATTCGCCTGGATGTATGCCAATGGCGCTAAACCATCAGACTTCTTCCACATCCCTATTAATCGTGTGGTCGAGTTGGGTACCAAGGTTGAGATTTAAAGTTTGCATCTATGTATCGGTCCGATCTTCGATAATCGGACCAATTGCAGCAAAAGATGTTTTAAATAAGAAAGGGAGCCAATGGCTCCCTTTCTTATTTTTGACTTTTCGAGTGCATATTCAACAGCGCATTACTGAGTTTATGGATTAGCGGCTATCAATTGATTATCAATTATCAGCCCAATCATTTCGATGCATACTTCATAATTCACTAAATTCAATTCACTCAATTTAATTTCTTAAAAAAGAACATCAAATCCAAAACAGCTTATTGCAAAGTGACCGGCTGACTCATTAAAGCATCGTAATTACCAAGGAAAGCATCGATATCTTCGATAGTTGGCTCGGAGGCGATTAGTTCTTCCACGCCTTGACGAAAGAATTCTGCCAAGGCTCCTGCAATAAAAATTTCACGTTTAAATGACTTATCGACAATTTCGTAACCGCCAAAGCGTAACGCTTCCCGATGCTCATCTGCCCCGAATTCGACGACGCTGTATTGGTCACTGTTGTAGATCAGGTTCATATGCGCTCCCTGTAAAGTTAGACAGAAGGTGATGATCGATAAGCAGTTTTCAAGCCAGATCGTGTAAATATTTTGGCGCACTCCTTTTGTTCAGAGTCAAAACCATGAATAGAACCCTCTGAATTCAATACTACGCCTTAGGGCATTTTTGTCACGCATTTAATGCAAAACGTTAACGTCAATTGCAACCAGATGTGACAAAACGGTGTGTTATTGCCAAAATATTAAAACTATTACCCTTTTTAATTGCCATTAATATATCAATCGCTCATTTGGCGCACAAGGTATCGGTACAGAATGGCTAATTGACTTAATAAGTATTGATCACTTATTGTTCCCTAACTCCACGACTTGTCTGTTTTGTTCATATTTAAATAGCTTTCCTACCAACAAGTGACAGTAATGCATGCCATTGAGACCACGAAAAAACGGATGCGATGCGCGCAGTGCGCCCGCCCGCAAAGTCACTGCCTATGCGGATTGATTCCGCGCATCGAAAGTCGCACGCGGATATTGCTTCTGCAACATCCCAGTGAGGCAAACCACGCCTTGAACACAGCTCGTCTGGCAGCGCTGGGATTGGTGAACGCAGAACTTCTTATCGGTGAAGTATTTCCGAAATTGCCAGCGCTAATCTCTCAAGCGGAATATCAGACTTGCCTGTTATTCCCCAGCGACGATGCGCAACCGCTTGTCTACACAGAAGACACACTTGCATCCCAACCATTGTTAATCGTCGTTTTAGATGGTACCTGGCGAAAGGCACGCAAGCTGCTGCACGTTAATCCCGCGCTAGCCACCTTGCCGCGCTTCGTTCTGCCAGCCGGTTTGCAGTCGCGCTATCGCGTCCGTAAAACACCCGCGCCCGGCATGGTTTCGACACTAGAAGCAATTGTTTGTGCGCTCAATGTCATAGAAGCACCGCGCAATTTTGACGCGCTACTTACTCCTTTTGAAGCGTTAATCGATCAGCAAATCACCGCAATGGGACCACAAACCTACATGCGTAATCACGGTTCTATTAACCAACCGGATTAACCGGATATTAATCTGCCATTTGTTGCGTTATAACCTTCACATAGCGCTATTTCTCTCGCAACGCCCGACGATACTGGATCGCTTCCGCCACGTGCGCTTGCGCGATGTTTTCGCAGGCCGCCAGATCCGCAATCGTACGCGCAATTTTTAGCACGCGATGATAGCCACGCGCCGACCAATTAAGACGCGTCATCGCGGTTTGCAGTAATTGTTCGCCCGCTGCATCTGCTTTGCAAAAAGCATCGATATCATTGGTCGACAGCGCATTATTACCCTTCCCTTGTCGCGCCAGTTGTATCGCATGGGCTTGCGCAACACGGTCTGCGATCTTGCTCGACGATTCGCCATCGGCTTGTTTTTTTAACTCATCGTGCCGTAGTGATCCGACCTGAATCTGCATATCAATCCGGTCCAGTAAAGGGCCAGAAATTTTGTCCTGATATCGCGCGATATTGTCAGGCGTGCAGCGACACTTATTTGATATATGGCCAAGATAACCGCACGGACAGGGATTCATGGCAGCGATTAGTTGAAAACATGCGGGAAAATCCGCCTGACGGGCAGCGCGGGAAATGGTGATGCGTCCAGACTCCAGCGGTTCACGTAAAACCTCTAAAACCCGCCGGTCAAACTCGGGAAGCTCATCCAAAAACAATACGCCACGATGGGCCAGCGAAATCTCCCCGGGACGCGGCGTACCACCACCACCAACCAGCGCCACGCCAGACGCCGTGTGATGCGGCGCACGATACGGCCGCACCTTCCAACTGCTGCTGGAAAAACCACTGGTCAACGATTGCACGGCTGCTGATTCCAACGCTTCCTGATCGGTCATCGGCGGCAAAATACCGGCAAAGCGCGTGGCCAGCATGGACTTTCCGGTACCGGGAGGACCGATTAACAGCGCGCTATGACCGCCAGCAGCAGCGACTTCAAGCGCGCGCTTGGCTTGGAGTTGGCCTTTTACATCGCTGAAATCAAGATAGTGCGGCGTGCGTATCTGCGGCGCGGCGATATGCCGGGTTAGTCTTCCTTCAGCGTCTTTTGCTGAAAAATGCGCACAGACATGCAACAACGAATCCGCCGGATAAATCGCGGCATCTGTGACCAGGGCGGCCTCGTCAGCATTTTGGCGCGGCAAGATAAATGCGCGCTGTTTTTTTGGGGGTGGCTCTCGATTGCTATCGGCATTGTCAGAAATCGCGGCGGTCGCGCTGGTTGTCATCATCGCAAACGTCATCGCCAGCGCACCGCGAATTGGGCGCAACTCGCCCGAGAGTGATAGCTCGCCGGCAAATTCGTAATGATCGAGTTGATCGGCAGGCATTTGACCCGACGCAGCCAAAATACCTAATGCAATCGGCAAATCGAAACGACCAGATTCTTTAGGCAAATCCGCCGGTGCAAGATTGACGGTTATTCTGCGCGAAGGAAATTCAAAACAAGCGTTTTGAAGGGCCGCACGTACCCGGTCTTTGGATTCCTTGACCTCGGTTTCCGGTAAGCCAACGATGGTAAAGGACGGTAACCCGTTCGCAAGATGTACTTCAACCGTTACTTCCGGGGCTTGCATTCCTGCAAGCGCCCGACTTTTCAATACTGCCAACGTCATCGGTCTTGCCGCCTGTTCCAATATTGCAGATGCTGTAGAGCGAACGTATTGTCCAATCTCATGGACGCTTCAGTTGTGCTTCAAGCTCAGTGACGCGCGCCTCTAACAGTTCCAGTTTTTCGCGCGTCGTTGCCAACACTTGCGCTTGCACATCAAACTCTTCACGGGTAACGAGGTCAAGCTTTGAAAAGCCGCTGCTCAACATCGCCTTGACGTTTTTTTCAACGTCTTTCGCTGGCGAGTTTTCAATTGCCTTATTAATTTTCGACTGCATATCTTCAAAAAAAGTCGGCTTACTCATGGTGGTGCTCCTATAAATACTAACAATACTGAGAATAAAAAAATGATACCTCATCTCATCGCGAACGAGGGTATACCCAAACTGCATCTTAAGATAATTTCTTGGTGTTGTTACGAGAAGTTTTGGGCGCTCACCGCCGACGTTCAAAGCGCACCTTGCGCCCTGACTTTTCCGCAGTAACGCACAACCACGCTTGCGGAGGAAGCGCTTGCAACCAATCACAACCGGCTTGCATCAGTTAGGCTGATGTCAGACCGACTTATCCGATCCGCCATTCAACAAGTTGGCGCGAATCTCGCCCAATGACTGTATCTGCCGCGCATTTGCATCAAAGTTTGTCCCATTTAACCAAAGCTCAAAAGCAGCACGTTGAAGCGGCCACTCGTGATCTATGAGCGAAAACCAGGCAGTGTCGCGATTTCGCCCCTTGTTGACGCGATGTTGGCGGAAAATGCCTTCGGGCGTAAAACCAAAACGCAGCGCCGCCTGTTGCGACCGCTGGTTACGCGTGTCGCATTTCCATTCAATACGTCGATAACCGAGATCGTCGAACGCATGCTGCGCTAAAAGATAAATCGTTTCAGTACCCTTGCTGGACTGTTGCATAGCAGCACTAAACCAAATGTGCCCAATTTCAATGGATCCATGTTCTGGCGCGATACCTAGATAACTCACAATGCCCTGTGCCGCACCGGTTTGCCTATCAGTAACGACAAAGAATAGGGGATCTCTGGTTTTTTCGCATTCGCTCAGCCAACTCGTAAAACTGATCTGATCTTCGAAAGGTCCGACCGCCAGATAATCCCATTGACCGACATCCGCGCCATCACCGGTCGCCACACTATATAAAGCCTCCGCATAGCGTTTAACATCAAGCGGTACTAACAACACATTTTGCCCCTCCAGCACAACACCAGGTGGAACCCGCGCAGGCTGCCAGCCCGGCAGCAAACCTTCTATATGTGCGGCGTTTTCGAGAGACATATTGATCCTTGGTTTTGTTCTGTTTTGCGCTATGAAGGAATTGAAATTCGCACTAATTATGTGCTTATTCAGGTGCTTCCTCAGGTGCTTATTTAAGCGCCAGTTCGGCACTTAATTGACAGATGAGCGCGATGTCTTCACCTAAACATCGGGCCAAATCAAGCACAGCATCGCCATAAACGCTTCCAGAACACCAATTTCATCTCACCATTTAAGTGCGAAAAGCTAAAATCGCACTACTATGGTGCTAAATTTTGCTAGTTTTACCATAGAAAAGGACCACAACTAGCAACAATGCATAAAATCAATTATGAATCGTGCCATAAGCGCATACAAACTAGTTGATATGTAGTTGGCATGAGTCCTGCTAGTAGAAGACTGAACTAAGTTGCTGTCTAACTATAATCTTAATGCATATAAACCCAAGGGACTCATAAATGAAAAAGCTGACTTATAAGCTGATACTTGCCACAGCAGTAGCGACAACACTGGTTGCCGGCTTTGCTTACGCCGACGACGCTCCAGTTGTAGCACCGGCCGCAGCCGAACCGGTACCTGATAATCAAGTTGCTTATAACATCGGCTTGGTAAATGACTACCGCTTCCGCGGCATATCACAAAGTCGCTTTGATGCCGCCGTTCAAGGTGGCGTCGATTACACAAATAACCCAACCGGCCTTTATGCCGGAACCTGGTTATCAAACATCAAATGGATTAAAGACTCAGTAAATGCTGGCGGTTTTAATGGCAAAGGCAATATTGAGTGGGATCTCTATGCAGGTAAGCGCGGCGATCTTCCAGCCGGTTTCACGTATGACGTCGGCGGTCTGTATTACTACTATCCCGGTAACAACTACAGTCTTATTGGCAAAAATGCCAATACTTTCGAACTGTACGGTCAACTTGGTTACGGTCCAGCTTACTTCAAATATTCGCATGCGCTGACTAACTTGTTCGGCACAGTCAACAGCAAGAACAGCGCTTATTACGATCTGGGTGCCAATTTTGATGTTGGTTCCGGTGTCACGCTGGGTCTGCATTTTGGCCATCAAACAGTCGAAAACTTTAGCTTTGCCAGTTATAACGATTGGAAAGTTGGCGTCACTAAAACCTTTGACAGCCTATATGGCGTTACTCTAGGCGCTGCTTTCGTCGGAACTGATGCCAAGAACGGCGCATATGTCAGCCCTAACGGCAAAAATCTCGGCAAAAACGGCCTGGTCTTCTCTCTCGCAAAAACTTTCTAAACGAGGTCAACATGAAACTGATCACTGCGATTATCAAACCATTCAA
Source organism: Glaciimonas sp. Gout2 (assembly GCF_035018905.1). Lineage (NCBI taxonomy): Bacteria > Pseudomonadati > Pseudomonadota > Betaproteobacteria > Burkholderiales > Oxalobacteraceae > Glaciimonas > Glaciimonas sp. Gout2. The sequence goes on along the minus strand of NZ_JASJXA010000009.1, from coordinate 64,421 downwards.
ACTTGATGAAGTCCGTGAGGCACTGTCCGCCATTGGCGTACAAGGCATTACCGTCACGGAAGTAAAAGGTTTTGGACGCCAGAAAGGCCATACCGAGTTGTACCGCGGTGCAGAATATGTCGTCGATTTTTTGCCAAAAACAAAAATCGAAGCAGCTGTTGATGACAGTATTCTAGAGCGTGCAGTTGAGGCGATCGAAACGGCAGCACGTACCGGCAAAATCGGTGACGGCAAAATATTCGTTCTCGATCTGCAAGAAGTTATTCGTATTCGTACCGGTGAAACCGGCAAAGATGCAATCTAAGGGGACTTTTAAAATGAACATCAAGAGATTTTTCGCCACGTTTTTGGCGTTTTGCGCACTCATGCTCGCAGTCGGCTTTATGCTGCCAGCCTCTGCTGCCGATGACGCTTCGACGTCGGCCTCAGCTGCGGCCAGCGCTACCAGCACTGCAGTAATTGCCGCGCCTGCTCCTGCAGTCGTCGCGCCTGCCGCTGCCGCAACTGGCGCACTTGCTGCTGCTGCCGCTCCTGCCGTACCTGCTCCAGCCGTGCCTAACAAGGGCGACACTGCGTGGCTACTTGTATGTACCGCTTTTGTGATTTTAATGACATTGCCAGGCCTCGGCCTGTTCTACGGCGGCTTGGTTCGCAGCAAGAACATGTTGTCGGTTCTGATGCAATGTTTCACCATCTTCTCGCTGGTGATTGTTCTGTGGATCGTCTATGGCTATAGTCTCGCATTTACCGAAGGTAATGACTTCATTGGCGGCATGAGCCGGTTGTTCCTCAATGGAATGACACCAGACTCATTGGCGGCAACATTCAGCAAAGGCGTTGTATTGCCAGAGTTTGCCTTCGTCGTATTTCAAGGTGCTTTCGCTGCGATTACCTGCGCATTGGTCATCGGCGCATTTGCTGAACGTGCCAAATTCTCCGCCATCCTCGCGTTCACCGTGTTGTGGTTCACTTTTTCGTACTTGCCAATTGCCCATATGGTTTGGTATTGGCCTGGTCCTGATGGCTTCACTGATGCTGCTGCAGCAGCAAAAGCGTCGGCGACTGCTGGTTGGTTGTTCCAAAAAGGTGCGTTGGATTATGCGGGTGGTACGGTCGTTCATATCAACGCAGCGGTTGCCGGTCTGGTCGGTGCGTATGTTATCGGCAAACGCGTAGGCTACGGCAAAGAAGCTTTCAAGCCACATAGCCTGACATTGACCATGGTTGGTGCTTCATTGCTGTGGTTTGGTTGGTTTGGTTTCAACGCCGGTTCCGGTCTGGAAGCAAATGGCGGCGCAGCATTGGCCTTCATCAACACGCTGGTCGCAACGGCTGGTGCAGTATTGACATGGAGTTTGGGTGAGTGGGTTGGCAAGGGTAAGCCTTCCATGTTGGGCGGCGCATCTGGCGCGGTTGCCGGTTTGGTTGTCATTACTCCTGCCGCTGGTTTCGTCGGTGTTGGCGGTGCGTTGGTGATGGGCTTGATTGCTGGTTTTGCTTGCTTGTGGGGCGTAACTGGCCTGAAGAAACTCCTCGGCGCTGATGACTCACTAGACGTATTCGGTGTGCATGGCGTAGGTGGTATTCTAGGTGCACTGCTCACCGGTGTGTTCGCTGCGCCTAGCCTTGGTGGTGTTGGTATTTACGACTATGTCACCAACGCTGTTGCTCCTGACTATTCGATTAGCGGTCAGCTCTGGATTCAACTGCAAGGCGTGTTGACTACAGTGATCTGGTCCGGCGTGGTGGCATTTATCGCCTTCAAACTGGTCGACATCGTGATCGGTCTGCGTGTTACAGAAGAAGAAGAACGCGAAGGTCTGGATATTTCCAGCCACGGCGAGTCTGCTTATCACGGTTAATAGTATTAATATTGCCTGATACAGCCGCGGACTGCAGCCTGGTCCGGTGGTGTCCGGTGTATATTTATTAATATCACGCAGGCAAACAAACAGAAGCGCCCCAATCGGGGCGCTTTTTCATATTCAGGGCTTTAAAAACCACACATTGCCCTAATGTTGATAGCCCGGTCCGGTTGATCTCGTCACCTAAATCTCCTCTCTCGCACGTTGCGAGTCGGTAATTCCCGTTAAAATCGAGATCACTCAAGCGCAGCCGTAGTTTCGTCGTTTGATGAGGCATGCCCCGCTGGCACCTAAAAGCGCTTAACAGCGTCTAAACATGAAAGTGTAAGAGTTTCTATGGTTCCGCACCTCGTCACTGCCCTTAACGGCCCGTTACTCGATCTCGAAAAGAAAATTCTCGCCGCCACTCCGGCGATTGAACGCTGGTTTCGGATGGAATGGCAGGAGCACACGCCACCGTTTTACTGCTCGGTCGATTTGCGTAATTCGGGCTTCAAACTAGCCCCGGTAGACACCAACCTGTTTCCTGGTGGATTTAACAATCTATCGCCGGAAATGTTGCCGCTAGCGGTGCAGGCTGCGATGGCTGCGATTGAAAAATATTGTCCTGACGCAAAGAATTTGTTGTTATTGCCCGAGTTGCATACTCGCAACACTTTCTATTTGCAGAACGTTGCGCGCCTCATGCAAATTTTCCGGCAAACCGGCTTAAATGTCCGACTAGGTTCTTTAGCCGAAGATGTTACCGAGCCGGTCACCATAGAGTTGCCAGATGGCACAACCGTGACGTTAGAGCCGCTGGAACGCTCGCATAACGGACGCCGTCTGGGTTTGAAAAACTTCGATCCATGTACGATTTTGCTTAACAACGATTTATCGTCAGGCATTCCGTCAATTCTGGAGAATCTGAACGAGCAGACTTTGTTGCCACCTTTGCATGCTGGTTGGACGATGCGCCGCAAAAGCAGCCATTTTTCCTCTTACGATGACGTGGTCAAAAAATTTGCAAAACTGGTTGATGTCGACCCCTGGATGCTCAATCCATTTTTCACCAAATGCGATCAGGTTAACTTTCAGGAACAGGCCAGTGAAGAGGCTTTGACCTCGAGCGTTAGTTCCTTGCTATCCAAGATCCGCAAAAAATATAAGGAATACGGCATTAAGGAAAAGCCGTTCGTGATCGTGAAAGCCGATGCAGGAACGCACGGCATGGGCGTGACAAGCGTCACCGATGCCGGTCAGGTAAAAGAACTTAGCCTGAAGCAACGCAACAAAATAGCCGATGGCGGTCAGGCAATCTACGATGTCGTGATTCAAGAAGGTGTCCATACCTTTGAACACATCAATGATGCCGTTGCAGAACCTGTGGTCTACATGATAGATCGATATGTGGTCGGCGGTTTTTACCGGGTACACGCTGAGCGCGGGATCAATGAAAACCTGAACGCTCCCGGCGCACATTACGTACCGTTAGCGTTTGCACAACAGCACGCATTACCTGATTTGCTTGCAAAACCGGGGACGACCGCGCCGAACCGTTTTTACATGTATGGCGTAGTGGCCCGACTGGCGTTACTGGCAGCGTCGCTGGAAATGGAAAAAACAGATCCGAATCCTGAAATCTACTAACCTGGATTAGGATTTCACCTGTCTTTGATGACAGTTATTAAAAAACAAGATTCCAATAAAGGCTTGATAATGAAAATTGCTTTCCTCGCCGACCCGCTCGACAGTTTTAAGATTTACAAAGATACGACGTACGCCATGATGGTCGAGGCCGCAAAACGCGGTCACACAATCTATGCCTTTGAACAACAAGACATGGCGCTGGAAAGCGGCATCGTCACAGCCAATGTTGCACGTGTGACGCTCACTGGCGACAACAAGGATTGGTATCGGGCAGCCGCGCCAAGCGCGATGTTTCTGTCTGAATTCGACGCCATTTTGTTGCGCAAAGACCCACCATTCGACATGGAATACATCTACACCACGTATTTGTTGGAGCTGGCTGAAAAACAAGGCGCAAAGGTCTTTAACAAACCGCAGGCGATTCGCGATCACAACGAAAAACTGGCGATAGCGCAATTCCCGCAGTTTATTTCACCTACTTTGGTAACGCGAGATTCCGCACGCTTGCGCGCCTTTCACGAAGAGCATCAGGACGTCATCCTCAAACCATTAGATGGTATGGGCGGCGCTGGTATTTTCCGCGTCAAGTCCGACGGCTTGAATCTTGGCTCCATTATTGAAACATTGACCAATAATGGACGTCAAACCATCATGATCCAACGCTTTATTCCGGAAATAGTCGCCGGCGACAAGCGCGTCTTGGTTATCGGCGGTGAGGTCGTACCCTTCACGTTGGCACGCATTCCGCAAGGGAGTGAAGTCCGCGGCAATCTCGCAGCTGGTGGTTTGGGCGTCGCCCAGCCCCTGACAGCGCGTGAACGCGAAATAGGTGAAACGCTAGGGCCAATACTCGTCAAACGTGGTCTGTTACTGGTAGGATTAGATGTAATTGGCAATTATTTAACAGAAGTGAATGTCACTAGTCCGACTTGCTTTCAGGAAATTATGCAGCAGGCTGGTTTTAACGTGGCAGAGATGTTTATTAACGCGCTGGAAGCAGCTGTTCAGGCTAAAGCTTAACTAAGCACGCATCTGAAGATGCGGCGGCGAAAATGAATGGCTGACTATAAATCCATTATTTGGATGTAAACAGAATGAATAGGCGGATGTAATGTGCAAGTTTAATACGCACTTTGTCGAAAGCGCCTAAAATTACCGCGCAATATGCCATCCGGCACATTCGTTTTTATCCGCTCTGCGGGTCTGGTATCAAAAATTATGGTTGGCATTCTCCTATTAACGCATTCGCCGCTTGGTCAGGCCTTCGTTTCTGCCGTGTCGCATGTTTTCCGTCAGGTGCCGGAACGGTTCGAGGCAATTGATGTCATCGCGGATCAAAATCCGGCCGATGTTAAATTATTGGCGAAACAAGCCGTGGACCGTTTGGACGATGGATCTGGCGTGCTGGTGATTACCGATGTGATGGGCGGTACGCCATCAAACTGCACGTTGCCATTATGCAGTGGCGCGCAAACTCAGGTAATTGCAGGAATCAGTTTGCCGATGCTGTTGCGCGCACTCACCTATCGTAATGACACACTCGATGTGGTGGCAGAGATGGCCCTCGCTGGCGGCCAGGGTGGCGCTGTGCGGGTCGACAATCGGGTTCGCGTTTCACAATAAGCCGCAATAAGTCGCAATAAGTTATTTAGTGTCTGGATCAACATACCGGGCTTAAAAGCGATAACTTGCCGACCACGCAAGCCGCACTTTACGTTATGTCCTTGCATTTGAGAGATTGCTATTTTGTTGCCACATTTCTTACCGCCTCTATGTAATATGTATCCAATATTTACTCCTTGCTATTCGCCAACAATGAAAAATTAGCCGGGTGCGCTGTCGGGTATTAACAAAACAAAGATAAAGAACCCCATGATTCAAAAAAATATCGAAATCGTCAACAAATTAGGTCTTCATGCCCGTGCATCGGCTAAATTCACCCAACTTGCCAGCAAATTCAAATGTGAAGTCTGGATTTCGCGCAACAATCGCCGTGTCAATGCGAAGTCAATCATGGGCGTCATGATGTTGGCAGCAGGCAAAGGCAGCACCGTGTTGTTGGAAGCCGAAGGTTCAGACGAAAAAGAATGTTTTGATGCACTCAATCAGCTCATCGAAGACAAGTTTGGCGAAGGCGAATAATCTGCTGCAAAAAAAGAAACCACAGCGCAGCGCTGAGGTCATAGCAGTACCGTAAAGCGAGATAGAAAAAATAAGACTAACGCAAATTTACGCCGCTTTGGCAATTTTAGAATAGTCCGAAAGTGTTCAACAAAGCGTCTGCCATCATTGCCTTGCGCAATTGCCGACGCCTTGAGGGAAACTGCTACAGACTGTTCCATCATTTTGAGACACCCATTCACTGCGGGCTGAACAGATGGCATCTTTTTCCTTACATGGTATTCCGGTTTCGCGCGGTATTGCGATAGGTCGGGCGCATTTGCTGGCGCCAACAGCGATGGACGTCAAACACTATTTAGTGTCTGAAACCCAAGTTGAAGCCGAGGTGCAGCGTCTGGAAACCGCCGTCGCTACCGTCCGCAAAGAGCTACAAACCATCCGTAGTGAGCTACCCAAAGAGTCACCCGCCGAATTAGGCGCTTTCATCGATGTGCATTTGCTGATTCTGGCCGACGCGATGTTGGCCGAAATTCCGCTGGAGATTATTCGCCAGCGCCAGTACAACGCCGAATGGGCGCTGGTCACGCAAATTGACGAAGTCTCAGCACAATTCGATGAGATCGAAGACCCTTATTTACGTGAGCGTAAAACCGACATTCAGCAAGTCGGCGAGCGAATATTAAAAATATTGATGGGAACGGCGACAAAGTTGCCGGAACTTGAGGTCGACGTCGACGGTGCCTCTTCCCCCAACATCATAGTTGTCGCCCACGATATTTCTCCAGCTGATATGTTGCAATTCCGCAACCGTGCCTTCGCTGGTTTTATCACAGATCAGGGCGGCCAAAACTCGCACACATCAATCGTGGCACGCAGTCTGGATATCCCTGCCGCGGTCGGTATGGGCCACGCCTCGTTGCTGATCAAGCAGGACGACTGGATCATCATTGATGGCTTGGCCGGTGTGGTCATCGTTGATCCATCTCCACTGATATTGCAACGATTTCGTGAGCAACAAGCCCAACAAATCAAAGCCCGAAAAAAACTCGGCAAACTCAAAAAAACCCGCGCAGTCACGCTAGACGGAGTTGAGATTACGCTGTTGGCGAACATTGAACTGCCCGACGATTGTGCGCCGGCGATGGAATCTGGCGCCAATGGTGTAGGTTTGTTTCGCTCTGAATTTTTGTTTATGGGCCGCATTGGCATCAAGCAACAACTTCCCACAGAAGACGAGCAATTTGCGTCCTACAAACAGGCGGTAGTTGCCATGAAGGGCCGACCCGTCACCATCCGCACGCTTGACGTGGGTGCAGACAAACCGCTCGATACGAGCGAGCAGACCGCGCTCAATCCCGCGCTTGGGCGACGCGCGATTCGTTATTGCCTTGCTGAGCCACAATTATTTTTGACGCAGTTACGCGCTATTTTGCGCGCCTCCGCCTTCGGCACAGTCAAGTTACTAATACCCATGCTGGCGCACGTGTTTGAAATTGATCAGACTTTATTAATGATTGCGCAAGCCAAGCAGCAACTACGCGATGAAAAGATCAAGTTTGATGAAGATATCAAGATCGGTGCCATGATCGAAATCCCGGCCGCCGCTTTGGCGCTGCCGATGTTTATCAAGCGCATGGACTTTCTATCGATCGGTACCAATGATCTGATTCAATACACGCTGGCGATTGATCGCGTCGATCACGAGGTATCACACCTTTATAATCCCCTCCATCCAGCAGTATTGTTCTTGCTATCGAGCGTCATCGCAATGGGACGCAAAGCCGAAATTCCGGTCTCCGTATGCGGCGAGATGGCTGGCGATATCAAATACACACGTTTACTACTCGGTATGGGATTACTGGAATTTTCGATGGACCCAATCCATTTATTGTCAGTAAAGCAAGAAATTCTAAATAGCGATCTCGAAATGTTAACCGCGCAAACTAAGAAAATTCTGCGCACCACCGAACCCAGCGCGATTGCCACGGCAATCAATCAAATGCGCAGCGCGTAGGGGACGATTACCCATCTATGGGTGGCGAATAGTGAGGAGGCTACGGCCCTGCCGGTTGCTTTGGATATCGGTCTACCAAACTTGCTATTTGCCGCCCACCTGTTTGGTCCCGTTTTATTTGCAGCAACGTGAACACTTTCTCAACAGTGACGTTATGCTCGAAATTTTATAACTTTCCCCGAAAAATCTTCGCTTTTTGGAGGAATTCCCCTCTTCTATCGAGAAATCCACACTTTTTGTAGGTATCTCGTCCATTTCTTTCCTGTCCAGCGCCTGACGAATACGCCCTTGATGCAATTGAACGCCTGATCCGCAACGTCAGAATACTGTTTACTACGGTTCGAGAAGAGCGAATTTTTGTTTGAACTGAATCATCGGGGTCAGCAGAAAAGTTTTTCACAGAAACGCTACTTTCCAAATTTAAACAGGACCATTACTACTTTGGGCTAACAAGTAGCCTCTAAAACTTGCGCGTTCGTCCAAAATGCCAGATACTAAAAAGGTCCCTGACAAAGAGGGGAACGGGTGTGGTAGCCCGATTTATCCAAAGCGCACAAACCGCGTAATGCGGTTTTTTTAAGTGCGTTTAACCTTGTTGCATCTCTTATGGGGGGCAATAGCGGGGAGGCTTCGGCCTGCCGGTTGCTTTGGATATCGGTCTACCAAACTTGCTATTTGCCGCCCACCCGTTTGGTAGCGGGCGCGGATTCAATACTATCCAAGAAAGTCACAATGCCGACACAAACTCCAGCACGCACTCCCCGCATGATCGAAATCCTCGATAACCTCACCTTATTACATAGCCGCACTTCTGCAATCCTTGCAGCCCTGTCGATGGCGTTTGACAGCCAGCAAGACCGACTTCCCAAACCTACCGTGCAAGAAGTATTAGAAGCGACGAACGCTCTGCTAGAGAAAGCACAAGAGCAAGTTCGGGCGCTGGAAGCGCACTTACCTAGTTAGAATCGCATTGTGAGATGGCCTCTAACGAGGCTGCCAACGCGCTTCAAAAGGCAACATTACACCTTTGGACCAACAAGTCAACCGCAGCATTTGACGCCAGCCCCTGACTTGGTTATTCTTAATACCGTTGCTACGTTGCGTAGCAACAAACAGCGCCGATTTGAACGGTTAACTACCTCAGCTTGCGGGCGCGTGACATTTCCAAAAGGAATGTCGAATAAATACGGCTAAAGCGAGCTTGCATTGCAAGCCCCCTTGATTTAGCCCGATGAGCGCAAGCTTTCGGGCTTTTTTATTGTTTAATCAGGAGGAGACATTTGACGCTGGCGCTGACAGAGCCATCAGAGCAAATTGCCGCTGGGGCAATGTTGCGACAGTCTTCCTTATAAACTAAAACCTCAGTCATCCATAACGTTGCGACACCACCACACATGTCTTCAGGAATAGTCTCACCGCAATCCATGCACTTTGCGACACCGCTCACATTGCAAAGCGGTGCGTCATTGTCTAATTACACACTCGTCTATGAAACCTATGGAACGCTCAATGCTGACAAATCCAACGCCGTATTGGTTTGCCATGCGTTGAATGCCTCGCATCACGTCGCTGGCAAATATGCCGATGATGAGAAGAACGTCGGCTGGTGGGACAACATGGTTGGTCCCGGAAAGTCAGTCGATACCGATAAATTCTTCGTCATGGGTGTCAATAACCTTGGCTCATGCTTTGGTTCTACCGGGCCGATGCACATCGATGCGACAACAGGCAAACCGTACGGCGCCAATTTCCCTGTCGTCACGGTGGAAGATTGGGTGCAAGCGCAAGCACGACTTGCCGATGCACTTGGCATTACGCAGTTTGCTGCCGTGATGGGCGGGTCGTTGGGCGGCATGCAAGCGCTGGCGTGGAGTTTGCTGTATCCAACGCGCTTGCTGCATTGCGTGGTGATTGCGTCTACACCGAAGCTATCGGCGCAAAATATCGCCTTTAATGATGTTGCACGGCAAGCTATATTGACTGACCCAGATTTTCATGGCGGCGATTTCTACGCCCATGGCGTGGTACCGAAGAACGGCTTGCGGGTGGCGCGCATGATTGGGCACATCACGTATTTGTCAGACGATGACATGGCAGAAAAGTTTGGCCGGGATCTGCGCTCGGGTAGCTATCAGTTCGGATTTGGTATCGATTTCGAGATTGAATCGTATTTGCGTTATCAGGGTGACAAATTCTCTGAATACTTCGATGCGAATACCTATTTACTCATTACCAAGGCGCTGGATTATTTTGATCCCGCGGCAGAATGCGGCGGCGATTTAACCGTCGCGCTGGAAAAAACCCGTGCAGAATTTCTCGTGGTGTCGTTCATGACCGATTGGCGCTTCTCGCCACAACGGAGCCGCGACATCGTTCAGGCCTTGGTGAACAACCGCCGACGCGTGAGCTACGCAGAAATTGATGCACCGCACGGTCATGACGCTTTTTTGCTGGAGGACGCCCGCTATCAAAATGTGGTGCGTGAATATTACAACCGTATTTGGAAAGCGATCAATCAAGGCGGTACCATCACTAACGTATTGCGCCCAGACGCCAATGAGATAGCACAAAATAGCGCCGGAGAACAACATGAACTTTGAACAACTAAGTGATCTACGGCCCGATCTTGCCTTCATCGCCCATTGGGTCCCCAAACAATCTCAGGTGCTGGATTTGGGTTGCGGCGATGGGGTAATGCTGGATTACTTGCAAACTGACAAGCAATGCGCCGGTTATGGCGTTGAAATCGACGATAGCAAAATTCCTCCCTGTGTATCGCGCGGTGTATCGGTCATTCAGCAGGATTTAGAAACGGGGTTAGCCTTATTTGCCGATAACGCGTTCGATACTGTCTTGTGCCTTTCAGCGTTGCAAATGATGAAAAACGTCGAGGGTGTTTTACGTGATATTGCACGCGTTGGCCGCGAAGCAATTGTATCGTTCCCCAATTTTGCCTATTGGCCACATCGCATGGCGCTGCTGCGCGGTCGTATGCCGGTGTCCAAATTGTTGCCTTATGAATGGTACGACACGCCCAATTTACGTTGTGCAACCATCAAAGATTTTGAAGAATTGGCGAACGAAGTGGGACTTGAAGTGCTCGAATGTGTAGCATTGCACGATGGCAATCCTGTATCATTTTTACCAAACTGGCGCGGTAGTTTAGCGGTATTTCGCTTTCGCAAAAAATAGGCAACGGACTTGCGCAAAATCGCCCCACCTGCATAAGTCCCATTATTCATTTTGATTACTAACGCCCGGTTATGGGCGCATTAATGACTTCAACCTCACAACCCTGGCATCACTATCTGAACCGACGCATGTTGATCTGCGTTTTTCTCGGCTTCACTTCTGGCTTACCGCTTTTTATATTACTGAGTTTGTTGCAAGCCTGGCTTGCAAAATCCGGATTGAACGTCAAAGCACTCGGGTTATTCGCGTTAGTCATGTTTCCTTATACGTGGAAATTTTTATGGTCGCCACTAATGGACCGCTTCCACTTTGGTCGCATGGGCCGCCGGCGCGGCTGGATGGCGCTGACGCAAGTGGCGCTGTTTATCGCTATCGGCGTCATGGGAATGTTCGACCCGATCAACCAGTTGTCCGAAATAGCGGCGATGGCGTCGCTGGTGGCGTTCTTGTCGGCCAGTCAGGACATCGTAATTGATGCCTATCGACGTGAAATTCTGCCCGATAGCGAGCAAGGTCTGGGCAGTGCGATCCACGTTAATGCCTATAAAGTTGCGGGAATGGTGCCAGGCGCGCTGTCGTTGGTCCTCGCCGATATCCTGCCGTGGCATCAGGTATTCTGGATTACAGCCGGATTTATGTTGCCTGGATTAATATGCACATTGCTCATTAAAGAACCAAAAGTATACGGCGACCCACCGAAGAATATTCGTGCTGCCGTACTGTTGCCGTTTCAAGAATTTGTTTCCCGTAATGGTTGGCAAAGTGCGCTGTGGGTACTTGGTTTTATTTTTCTTTATAAACTTGGCGATAGTATGGCAACGGCGCTGGCGACCAAATTTTATATTGATCTCGGCTTTACGATGACGCAGATCGGCGCGATTTCCAAAACAACCAGTCTTTGGTCGAGTGTTGCGGGTGGCATTATCGGCGGCATCTGGATGGTCAAAATTGGCATCAATCGTGCGCTATGGATTTTTGGTGTGGTGCAAGCGGTGACGATTCTCGGCTTTGCATGGCTGGCGAATGTCGGTGCGGAACCGTTTGTACTGGCCATCGTGATCGGTGCGGAGGCTTTCGGTGTAGGACTCGGGACAGCCGCCTTCGTCGCCTACATTGCTCGCACGACAGACCCGCGTTACACCGCGACGCAATTTGCTCTATTCACAAGTCTGGCAGCTGTTCCGCGCACGTTTATCAATTCTTCGGTCGGTTACATCATTGCCGAAACTGGCTGGTTTAACTTTTTTATTCTATGCTTCGTATTGGCTTTGCCCGGCATGTTGTTGCTACCAAAGGTCGCGCCGTGGAACGAAAAACGCATAAACGCATAGAAAATTCGCTGTTGTCTGTAACCTCTATTTACATAAATTCTCGGTTGCGTTCGAGAAAAACATATAGAATCAAAAGTGTGGATTCCTGTTCTGTTAAATACCGCGCCAATTCAGATGCATTCAACTGCATTTAGCGGGCTCTAAACAGACTCATACACATGGTGAGAAATCCTACGTAGTAGCAATTATTTGTTCAGTTCGTTTTTCGCAACATCGTTGATGCGGGGGTGATATGGATATTTACAGCAGCTTTGCGAGTCGGTTCGACAAGACCAGAGAAGAAGAGTTTTCACTTGAAGAGTATCTGACGCTTTGTAAGAACAACCCCACCGTGTATGCGACGGCGGGTGAACGCATGCTGATGGCAATCGGTGAACCCGAAAAAATCGACACGCGTCAGGACCAATTGTTGTCGCGGATTTTTGCCAACAAAGTCATCAAAGTCTATCCGGCCTTTAAAGAATTTTATGGCGCCGAAGAAGTGATCGAGCAAGTCGTCGCTTATTTCCGTCATGCGTCTCAAGGTCTCGAAGAGAAAAAACAAATTCTGTATTTGCTGGGTCCCGTTGGGGGCGGCAAATCGTCTATCGCAGAACGTCTGAAACAATTAATGGAGCATGTACCGTTTTACTCCATTAAAGGTTCGCCGGTGAACGAATCGCCACTGGGTTTGTTCGACTATGACGAAGACGGCGGAATTCTAGAAGAACAATACGGCATTCCACGTCGGTACATCAAGTCCATCCTCAGTCCGTGGGCAGTAAAACGTCTGCACGAATATAACGGTGATATCCGTAAATTCCGGGTGGTCAAACGTTTCCCTAACGTTCTGCGTCAAATCGCCATTTCAAAAACGGAGCCAGGCGACGAAAACAATCAGGATATTTCTACCCTGGTCGGCAAAGTCGATATTCGCAAACTGGAACAATACTCACAAGATGATGCCGATGCTTATAGCTACTCTGGCGGATTATGCTTATCGAATCAGGGTTTGCTCGAATTCGTCGAAATGTTTAAGGCGCCGATAAAAGTTTTACATCCGTTGCTAACCGCCACGCAGGAAGGTAACTTTAAAGGAACCGAAGGATTTGGTGCGATCCCGTTTGACGGCATTATTCTGGCGCACTCAAACGAATCTGAGTGGAAAGCCTTCCGCAACAATAAGAATAATGAAGCGCTGCTGGATCGTATTTACATCGTCAAAGTGCCTTACTGCTTGCGTGTTTCAGAAGAAATTAAGATTTACGAAAAGTTGATTCGTACCTCTTCACTTGGCAAAGCGGTATGTGCGCCAGGAACATTAAAAATGATGGCGCAGTTTTCGATTCTGACGCGTCTTGCTGAGCCCGAGAACTCAAATATTTTTTCTAAAATGCAGGTCTACGATGGCGACAATCTGAAGGACAGCGATCCGAAGGCCAAGTCGTTTCAGGAGTACCGCGACTATGCCGGCGTTGATGAAGGAATGACCGGCGTTTCTACCCGTTTTGCTTTCAAGATATTGTCGCGAGTGTTCAATTTTGATTCGGCTGAAATCGCTGCTAATCCTGTCCATCTTATGTACGTGCTGGAACAACAAATTGAACGAGAACAATTCTCTCAGGAACTTGAGCAAAAATATCTTTCTTACGTCAAGGACACGCTCGCATCACGATACGCCGAGTTCATTGGCAAAGAAATCCAGACCGCTTATCTGGAGTCGTATTCTGAGTACGGACAAAACGTGTTTGATCGTTATGTCACGTACGCGGATTTCTGGATTCAGGATCAGGAGTTCCGTGATCATGACACCGGCGAAAGCTTTGACAGGGCTGCACTGAACGCCGAACTGGAGAAAATTGAAAAGCCAGCCGGCATCAGTAATCCAAAGGATTTCCGTAACGAGATTGTTAATTTTGTTCTGCGGGCCAGAGTCTCGAACGGTGGCAAGAATCCACTTTGGACCAGTTATGAAAAACTGCGTGTCGTCATCGAGAAAAAGATGTTCTCGAATACGGAGGATCTGCTTCCCGTCATTTCATTTAATGCGAAAGGCTCAGCTGACGAGATGCGCAAGCATGAAGATTTTGTCAATCGCATGGTGACTAAAGGTTATACCCCCAAGCAGGTAAGGCTTCTCTGCGAATGGTATCTGCGGGTACGTAAATCGTCATAAACTTTTTTTACCGTCTGCTGATAAGACCTGAATGGGAGCTAAATGGTGCGAAGAACGCGGAATGGCCTTAAACAGTTGAGGAACCGCTGAGGATTCGGAGCGCCGTTTAGCCCCACATCATGTCAGAGCATGGACGGTAGAAAGATAGACGACCCTATCTGCGGTGGTGGTGTGAACTGTAACTGCACAGGGCTGCTTTTGTAAGTCTGGTATCGGTTAAGGGATTAAGCGATACCGGTGGCAGCTCCCAGATACATTCCGATCAGGAGACTGTACCGTGTTACATCAGATAATTGACCGTAGGTTGGCTGGAAAGAACAAGGGCATCGCGAACCGCGAGCGCTTCTTGCGTCGCTATCGCGACGATATTCGACGTTCGGTAACAGAAGCGGTACGTGACCGCGGTATCACAGAAATCGAAAAATCCAAGAGCATTACCATTCCCCGTAAAGATATTTCCGAACCGGTCTTTCGACACGGATCAGGTGGCATGCGCGAGGTAGTTCATCCCGGCAATCAGGATTATCTTCAAGGTGACAGGATTGCGCGCCCGGACGGCGGCTCGGGTCGCGGCGGTGGTAGCGAAGCAAGTGATCAGGGCGAGGGTCAGGATGACTTCGTTTTTGAATTGTCGCGTGAAGAGTTCATGCAATATTTCTTCGAAGACCTGGAGCTGCCGCGTCTGATTAAAACCAATCTGATGACAGCACCGACCTGGAAAAATATGCGGGCCGGTTACTCTACTGACGGTTCTCCCAACAATATCGATATTGTCAGATCGCTACGTAGTTCGCTGGGACGACGCATTGCGCTAGGTTCGCCGCTAGTGGCGCGACTACGCGAGCTTGAGCTATTGATGGAAGCGCTGAAGGATGATACAGAAGACCGTGGCGAAGAAATCAAGCGTCTGGCTGATGACATTCATCATCTGAAGGGGCGCATCTGGCGTATCCCGTTTATCGATCCTTTCGACTTGCGCTATGTCAACCGCGTCCGTCAGCCGCAACCGTCAAGTCAGGCGGTGATGTTTTGCGTCATGGACGTGTCAGGATCAATGGACGAGCAACGCAAAGATCTCGCTAAACGCTTTTTTATTTTGCTGTATCTGTTTCTCACGCGTAACTATGAACACATCGAAGTGGTCTTTATTCGCCATCACACGCGCGCCGATGAAGTCGATGAAGACACCTTTTTCCACTCGCAGGAAAGCGGCGGTACGGTCGTATCGAGCGCGCTTGAGCTGATGTCTAAAATCATCGATGACCGTTATCCACCGGGTGACTGGAACATTTATGGCGCGCAGGCGTCAGACGGTGATAACTGGAATGATGACTCACCAAAATGTCGCAAAATTCTTGAACAAAAAATATTGCCACGTTCGCGTTATTTTGCTTACATTCAGGTAGTTCCTGAAGAGCAAAATTTGTGGATGGAATACGCACAAATAGTGCCAGATTATCGCCAGTTCGTGCAAAAGAAGGTTCAGCACGCGAGCGATATTTATCCGGTATTTCGTGAACTGTTTGAAAAACAGGTGAACGTATGAATGCACGTGCTGATATCAACAAGCGCAAATCGCCGTTACCTTGCCCATCCGACTGGACTTTTGAGTTAATCGAGCAATATAACGTCGAAATCGCGCGCGTCGCAGCAGCGTATAAGCTCGATATTTACCCCATTCAACTTGAGATAATTACTGCCGAGCAAATGATGGATGCCTACGCGTCATCGGGGATGCCGGTGAATTATCGCCATTGGTCATTCGGCAAGCATTTCCTATCGACAGAGCGCGGCTATAAACGTGGGCAAATGGGTCTGGCCTACGAAATCGTGATCAATTCGAATCCTTGTATCGCTTATCTGATGGAAGAAAATACCCTGACGATGCAAGCGCTGGTGGTAGCGCATGCCGCGTATGGCCATAATTCGTTCTTCAAGGGCAACTATTTATTCCAGCTGTGGACAGATGCAAACGCCATTATCGATTATCTGGTGTACGCCCGTAATTACATCGCAGAATGCGAAGAACGCCATGGATTTGATCGCGTTGAAGAATTGCTGGATTCTTGTCATGCACTGATGCATTACGGCGTCGATCGCTACAAGCGTCCGCAGCATTTGTCTTTGCTGAAAGAACGCGAGCAAGCCAGAGAGCGTGAGGAATACAACCAGTCACAAGTGAATGCGTTGTGGCGGACTTTGCCAACCAAAAAAGAAGAAGCCACCGCGCAGGATGAAAACCGCTTTCCGCCAGAACCACAAGAAAACTTGCTGTATTTTGCCGAAAAGAATGCCCCGCTTTTAGAGCCATGGGAACGTGAGGTCATTCGTATCGTGCGTAAAGTCGCGCAATACTTCTATCCGCAACGACAAACCCAGGTGATGAACGAAGGATGGGCGACATTTTGGCATTACACCCTGCTCAATACGCTCTACGATGAAGGTCATCTGACCGACGGTTTTATGATGGAGTTTTTGCATTCGCATACTAGCGTGGTGTATCAACCACCGATCACGAAATCGTATTACAACGGGATCAATCCTTACGCATTGGGGTTTTCAATGATGTGCGATATTCGACGCATCTGCGAACATCCCACCGATGAAGATCGCGAATGGTTTCCTCAATTAGCAGGAACGCCATGGCTTGAAGCGCTCCATTACGCGATGCGTAACTTTAAGGATGAAAGTTTTATTGCCCAGTATCTGTCGCCCAAATTGATCCGCGATATGCATTTGTTTTCGGTGCAAGATGATGAAAACCGAAGTGAATTGGAGGTGACGGCAATCCATAACGAGTCGGGCTATCAGTACGTCCGTGAAACGCTGTCACGCCAATATGACATCAATCATCGTGAACCGAATATTCAGGTATGGTCGGTCAATACCCGCGGTGACCGGAGCCTGACTTTGCGTCACTTCCGCAGTGACGGCCGACCGCTGGGTGAGAACACAGATGAAGTATTACGACACATGGCGCGATTGTGGCAATTCGACGTGCATCTGGAAAGCGTGGATGACAGCGGCAACGTGCTGCGTCGCTATCAATGCGTTAGCAATAATCGCTATACGTTACGGTCTTAAGGTACGGCCTTCATTGCGAAGTGCGTCGTCCGTATAGCAATAGAACGGTGAGAGTATGAAAGCCACGCGGTGCAGGGATGCAATGCGTAGCTTTATCATTTATCAGGTTAGCGTTGATAAACGCGTTTCCCCGCCGCAAAAGTCGCCAGAATACTGCGATCATCCCCTAGCAATGCTATTGCAAACAGTAGCTCTTCAAGGCCGTCAGTATTAGCGGTGCGTCGCGCCAGCAGCGGCGTGGCATGCGGGTCCAGCACGATAAAATCCGCCTCCGCACCGGCGACAAAATTGCCGATCGTGTTTTCCAGTTGCATACTGCGCGCGCCACCCAGTGTCGCCATGTAAAACATCTGCAATGCTGGCAAAAACGTGCCGCCCATGCGGGCGACTTTGTATGCCTCATTCATGGTTTGCAGCATCGAAAAACTGGTTCCGCCGCCAACATCGGTTGCTAATGATAACGGCACGCGATGCGTATCAGCCCGTTCAAAATCGAATAAGCCACTACCCAGAAACAGGTTGGAAGTCGGACAGACCGAGATGGCCGATTGCGTTTCGGCCATGCGCCGACGATCACTGTCGTCTAACCAGACGCAATGCGCATACATTGAGCGTGGGCGTAGCATGCCATATTTGTCGTAGACATCCATGTAGCTGCGCGAATCTGGGAACAGTGATTTGACCCACGCCACTTCATCCGTATTTTCCGCCGCATGCGTCTGCAAATAGACGTCAGGATAGGCCGCTGCCAATTCGCCCGCCAGTTGCAATTGCGCGTCACTGGACGTGGGTGCAAAGCGTGGCGTGATGGCGTACATCTGACGCCCGCGGTTGTGCCATTTTTTGAGCAGGTCTTCACTTTCACGGATACCGCGTTCGGCAGTGTCTTGCAGAAAATCGGGGCAATGTCGGTCCATCAAGACTTTGCCGGCGACCATCCGCAGGTTGCGCGCTTCGCTTTCCGCAAAAAAAGCCTCGACGGACTCTGGATGCACGGTGCAATACACCATCGCGGTTGTGGTCCCGCAACGTAGTAACTGATCCAGAAAAAAATCTGCCACTTTGCGCGCATGCACCGGATCGCTGAACTTGCGCTCGGTCGGAAAAGTATATTTTTCCAACCAAGGCAGCAAACCCGGCGATGGCGACGCGATCATATCGGTCTGCGGATAATGAACGTGTGTATCAATGAAACCCGGCATGATGATCTTGCCGCGATAGTCGTGGATTTCTTGACCGTCTGGCAGCGATCCTTTTAAATACTGATAATCCCCAGCCGCGACCACCTGTCCGCCTTTGATCAACAACAGGCCATCTTCATACCAGCAAATCGCATCGGCTTGATGCGCGGGGTCTGCAGGATCCGCAGTAAAGTGCAACACACTGGCGCGATAGGCCTGAAGCGTTGCGTGATCGGATTGCGCGGTGTTGTCGCCTGCTGCCATGAGATACATTCCTTTAGTAATCAAAATCTATTTTTTTACATCTATTCTGAGATGCGGTTTACACATGTTTCAACATCCAAGTGTTTCTGGTATCTATATACGAAAGTAACTTACCAAACCGAAGAGAATCTTAGAGAAGCGTTCCAGCGTCACTAAACATCTGCGGTGCTACTGTATTCGACACGCTGGAAACTTCGGATATAGCGGATAAAACAGGCGTGACCGGCAATGTGCGGCCGATGCTTTCCCACACCTGAAGCAGTTGTGCCGTCACTGAAGCAGCGATCACCGCTGGCTCTTTGCCAATGATTCCCGGAATGCCGATTGGACACACCATCTCGGCCAATCGCTGCGGTGGTATGCCGCGCTCTTCGAGTCGATGCTCGAACTGCATGCGCTTGGTTTTTGAACCAATCAAACCAAACCACGCCACATCGTCGCGCTGCAAAATAAGCTCCGATAAGCGTTGATCCAGCGCGTGGTTATGCGTCATCACCAAAAAGCTTGCGCCGGCCGGAGCGCTGGCGACCACGGCTTCGGGAGTATCAGTGGCTTCTATCGTGACATTGGCAGGCTGAAGATCGGGAAACATTTCTTCCCTTTCATCGATCCAGGTTATCCGACAAGGCAAATCGGCCAACGCGCGAACGATGGCTGCGCCGACATGGCCTGCGCCAAATAGAAATAATTGTGGCCGCGGCGCAAGACAGCCATCCAATAACCAGCGCTGACCCGCGCTATCACGTATCAGCATTGCGCCATCAATCAAGGCAGGCAACCGCGGCAACATACCGGGACCGTGCAGGCGCCTACCATCCACATCGCAGAGACTAGGCGCGGCTGCGCTATTTACGCTTTCCGTGCCGCCGACGCGATCCAAGGCAACTAAACGCCAGCTGTCCTCGGCTTTGCGCAGGCGTAATTGTAGATAATTAAAATATTCTGCGGCATTGGCATCGACGCGTTCAAACGCTAAATGCACCACACCGCCGCAACATTGGCCAAGCGACGGCCCCAAAGAAAATCGTTGCAAGCGCCGTTCACCGGCTCCGCTAAAGGCATCCGATTCGGCATCCAAAAGCATCTGACGCGCGATGTCGATGGCACACAACTCCAGGTGACCGCCACCGATGGTGTCAAACTGCGCCAACGTCGTCACCACCATCTTTGCGCCAGGCGCGCGCGGGCCGGAACCCTCGACCTGCGCGACCGTGATCAAGATCGCTGGATTGGCCGGTGTCGGCTGCTTCATCAGCGTGATCAATGCATTTAACCAAAGTGTCATGGCGGTTTACCTTTTTTGAAGATCATGTGCAGTGATCGACGTTTGCATCAATTTTCGATTTACAGCGCTTTAGCTGGCTTTGCAACTAGCGCCATTTCAAGCACCAGCGGCCATCGCTTCAACCGCCGTAATCGCATTCAAGATTGCTTCACTGGTCGCTGGCGCATTTAACGGCGGGTTGTAGCGATGATCAACGACGCTGGCAACGGCGTCACGGATCGCAAAAAACACCGAGAAAGGCAACAATAATGGCGGTTCACCAACAGCTTTGGAGCGATGAATACTGTCTTCTACGTTGCGATTCTTGAACAAGCGCACGCGGAAGTCTTGCGGACAATCGGATATGGCCGGAATTTTGTAAGTCGATGGCGCGTGCGTCATTAACTTACCATCCTTGTTCCACCACAATTCTTCGGTGGTTAGCCAACCCATCCCCTGAATGAACGCCCCCTCAACTTGCCCTATATCCAGTGCGGGATTGAGCGATTCACCCGCGTCGTAAAGAGCATCTGCGCGCAACAGTCTCCACTCGCCAGTAAGCGTATCGACCACCACTTCGGAGACCGAAGCACCGTAGGCAAAATAAGAAAATGGATGACCGGTCATGGTCTTGGAATCCCAATACAAACCCGGCGTGGCATAAAATCCGTCGGACCATAACTGCACTCGCGCCATATACGCTTTTTGCACCAGATCAGCGAAAGTAATGCTGTGTTCGCCCATTTGTATCAGACCCGCGGCAAAGGTCACCGCCGTCACATCGCCCGCATATAAGGTGATGAAGAATTCGGCCAGACGCTGACGTATTTTGTGCGCTGCATTTTGTGCTGCTTTACCGTTCAAATCAGCGCCAGTGGAGGCTGCGGTGGCGGATGTATTGGCAATCTTGCTGGTATCGGTTGCCGTGACGCGCACCAACGCCAACGGAATGCCTAGCGCGTGCGCGACAACCTGTGCAACTTTGGTGTTAACGCCTTGCCCCATTTCGGTGCCGCCATGGTTGACCAGCACAGAGCCGTCGGTGTAGACATGCACTAGCGCACCGGCCTGATTCAAGTGGGTGACGTTAAAGGCGATACCGAATTTGACTGGCGTGAGCGCGAGGCCTTTTTTGAGCACCAGACTGTTGGCGTTAAAAGTATCGATAGCTGCACGGCGCTGGCGATAGTCACTGGTACTTTCCAGCTCTTCAACCAGTTCATGGATGACGTTGTCGACGACTATTTGACCGTACTGCGTCACATTGCGGCCTTCTTGCTCATTACGACCATAGAAATTATGTTTGCGAATATCCAACGCATCACGACCAAGATTACGCGCAATCTCGTCGAGTATGTATTCAATCGCAATTGCACCTTGCGGTCCGCCAAAGCCCCGGAACGCCGTATTCGACTGGGTATTGGTTTTGCCGCACATAGCGCTGATGTCTACGTCTGACAAATAATAGGCATTGTCAAAATGGCAGACCGCGCGCGTGGCAACCGGTGCCGACAAATCGGCTGAATAACCCGCCCGACTGACCATCTGTACCCGCGCGCCAACTATGCGTCCGCCGTCGTCATAACCGACCTCATACTCATAATGAAAGCAATGCCGCTTGCCAGTCACCATCATGTCATCGTCACGATCAGCCCGCAGTTTGACAGGACGCTTTAATTTATGCGCAGATATTGCTGCAACCGCTGCCCATAAAGCCGATTGCGATTCCTTGCCGCCAAATCCGCCGCCCATACGACGACATTCAACCACCACATTGTGCGCGTGCAAACCCAGCGCGTGCGCTACAACGTGCTGCATTTCGGACGGATGCTGGGTCGAGCATTGAACCAACATGCCGTTACCTTCTTTGGGAATCGCATACGAGATCTGACCTTCCAGATAGAATTGCTCCTGACCGCCGACCAGCAACTCGCCGCTTAATTTATGCGGCGCATTGGCAAACGCCGACTCAACATTGCCGCGTGCCAGATGCATCGGCGGCAACACATACGACTTTGCCGCATGCGCTGCCTGCGGCGTCAAAATCGCTGGCAGTTCATCATAGTCGACCACCGCTTTGCGCACTGCACGGCGAGCGTTGTCGTGGCTGTCGGCGACGACCACAAATATTGGTTGTCCGACATATTGGACCAGACCATCGGCAAGAATTGGATCATCATGAATGATCGGACCGCAATCATTGGTACCAGGAATATCGCCGGCAACGTAGACCGCGACCACGCCTGTGGCGCTACGGACCGCTTCCAGATTGATCGAACGAATCCGCGCATGCGCCTTTTGAGACATCCCGAGCGCGGCGTGCAACGTGCCTTGCGCTTCGGGTATGTCGTCGGTATAGGTAGCTTCGCCCAGTACATGGAGAACCGCCGATTCGTGCGGATGTGACTGGCCGACTTCCGCCCAGGTAGTCTTATCGGCAGGTGCGCCACTATCAGTTTTTAAAAAAGCGTCAGTTTGGGTATTCATAATCTTTCTTCCTTATGCCGAATGGCGCTTAATGTCAGGCAGCGCACGCAACGCTGGCAAACGCATTAACCTGGTCCGGCCGTAACGGCGCGTCAATACGGGTTTCTAACCAGAAGCGACGTAATAGATTCTGCGCTGTTTTCATCCGATAGGTGCTGGATGCGCGCATGTCTGATAACGGTGCAAAATCTTCTGCCAATAAGGCCATGGCCGATTGCAAACGCGTTTCGTCCCAAGGCTGCCCTAATAGCGATGCTTCGGCTTTGGCGGCGCGTTTCGGTGTCGCCGCCATGCCTCCAAAAGCGATACGGATCGCACCAATGTTGTCGCCGTCCATCACCACAGAAAACGCGGCACATACCGCAGAAATATCCTGATCAAACCGCTTCGCCAGTTTGTAAGTGCGGAACTGCGTAGCGCCATTTGGAAGCGGCACCCTGACCGATTCAACGAACTCATCGGGTTGCATGTCTTTTTTCATGTAATCCAGATAGAGCGACTCCAATGGCATCACGCGTTGACCGGTCGGTCCGCGTAACACCACTTCCGCACCGAGTGCGATCAACCATGGTGGAGAATCGCCAATCGGGGAGCCATTCGCGACATTGCCACCGAGTGTGCCAGCATTCCGAATCGGTAACGAAGCAAATCGTTGCCACATCTCACGCAATTCCGGGTAATGCGTGCTGAGCGCTGAATACGCATCGTTAAGTGTGACGCCTGCGCCGATGTGAAGTTGACCGTCTTTGATGACGACGGTGGCGAGTTCTTTGACTTGCCCCAAAAAGATGATGTCGCCCAGGTCGCGCATTTGTTTGGTGACCCATAAACCAACGTCGGTCGATCCCGCCAGCATGCGCGCCGCTGGATGCATGGCGCGGATGTCGACCAATTGTTGTAAGGTGCGCGGCGCGTAAAAATGTTGTCCTTCGTAACTATAGGTAAACAGTTCGTCGCGCTGTAGTAGCTGCAACGATGCCTGCAATCTGTCGCGGTCGAAATTGACCAGCGGCAACTCGCCCATTCGGTGCGCCGCATCAATAATCGGACGATAACCCGTACAGCGGCATAGATTTCCGGACAATGCCAGATCGATATCCTGGCGCTGCAAAGGCTGCCATTGGATGGATTGCTGGGATTGCAAGCATTGGCTAGTTGGCGCAGCAGATGTCGCGGGCGATGACGAAAGCGCGTGCACGCCTTCGTTTTTGAGATATAAATCCCACAACGACATGACGAAGCCGGGGGTACAAAAGCCGCACTGCGAGCCATGGCATTCAACCATTGCTTGTTGTACCGGATGCAACGCGCCATCCTGTTGTTTCAAATCCTCGACTGTAAACAAGGCTTTGCCATCCAGCGTTGGCAAAAATTGAATACAGGAATTCACTGATTTCATCTGGACGCCATCAGCGCCGATTTCACCGATCACCACAGTGCAGGCACCACAATCGCCCTCGGCGCAACCCTCCTTGGTTCCGGTGCAATGCAGATCTTCGCGCAGATGCTGGAGAATGGTACGGGTTGGTGCGGCGCGGTCGACCGTGTGCACCTCACCACGATAAAAAAACCGAATTGGGCTGCTGGCTGCGCCGGATGGTGCGGTGGTTTGGATGGCAGTAGACAAGAAAGACTCCAATATGATTTATTTATACACTATAGATTAGCAGTCGCGCACGTTGACGAGTGCGCTATACCGATGATGTCGACTATTTGCAGAATGAAATATCGATACGGTTTTTGATGCTGGCTGGTTGATACCGGTCTTGTATCTACTTTTTATCGACCCAAAACTTTTCAATTATTACTATGCGTCATCTTTCACCAACATTAACTACGATGATTCAGCATGGATCACCTTCATTATAGTAATCATTTAGTACCATAAATATTAACAATTGCTATGCGCTGACGTGTGCCGTTTTGCCCTGCAATTGCAATTAGAAATAACAATATTCCTAATTGGACGTTTATCTTTTACTTGCATCCATAATAAGTAAAATCAGGCGAGCGCAGTTATCATCTATTTTATATACCTATTATTCGCAAGGAAGCATCCTCCAGCCCGCAATCTGGAACACATTACGTTGCCCGAACGCTGCTTAATGCGCAACTAACGGGTAACCTCACAAAAACTAAAAACAGGTCAAAAGGGCAACTGTGGACGTCGACCACTGCGGCCTTACAATAATAAAGGAGACACCATGCAATTTCTCGAGAAATTTTTTAAGCTGAAGGACAATGGCACCGACGTGCGTACCGAGCTGATCGCCGGACTCACAACGTTTCTAACGATGGCCTATATCATCTTCGTCAACCCGGCGATTCTGGGCGACGCCGGTATGCCAAAAGACTCCGTATTCGTGGCGACCTGTATCGCGGCCGCGGTCGGTACACTGATCATGGCGTGCTATGCCAACTATCCTATTGCGCTGGCGCCCGGAATGGGACTGAACGCCTACTTCGCCTATACCGTGGTCAAAGGAATGGGTGTACCTTGGGAAGTGGCGCTTGGTGCGGTCTTCATTTCTGGCTGCCTGTTTTTAATCATCAGTCTGGTCGGCGTCCGAGAAATCATCGTCAATGGGATTCCCCCCAGTATCCGAATAGCCATCACAGCCGGTATCGGACTATTTCTGGGACTTATTTCTCTCAAAACTGCTGGCATCGTGGTCGCCAATCCGGCCACCTTTATCTCGTTGGGTGATCTGCATCAAATCCCTGCGATTCTGGCGATTGTCGGATTTCTGATCATCGTCGTGCTCGACCGATTCCAGGTCAAGGGTGCCATATTGATCGGCATTGTGACGGTGACTATCCTGAGCTTTCTGATCGGCGGCAACAAGTTTATGGGCATATTTTCCATGCCGCCATCAGTCATGCCGACCTTGTTCAAACTCGACATCATGGGTGCGCTATCGATGGGCGTCATGAACATCGTGCTGGTATTTTTTCTGGTAGAG
Organism: Glaciimonas sp. Gout2; assembly: GCF_035018905.1. Taxonomy (NCBI): domain Bacteria; kingdom Pseudomonadati; phylum Pseudomonadota; class Betaproteobacteria; order Burkholderiales; family Oxalobacteraceae; genus Glaciimonas; species Glaciimonas sp. Gout2. Next base: position 38,871 of record NZ_JASJXA010000009.1, on the reverse strand, counting down.
CTGTTTGATGCCACCGGCACCATGATCGGTGTCGCCACGCGCGCTGGTCTGGTCAAGAATGGCAAGATGGAACGCCTTAACCGTGCTTTGCTGGCAGATAGCACAGCGATTGTGGCTGGCACCTTTCTCGGCACTTCCAGCACCACCGCTTATATCGAAAGCGCGGCGGGCGTGCAAGCCGGTGGTAGGACCGGACTGACCGCACTGGCCGTGGCGATCCTATTTCTGGCGTGCCTGTTTATTGCACCATTGGCCGGAGCAGTTCCTGGATATGCGACCGCGCCAGCACTATTTTATGTCGCTTGTCTGATGCTGCGCGAAGTCACGCATCTGGATTGGGACGACAGCACTGAGAGCGTACCTGCAGTTATTACGGTATTAATGATGCCGTTCACCTACTCCATCGCCAACGGGATCGCCTTCGGCTTTATTTCCTACGCCGCATTGAAATTGTTCACCGCCCGATTTAAGGAAGTGAAACTGGTGGTGTGGATTATTGCCGCGGTCTTCTTGTTTAGATATATTCATTTGGGCGCTGAATAATAGACGCGCTAAACGCTCACGTAATAAGTGAGAGCATTAGTTGACCAACCAATAAGTTAATTAACAAGCGGCGATTTAAATATCGCATCGATTCAAGGCAGAACCAAGGGGCGTGTTGCAGAACACGCCCCTTTTACGTTCGCATGGTGTGCATGGTGTAAATGGGGTGTACATGGTGTATTTAATCACGGCAATGACCCGCATTCCATTAGAATCGACGCTCCAACCAGCGCAACCCAGGCAAAAAATGTCCCGTCCTCATCTCAAGACCATTCAAATGTCCGTTCTCTCCCCATTTTCCCGACGGATCAGCATATTGGCGCTCATTCCTCTGATCGCATGCTCACTAGCGTATGCCGCAGCAGACGCACCAACTGGCAAGGATTTGCACGACAACTTTCACTTTCTAGGCGAAATGAACAAGGCCTCGACCGTCATGGTCGTAGAAACAGGCATTGTGCCGCCCGCCCTTGGTAAAAAGATCGCCTCCGCAGTCGACCAAGTCATCCAGAACGGTGACCAGCCCGGCGCGAAACGACCAGCAGACTATCTACAATATGAGCCGCTGATCCTTGCCATTGCTGGGCCGGATGGCTCGCGCATGCATTCTGGTCGCAGCCGTCAGGACATCCTGTCAACGACCCGTCGCCTGATGCAACGCGAGCGCGCCTTAAAACTGATGGATGCGATGAACAAATCGAAAGCCGAGTTCCTTGCGCTAGCCGCAAAGCATCTTGACACCATCGTCCCCGCCTATACCAACGGCGTGCAGGCGCAACCCACGACTTACGCGCATTATTTGCTCGCATTTGCGTCTGCGTTTGGTCGCGACAGCACCCGCTTGCAAGAGGCTTATGCACGCCTTAATCAAAGTCCGTTAGGCGGCGCGGCGCTGGGCACATCAAGCTTTCCAGTGGATCGGCGACGACTGGCAGAATTATTGGGATTTGATGGCGTCATCGAGAACTCGTACGATGCCACCCAGTTAGGTGCGCTGGATCAGGGCGTCGAACTCGTCACGTTATGCAGCAATGCGGCGTTGATGATCGGTATTTTGATGCAAGACATTCACACCCAATACCACCAGCCTTATCCCTGGATCATGATTCAGGAAGGACGCCTGACCGGGACCAGCAGCATCATGCCGCAAAAACGCAATCCCTACGCCCTCAATATCCTTCGCTTGCAAGCGAGTGATATCGTTGGTGGGTCAATGACATTCCAGTTAGAGGCACACAACGTCACGCCAGGGATGCCGGATTACAAACGCGATCAGGTCGAAAAGACGCTGGACATGACCACCGACGCCTTCATCAAACTGGCCGATCTGATGGACAACCTGATCATCGACAAAAAACGCTCGTTGCAAGAAGTAGACGAAGACTATTCGACAACAACGGAACTGGCCGATATCCTGCAACGCGACTCCGATATTCCGTTCCGCGTAGGTCATCACTTTGCCTCTGATCTCGTTACCTACGGTCGCACCAATAAGCTCAAGCCGACCGACATACCTTTTGACATCGTGCAACAAAAGTATGCCCAAGCAGTGAAGGTCTTCGGGTTCACCGAAACGCAATTTCCATTGACGCAAGAACGTTACAAAAAATCGTTGACCGCACAAAATATGCTGTCTTCCAGCAAAGGCCTGGGCGGACCGCAGCGCAGTGAAACCGAACGCATGCTCGCGGTTGAAAAAGAGAAATTGATGCAGGACGTCGCGTGGTTAAATACCCAGCAAAACAAACTTGCGCGTGCACAAGATAATCTTGATAAAACGTTTCATAAACTCGAAAATTAATAGACGCTTTGAGCCAGCAGTTGGAGTCCGCTCGAGACTCCAACAAAAATCCATCCACCGTTTCATCGGCAAATCTTGGATGTTAATTCAATGCGGCAAACATATTCCATTACCGCCAAGCCCGTCAATCAGTCTCATAATTCCGCCAAACCAAAGCGCCGCAATCCATCCAGATCCACCACCTGAATCGATTGGTAGGAAGTTGTCACCAGATTCAATCTGGCCAGTTCCTGCAACGCCTGATTGACGCGCTGGCGTGATAATCCGGTCAACAAACCGATTTCCTCTTGAGAAAAGGCGAGTACCGCCATCGTGCGGGGGTACAACACAGGATGAAATAACTGCGCAATCGCTTGAGCAACCTGCGCATCGGCACTTAGCAACCGCGTGTTTTGCAACGAAGCAATGAACTCGCCCATACGCTCATTCAGTTGCCGAATAACGAAGGCGGTGAACGGCAAGCTTTCAGCCAAGAGAGTATGAAACGTCTGCTCCGGAATTAACATAATCTCAGCGTCGCGTACTGCAATCACGTCATATTTGCGCACCTCCCGTTTGATCACGCTGCCCTCACCGACCCAACCACCGGCAGGAATACCTGAAAACGTACAACTGCGACCATCTGCGCTGTAGATAGCCAGCTTGATTAATCCGCGCTGCACACCGATCCAATAGTGCGAAATAACGCCGCGGCGTGCCACAAATTCCCTTGGGGAAAAATGCTGGATCACTGTCGTTTTTGCTACCAGCGTCTGATGTTCCGGAGCCAGCGCCAAAAACCACGCATGCATGGAAAGCTGATCAATAAGGTTTAACCCGACACTTGTCATGGCATCTACTATGAAATGGAAATAGTTGAATATTTTTTGTCCAAAGTGCGCAACCTGTCATCTGCATGACAAACAAAATGCCTAGCAAGTGATAGGCTAACGCCTGTTACACCATTACACCATTACGCCATTACACAATAACAAAACCAATCAGGATAGTGGCATATTCCATCAGGAGACTAGCATGGCAGCAGATTTCGACACCGGCCTTGGCAAGAATCAAGCCAACTTTGTAGCACTCACGCCCATCGATTTCATCGCTCGTGCCGCCGAGGTCTACGGCGACCGGCTAGCGATTGTGCACGGGCAACTCCGGCAAAACTGGCGCGAAACGTACGACCGCACCAAACGACTTGCCAGCGGTTTGCAGCGACTTGGCGTCAAAAAAGGTGACACTGTCGCCGTCATGCTGCCGAATACACCCGCAATGGTAGAGGCGCACTTTGGCATTCCGATGGCAGGGGCAATACTAAACGCGCTGAACATTCGACTCGACCTGACTTCGCTGGCTTTCATGCTGCGCCATGCCGAAGCCAAAGTCCTCGTCGTGGATACCGAATTCGCTGAACTGGCGGGGCAACTCGCACAGCAGATTGCTGGTCTGACGATTATTGCCGTGCATGATTTGCTCGGGCCGCAAGCCGCGCCATTTGGCGATACCGACTATGAAGCGTTACTGGCAACCGGCGATACCGATTTTGTCTGGGAGCCGCCAACGGATGAATGGGACGCGATAGCACTGAACTACACTTCCGGCACAACGGGCGACCCTAAAGGTGTGGTGTATCACCATCGTGGCGCAACGCTGAATGCCATATCGAATATCCTCGAATGGGATCTGCCGAAGCATCCTGTGTATCTGTGGACGCTGCCGATGTTTCATTGCAACGGCTGGTGTTTTCCATGGACAATTGCCGCGCGCGCCGGCGTCAACGTGTGTTTGCGCAAGTTTGAACCAAAGCTGGTATTTGACCTGATCAAAGAACAGAAAATTACGCACTATTGCGCAGCCCCGATTGTGCATGCCGCATTAGCCAACTCACCCGCCGAATGGCGCGATGGCATACAGGGCGTCGTACGCGGCATGGTCGCAGGATCGCCGCCGCCCGCCGCCGTACTCGCAAAAATGGAAGAAATGGGCTTCGATCTGGTCCACGTTTATGGATTGACCGAAACCTACGGTCCCGCAGCCGTGTGCGCAGAACAAGCCGATTGGAGTGGACTCAGCGTCGACGCCCGCGCCGTCAAAAAATCACAGCAAGGCGTGCGCTATCACCTGCAAACATCGCTCGCCGTATTGCACCCGACGACGCTGCAACCAGTAGCAGCCAATGGCTTAGAAATTGGCGAGATCATGTTTCGCGGCAATATCTGCATGAAGGGCTACCTCAAAAACGAAAAGTCCACACAAGCAGCATTTGAAGGTGGCTGGTTTCATACCGGTGATCTCGGCGTGTGCATGCCCGACGGCTATGTCAAAATTAAGGATCGCAGCAAAGACATCATCATCTCCGGAGGAGAAAATATTTCGAGCGTCGAAGTCGAAGAAGCGCTCTATCGCCACCCAGACGTTTTAGCCGCCGCAGTAGTCGCCCAGCCGGACGAAAAATGGGGAGAAACGCCATGCGCTTTTGTCGAGTTAAAAGAAGGGGCAACAGTAACGGCAGCGGAAATAATCATTTTTTGTAAAAATATTCTGGCAGGATTCAAAGTGCCGAAAGCCGTGTATTTTGGTACGCTACCGAAGACCTCAACTGGGAAAATTCAAAAATTTGAATTACGCAATCGGGTGCACTCGCAAGCGGCTATTGATGTTTAAGTGGAGACTGCTGGATTAAATTGAGCTGGTGGGATTGACGCTGAATGTGGCGTATTGGAAAATATCATGATGAAACTTGCGGCCTGTTGAGATGTTAAGCAGGCCGCTTTTTATTAACAGAACAAAAATTTGTTCAGACTATATTTTTTCTTCGTATGGAATTTTCTGGTGAATATTTACATATTGAAATAGACAATCAGGAGGCATTATTAATGTGAACAGCCATTTTTTTCTGATATTTATCATGGCTCGCTTGAACTTCCCGGAAGGATAATTATGCCCTCGCCATCCTTGCCGCTTTCCTCACCATCCATCACTGCGAGTTTATTGCGCCACCAAGATTTGGTTGCCATTGGCATTCCGTGTGCGTAGGCTTCTCCAATAAAGTCTCCGGCCGCCGTATATGCTCTGACGTAACCGTCTACATAAAACAAACTGTCAGAACCTCCGCCCGGCAGCGGCATGAAGGGAATCAAGTCGTCGATGGTGAAGACTTTGTATCGCTGATAATAGAACTCCTTATTCGGGCTATATTGTTTTTCGCCGTACGGCGTTCCCTCATGCCAATTTTCATAAGAAAAATAAGCAAGCACGGGAAGGGCTATTAATATGAAAAGCCATTTTCTTCTGATTTTTATCATGGAAAACCTACATCTTTTGGAAACTTAATTCGTCCATCATCATCATTGTTACTAGCACCATCCATCACGACAAGAAAGTCATATATCCAGAATATGTTTGCCATCGGCATTCCGTGTGCGTACGCTTCTCCAATAAAATCTCCGTTTGCTGTATATCCCCTGACGTAACCGTCTACATAAAACAAACTGTCAGAACCTCCTCCTGGCATCGGCACGTACGGAATCCACTCCTCAATGGTGAAGACTTTGTATCGCTGATAATAGAACTCCTTATTCGGGCTATATTGTTTTTCTCCGTAAGGCGTTCCCTCATGCCAATTTTTATACGTAAAATAGGCAAGTACAGGAAGAGCTATTAATATGAAAATCCATTTTATTTTGATTTTGATTTTGATTTTTGCCACGGTAGCGCTATCTCCATTTTTTTAGGTACTTTTACCCACATCACATCCTAATACACCACAAAATCCCCACCTGTCTTATGGCGCGTTTGGTAGCGTCGGAAGTCGTCGTTAAAGGCAGGGACCACACTAGGAAATTGTTTACTCATGTTTGTTTTGTTTATAGCGCTGTACAACAACATGTAAGCAGCCATTTCATCTTTTGGAAGTAACCGCGTTTTGCTCCATACCCCCAAAGGAACCATTTCTTCAAAAGTGCTAGTAGTATTGAAGTCGTAGGTATCGCGTAAGTAAATGCCGATATGCTTGACATGAAATATGTCCTGTTGCAGCAACCAATTGGTGCTTGTTTCGCCGACTACGGCCAGTTTAAAAATGCCCTTGCCAACAGCACCGTATAGCTCGTCCATAACATCTAGTTTTGTGCCAAATTCTCGGTAATTCACCTGGCACTTACTATCTAGTTCACGCGCAGACAGGGTGCGGCTTCCTAACTTGCATGGCTCTATCGATTTTGGTTTCCAACCCCATTTTATTAATTTTTTAACAAGCTCATCCTTTCCATTATCCGTTGCCCAATTTTCCAAAACATCATCAAACGCCTCCACCGCACGCGGAAATTTCAGTAACCACGCCATCTTGATAATCTGGTCGTCATACTCCGCTGGCGTCAGTTTACAAGGATCAAATTTCCCTATTTTTACGTCGTTGGGCATCACCCAACCAGAGTCGTTCTCGAACCAGTGCCGCATAATCTGTGCGGCGATAGGCCAGCCCATTTTTTCCATGATGTCGGGGATGTCACGGAGCTGCATAATTTCTATTGCGCATTCCACTCCCTTACGATCACTGCACGGGGTTGTCATGGCGACTGCAATGGGTAGACTCATTTTTTGTCCACTCCGAATCGCGTTGGTAATGCGTCCTGTCTTGTCATAGCATTCTCAATAGAGTTGGTCATCGAAATTTACGACGAGTATCAACGCTATTGTTTGCATTTTTACGATGTTTGAATGCTTGTTAGGTGTTCGACTTAGTATCGGGGGTGTATCCATTCTGAATAGAACGGTGAGGAACGGACCGCATGTAGTGGCGCAGACGCAAGCCAGTTGCGCAACTGCCGATTGCTGGATACGAACTAAGAACGCGCCATATAATCAACGCTGATCAAGGCGGTTCAGCAAAGACTTTGAACAGCGGTAATCCTCATCAACGATCAGCGCGCGCCTATCAACACAGTCATCGATACCAACCGCTATCGTATTTGAGATATAAAAAAAGCCCTTTGAGACAAAGGGCTTGAACAATAACGTTACAGATTCGGTGCCATCCAGCGTTCGATTTCTTCCTTCGGCACGTCACGCCGTTTCGCCATATCGCTGACCTGATCGTCACCGATCTTGCCGACGACAAAATACTTCGATTCCGGGTGGGCCATATAGAAACCTGATACCGCCGCACCAGGAAACATCGCGTAGGATTCTGTGAGTAGCATGCCGATTTCTTCGCATTGCAATACCTTGAACATGTCGGCCTTGACGGTATGTTCAGGACACGCAGGATAACCTGGCGCAGGACGAATACCGCTATAAGATTCCTTGATCAATGCTTCACTTGACAGGTCTTCAGTCGGCACATAACCCCACAAATCTTTGCGCACCCGTTCATGCAAGTATTCTGCAAATGCTTCGGCTAAACGGTCTGCCAATGACTTCAGCATGATGGACGAATAATCGTCGTGCGCATCTTCAAAACGCTTCTCGTATTTCTCGATGCCGATGCCTGCGGTGACTGCAAACAAGCCGATGTAATCGGCGATGCCGGATGATTTCGGCGCGATGAAATCGGAGAGGCATTGATTTGGTCGTGCGACGCCATCAATGATCGGTTTTACCGTTTGCTGGCGTGCGCCGTAGTAGGTGAAAGCAACCTGCGTACGGGTATCGTCTGTGTAGACTTCGATGTCGTCGTCGTTGACTGTATTTGCCGGTAACAAGGCGATCACGCCGTTGGCTGTCAGCCAGCGTCCGTCAATGACTTTCTTCAGCAAAGCCTGACCTTCTTCGAATACTTTGCTGGCAGCATCGCCAACCACTTCATCGGTCAAAATGGCGGGATACGGACCTGCCAAATCCCAGGTTTGAAAGAACGGACCCCAATCGATATAGCGAGCAAGTGTGCCGAGATCCACATTTTTGAACAGGCGACGGCCTATGAATTTCGGTTTTACCGGCGCAAAATCCAACTTGGTACGATTGGCCCGCGCATCTGCCAATTTCAACATCGGAACGGCTTTTTTGTTGGCGTGCTGGACGCGAATACGCTCGTAATCAACGGCGATTTCGGCAACGTATTGATCCCGCTGTTCTGGCGTCAGCAGCGATTGCGCCACTGACACGGAACGCGATGCATCCGGCACATACACCACCGGACCTTCATAATTAGGCGCAATCTTGACCGCAGTATGGGCGCGACTGGTGGTTGCACCACCAATCAATAGCGGCATTTTTACGCTACGGAAATAAGGATCGCGCTGCATTTCTTTAGCGACGTAGGCCATTTCTTCCAGCGACGGTGTGATCAGACCACTAAGACCGATGATGTCGGCATTTTCTGCCTTTGCCATTGCCAGAATTTCAGAGCACGGGACCATGACGCCCATGTTAACGACTTCAAAATTATTACACTGCAAGACCACTGAAACAATGTTTTTGCCGATGTCATGGACGTCGCCTTTGACCGTTGCGATAACGATTTTTCCCTTCGGCTTGGCGGCGATGCCGGTGCGTTCTTCATCAAGGCGTTTTTCTTCTTCGATGAACGGAATCAAATGCGCAACCGCTTGTTTCATCACGCGTGCCGATTTCACCACTTGCGGCAAGAACATTTTTCCTTGCCCGAACAAGTCACCGACGACGTTCATACCGTCCATCAACGGACCTTCGATAACGTGGATCGGACGACCACCGTTATCCAGCAATTCCTGACGTGCTTCTTCGGTATCTTCGACAATCCATTGCGTGATACCTTGCACCAACGCATGCGACAAGCGCTGCTGCACCGTGCCGCTGCGCCATTCCAGGGTTTCTTCTTCCTTCTTGGCGCCAGCTTTCAAAGTAGAGGCGATTTCAATCATGCGTTCGGTCGCGTCATCACGGCGATTCAACACCACGTCTTCGACCCGTTCGCGCAACTCAGCGGGCAGGCTGTCGTACACGCCCATCATACCGGCGTTGACGATTCCCATGGTCATGCCAGCTTTGATCGCGTGATACAAAAATACTGTGTGAATTGCTTCACGCGCCGGGTCGTTGCCGCGGAAACTGAAGCTGACGTTCGATACGCCGCCACTGATTTTGGCGTACGGCAGATTCTGATGAATCCAGCGCGTGGCGTTGATAAAATCTACGGCGTAATTATTATGCTCTTCGATACCGGTGGCAATCGCAAAAATATTCGGATCAAAAATAATATCTTCCGGGGGAATGCCAACCTGTTCGACCAGAATATCGTATGCGCGCTTGCAGATCTCAATTTTGCGTTCGTAGGTATCGGCCTGACCTTTTTCATCGAAGGCCATCACAATTACCGCAGCGCCATAACGGCGGCATAATGTGGCTTGGCGAATAAATTCCGGCAAGCCTTCTTTCATCGAAATCGAGTTGACGATGGCCTTGCCTTGCACGCATTTCAAGCCCGCCTCAATCACCGACCACTTCGACGAATCGATCATGATCGGCACGCGTGCGATGTCCGGTTCGGAAGCGATCAGGTTGAGGAAACGGGTCATCGCCGCTAACGAATCCAGCATCGCTTCATCCATGTTGATGTCGATGATCTGAGCGCCGTTTTCAACCTGTTGCCGCGCTACCGCCAGCGCTTCGTCGTATTGCTCGTTAAGAATCAATCGAGCGAAAGCTTTCGAGCCAGTGACGTTGGTGCGTTCACCAACGTTGACGAAGAGCGAACTGTCGTCGATGGTAAAAGGCTCAAGGCCGGACAGACGCATCTCGTGCGTCGTCTCGGGAACAACGCGTGGCGCAATGCTGGCGACGGTATCGGCAATGGCTTTAATATGATCCGGCGTGGTGCCGCAGCAACCGCCAGCGATGTTGACGAAGCCGCTTTCGGCGAAATCTTTTAGCAGCGATGAAGTCACATCCGGCGTTTCGTCAAACCCGGTATCGCTCATTGGATTGGGCAAACCGGCGTTTGGATAGATGCAGACAAAGGTGTCGGCAATCTTGGACAATTCTTCGGCATACGGCCGCATCAAGGCCGCGCCTAGTGCGCAGTTGAGGCCCACGGTCAGCGGGTTGGCATGGCGAATCGAATTCCAGAACGCGGGCACAGTCTGGCCCGATAAAATACGTCCCGATGCGTCGGTGACGGTGCCGGAAATCATGATCGGCAAGCGCAGACCGGACTCTTCGAAGAAGGTATCAATTGCGAACAAAGCGGCCTTGCAATTGAGCGTATCGAAAATGGTTTCGACCAAGAGTACGTCGGCCCCGCCTTCGACCAGCGCGCGCGTTTGATCCAGATAGGCCGCAACCAGTTGATCGAACGTCACGTTACGCGCCGCCGGATCGTTGACCTCTGGCGAAATTGACGCGGTTTTTGGTGTCGGTCCCAACGCGCCAGCGACAAAGCGCGGCTTGTCCGGGGTCGAATATTTGTCGCAGGCGGCACGTGCCAAACGCGCTGAGGCAACGTTCATCTCATACGCCAAATGCGCCATGTGATAGTCGTCTTGCGCAACGGTCGTCGCACCGAAGGTGTTGGTCTCGATCAGATCGGCGCCAGCGGCCAGATACTGTTCGTGCACTTCGCTGATGATATGCGGTTGGGTCAACGACAGTAATTCGTTGTTGCCTTTGACAAACAATTCGCGACCGGGACCTTGAAAGCCGATGAAGCGCCCAACTGGACCACCGCGATAATCTTCCTCCGTCAGCTTGTATTGCTGAATCATGGTGCCCATCGCGCCATCGAGTATCAAAATACGCTGCGACAATAACTGCCGCAAATGGGTTTCGGTAGGAGATATCTGGTTGACGACGGGCTTCATAGGCTTACTTTAGTCTTTGAAATGAACAGGTATTGATCCGCAGTCAAAAAAATGCAAAAACCCGGTCGCAGGCAGCGCCGGGTTAGACATACGGTGGATAGAAGAAATTATACGTTAAATCAAAGGGTTATGTTCTTTGAAACAATAGCTTAACGCGCTGGTATGGATCATTCCTGGCAATCGACAGCATCCACTAGCCTGATAACTGAAGGGATGGTTTGTTGGCACGGCACAGGTTCATTTAGTTTTAAAGTGAGACATTTAGCCGCGCCTCCTGCTTTTAAGAATTCGGTGAGTGGTGTTTGGTGCACGATGTAGCCATGCTCTGTGAGCACATTAACCAACGCCACCGATGCACAATTAAGAAAAATGTGTTGGCCGCAATTGACACTATTGCATGCAAAATGCAAGGCGTCGTCTGCGCTGACAATCAAACGTCGATGCGGGGGAACACGGGCCGCAATAGCTATCTGTGATGCAGCATCAAAAGCGTCCGGGAAATACATCACTTCGCCGCCCTCAAGCGGGCAAAAACAGGTATCAAGATGATAATACCGCGCATCGACCAAACGCAGTGGTTGTACTTCAACGTCCAACAGTTGAGAAAGCGGTTCTGCGCAAGCCACGTCAGAGCGATGGCCGTGTCCAAACCACAACAAGTCATCATGACGGTCTAACAAGGCGTCCCCCGCCCCTTCAAATGGTAAATGTGATGCCAGTTTTAACACTTCAAATCCGTGCGCCGCAAACCAATGTTCGAAATGACTTTCTTCCGCTTGTCGTTCAACATGGCGAAATCGGGAGAGCACCACTTTATTTCCCCGTACTACGCCGCCGTTAGCGGTGAACACGAGGTCAGGCACGCCAGCTTTGGCAGGAATCTGTTGAACGATGGCAACGGAGGCAATTTCACTGACCAATTCTTCCCATTGCAAACTGGCAACATCGTGGTCGGCATGCGCAATATTGCCCGCCATCCACGGATTGATGACGTATGCGACTTCAAAGTAATCTGGCGCACACATCAAGTAAGTTGATTTTGTGGCGCTCAACGTGCTAGCGACATTGGCTTCGACCAATTCACTTTTTTCGATGCCCGCTTGCGCCGTGTCATATCCGGCGTAAGTCATGCGTAGCTCCGTTCCGCTGGCGCGGTGACCGATGGTATTGCTTCGAGTGCCTTACGAATGATGTTGAGTCCGGTGTCTATTTCGCTGGCGCTAATTATCAACGGCGGCGCAAACCGCACCACGGTTTCATGCGTGTCCTTTGACAACATGCCTAACTCCAGCAATATTTCACAAAATGCGCGGGCCGAAATAATGGACGGGTCCAGTTCCATCCCGATCAGCAACCCTTTGCCGCGCACTGCACGGATGGCCGGATGCGACATCGCGCGCAAGCCGCTTTGCAAGCGCTGTCCCATGCGGTCAGCGGCTGCCGCCAGATGGTCATCGCGCAGCAACGATAGCGCGGCGTGACCAACCGCAGCGGCCAACGGATTGCCGCCAAAAGTGCTGCCGTGGTCGCCCGGTGTAAACACGGCCATGACGTCTTCTCGTGCCAAAAATGCCGATACTGGCAACAAGCCGCCACCTAGCGCTTTGCCCAGAATCAGGCCGTCCGGTACGACATTTTCGTGGTCGCAAGCCAGTAGCTTGCCGGTACGACCCAATCCGGTTTGCACTTCATCGCAAATAAGGAGGACATTATGGCGTGTACAAATTTCTCTGCACGCAGCGAGGTAGCCATCGGGCGGGACGATAATACCGCCCTCACCTTGAATTGGCTCGACCAAAAAAGCGGCTGTTCGCGGTGTAATTGCCGCTTCCAGCGCTGCTGCATCGCCAAACGGTATTGATACAAAGCCTGACGGAAACGGACCAAAACCGTCACGATATTGCGGCTCGGATGAAAATCCGATAATAGTCGTGGTGCGTCCCCCAAAGTTACCCTTGCAGACGATGATTTCGGCACTGTTATCAGGAATTCCTTTCACCTTGTGGCCCCATTTCCGCGCGGCCTTAAGCGCGGTTTCGACAGCTTCTGCACCGCTATTCATCGGCAGCGCTTTGGGTTGTCCGGTCATTTCACACAGCAACTGCAAAAATGGGCCGAGTTGATCGGTATAAAACGCACGGGAAGTCACGGCGAGCCGGTTGGCCTGACGGGTTAAGGCTGCGACTAAAGTGGGATTGCTGTGACCGAAACTGACTGCCGAATAGGCGGACATCATGTCGAGATAATGCTTGCCTGTTTCGTCCATAAGCCACACGCCGCGCCCGCTGCTGAGAACGACAGGCAAAGGTGAATAGTTATGCGCACTGTAGCGATTTTCTAGTGCGATGGCTGGGTTTTTCATGATGCGCTCCGGTCACAGTTTATGATTACATGATAATCACAAAGCATAAAAATATTTGTGCATAATGAAGCATGTTTCGCTACTTAAACGCATGATTCGTGCAGGAATGAGATGATAAATGGAAAAATTGGATCGATATGACAAAATTTTGTTGCGCACGTTGCAGGCGAACGGGCGGGCGTCTAATGTCGAGTTATCGGATCGGGTCAATCTATCGGCACCGCAATGCTATCGGCGGGTGCAGCGGCTCGAAAAGGACGGCATTATTCGTGGTTACGCGGCGCAAGTAGAACCTGCGGCGATTGGTTTGGGCGTTACGGCATTTGTCAGCTTGAACATCGCGCGTGAGCAGTTCAAACAGGTCCGCAAGGTTGAACAAGCGATTCGCGCATTTCCGGAAATTCTTGAGTGTTACACCATCTCTGGCGATTTTGACTACTTGCTCAAAGTAGTGGCGAGCGATTTGAAATCGCTGTCCGGATTTTTGACCGACCGGTTGATGCAGGTCCCGGGCGTGGCGGGCGTTAAATCGATGGTTTGCCTGGAAGAGATCAAACCACCAAGCCCGTTACCACTTGCAGATTGATGGATCGATGGATCGATTGCCTTTAGCACAGAGAAGACAAAGAGTGCGAACCTGCTTTCGATCACACTAAGCGATCCATTGGTGACGATTAGTGCGTAATTTGCACGAATTATGTGTTTAGGGATGGCTGTATTGCGGATTCCGGCGCGGCTACACTTTGGTCTCCATCTGACCGACGGGTTCCCCGAGATCAGCAGCAGCCAGGAAAGCACAGCGCCGCTGGGGCGTTGCGGGCCAGTCCGAAATACTATTGAAAGCACATCATGCCCATACTTACTGTACTTCTATCAACTCCGCCAAATGCCATAACGTCGGCCAAGGTTGCGCAATCGCTTTCGCAATTGACTGCGGACATTTTGCATAAGAAACCGGAGCTTACCTCGATTGCTATTTCGCACGTCGATCCGGCCCATTGGTTTGTCGGGGGAGAGAGTTTGCACGCGCAACACAAAACCAGCTTCTTTTTGGCTATTCGTATCACCGATGAAACGAATACGGCTGATGAAAAAGCCGCCTATATCGCCGCAGTATTCAATGCAATGGCAGATTTGCTCGGCGATTTGCATCATGAAAGTTATGTACACGTGCACGATGCACGCGCCGCGGCATACGGTTATGGCGGCTTAACGCAGCAACAAAGGGCCGTGGTCGCAAAACTGTAATGCGCGAACCGGCGGTCAATCTTCCCAAAAAAATGACCCGCATCGCTCCCTCGAAGGTGGCCGCCGTTTTGACAGCATGCCGATCACTACCAGCGTGGCGTCCGATACCAGTCACTCGCAAACTCCACAAAAGCGCGCACCTTCGGCGAAAGATGACGATTTTGTGGATACAGCACATACAACTCACGTGGCTTTAACGTAAATGACGGCAATACGTGCACCAAAGCGCCGCGACGTAAATCTTCATGCACGATAAAAGAGGCGGTTGCAGCGATACCCAAACCGGCGAGCGCTGCCGAACGAAGCGCAATACCGGTGTTGGCTTGCAAGTTGCCGCGCACCGCAACCGGATGCGACGTTCCATCGGTTGCCGTGAAAGTGAATAGGCTTGGCTTCGAGGCGAGAGAATATATCAGGCAATTGTGGGTCGCCAGTTCCAGCGGATTTTGTGGAATGCCATTCCGCTGAAGATAGTCGGGAGAAGCCACTAACAGTAAATCACTTACTGCAAGTCGCCGAGCGATGAGGGTCGAGTCTGCCAAGTCATGCGCCAGACGCAGCGCGACATCGAAGCCCTCCTCAATGAGATCAACAAAACGGTCGTTACAGACCAAATCCACCCGTAACTGTGGATGAGCCATCACAAATGTCGGCAGCCAACTTGACAGTTCGATGGTGCCAAATGCTTGCGGTGCGTTGATGCGCAGCGTGCCGGACGGCCTCGCCTGATGGGAAGATATGGCTTCTGCCGCGTCATCCAGTTGATTAAGTATTTGTTTGCATCGCTCGTAATATTCCTGCCCTGCCTCGGTTAGCGAAAAGCGGCGCGTAGTACGATTGAGCAACTGTGCACCCAGCTCAATTTCAAGCTGGCGTATTTGTCGTGAAACGATGGTGTGCGACTGGTTGAGTTCAGCCGCGGCAGCGGTAAAACTGCCATTTTCCACCACCCGCCGAAAGGCACGCATCGCCGCCAATTGATCCATGACGCCTTGCTCCCAAAATCATTAACATCCAAAGTTATCAGATTCATCAATCGGTGACTACGAATGCTTTGGTACTTTGAAGTCTCAAAGGTGGAAAATCGCGCAGGTTGTGCCGTAGTTATCTTTGATTTTTAATAGGCTACTACTCGTGTTGATATTTCTTTTTTGTCAAACGACTTGCACGTGGTAACGTTAGCAGTCTGTTTTCGCTTTGTTGATTCGTTGTAAAGCGGCTTTTTATACCACTTCTTGACCTGAAACCATGTGCCAGTTACTTGGAATGAATTGCAATGTCCCGACCGACATTGTATTTAGTTTTACCGGATTTTCGACCCGTGGCGGTCAAACCGACCATCATAGCGACGGCTGGGGAATTGCCTTTTTTGAAGGCAATGGCGTACGCCATTTCGTCGATTACCAGGCCGCTGTTGCCTCACCGGTGGCTGAGTTGATTCGTCGTTGCCCGATTAAGTCAAAAAACGTCATCGCCCATATTCGCAAAGCGACGCAAGGCCAGGTGGCGTTGGAAAACTGTCATCCGTTTGTGCGCGAATTATGGGGTCGCTATTGGGTATTTGCACACAACGGCGATCTTAAGGCTTTCGCACCGACGTTAAATGGCGCTTTTCGTCCGGTTGGCAATACGGATAGCGAGTTGGCTTTTTGCTACATTCTGCAAGAGTTACGACAACGTTTCGGCGAAAACTTGCCGACGACGGCCCAATTAACGATGGCGTTGCAAGAGTTGACTAAAGAGATCGCGCAACATGGCACATTTAATATGATGCTATCCGATGGGTCGGCACTTTTCGCCCATTGCTCGACCAATTTGTATTACATCATCCGCCAGTTTCCATTTGCCGAGGCGAAACTATCGGACGAAGATGTCACAGTCGATTTTTCTCAGGTAACCACGCCCAAAGATCGCGTCGCCGTGATCGTGACTTCACCGTTGACCACAAATGAAACATGGATGCAATTTGGCGAAGGGGAGTTAAAGGTTTTTATAGATGGTGAAGTACGACCCTGAATATCGTTTTATATCACTTCACCACCAGTTTGCCACATACAGCTAAAACAAATTCTGCATGCGGCGCAACTGTTTAAAAACCAATTTTCAATCCAATTGAACCTTCGACCGATGATCTGACCTGAGCATCGTCACTGTTACCTACCCTGAATAATTTTCCTACCTCACCATACAGGCTAGTCATTGGGGCAAGCTGCAAGGTTAATCCGAGCGCTGTTTCGGTTGAGGTGTAACCGACACTTGTTGATATTGGCGTTGTCGCAGCAGGATTCACAAAAGTCGTTGTGTCCTTCCCTGAAAATCCATGCCATAGATTTAAGCGTGCATAAGGCTGTAGATGTCCGAGTGAAGTCGCCATGTCCGTCGTAATACGGGCTCCAAGGCGGCCAAATACTTTTCCATTTGCATCCTGCTGCACAGTGGCTCCTGCGATATCTACGGTGTCGAGCTTGCTACGACCATAAATCAGTTGTGCTTGTGGCTCCAGAGCCCAGCCATGGCCCAAGGAGAAGCGCTTGCCAACCTCAATCGATGCCATAGTGCTAAACGCATTACTATTTGATTGTGTGGTCGGGGCGGTAACAGAAAGTCGGTGCATGCCATACTGAAACACTAAGTCGGTATAGAAACCGTTGTCCAGGTACGTCCCATAGCCACCTATAAATTTACTATCTGAGCGCATCGTGCCAGCGCTTCCAAAAATACCTCCGACGTTTCCGTTGACGCTACTGTTTGTCTCAAGCGCGCCCACATATACGCCGACGCCCCAATTGTGACCTGCGTAAATGTCCACGCCACTCTGAAAGCCGCCCATGTTGGCGTGACTGCTCAAACTCGCGTCGCCTGCCTGAGCCATATTGATGTTACCGCCAATAGCACGCCCCCAGCCGCGCCGATTTGCATTGACCCAACCTTCATCACTGCCATCGTCTACCACAATCTGCCTATTTTCATCGCCAACACGCCGATGCAAGGTGGATAGCATTGCCAAATCACCTTGCCGCAATATATTGGGCAGCGCGTTATACAAGGCCACCTCATTACGATAGGCGCGATTGGTGGTAACTTTAATATCGGGAACTGCCGCAAAAGTGGTCAGATAACGTGTACCAGCCGCATCCGTCAGATGGTACTGATAAGCGCCCGCATCGATATGGCCACCAGCGTTTGCGAGCACAAACGTCCCGACATCCGCTGTCGCTCCATTTTGTACCAACACGACAGGGATGCCGCTTCCTGTGGTCAGCGCACCGAGCCCGCCGCGATTCACCACCAGCAAATTTGTCATTCCCTGTGCGATGGCTGCGGTACCACTCAATACTAAGGCATCCGTCGCACTGCTATCTACGCCGAGCTTAGAACCTAAAAGTACCGTGCCTCCATTGCCAGCTATCGGGCCGGTGATGGTGAGTTGAGTACCAGCCAAGAGTGCGTCGGAAGAAGAAAACAGACGCACAGTACCCCCGTTGTTCAGACCCGCGATACGTTGATCAAAACCTGCCAGATCCAGCGTCGCCCCAACATTAACTGTGTGCACGGATGCGGCACTGAAGGTATTGGTCGCCCCCGCGGCCAGCGTCCCGCCGAGGACAGTGGTAATCCCGCTATAAGTATTCCCACCCGTCAGGGTAGTTGTACCGGTCAGATCACGCGTCATGTTACCGCTACCACTGATCGCACCGCCGTAACTCTGGATATCGAGATTATCGAATACAACATTGCCCTTATCTGTAATGTTACGGTTTAATACGCTACCTGCGGTAGCACCGCTGCCGCCAATACGCAATACGGAAGTAGTATCGGCCACGTTAAGGGAAGAGGCGGCACTCTGCATCGATAGATCGCCAATAACGCGCATATCTGCACCGTTTGATAGCGTGATGGCATTATAGCTATTACCAATATTAAGGCCCCGCGTCATATCGTCTGCAGTAAACGAGCCAAAGCCACGACTGGCGTTTTGGGTGCCAGAAAATTCCAGTGTATTGCCCGTGGTACCGGCATTGGCCGTGACGTGACGTGTAGTTGCAAGGTCGACAGCACCAACCAACGCCTTGTTATTATTCCCTGAACCCAGGTTAATTTCACCCGCGAGTGTGCCCCCGGTCCAGTTGACCGTATTGGCACCGGAACCACCGTTGATTTTACCGGTCACTGCGCCACCGACCAGACTAATCTTGTCGCCGCCGTCACCGCCCAGAATCGCGACGTTAGCGTTGCTTGCTGCAACGATGGTCCCAGAGTTGATAATCATCTTAGCGGTGGTACCAGAAGCATCAATGACACCAATAGAACTGATGCTAGCGGAAGAGAGAGTTCCGGTATTGGTAATCGTGGCAGCATCATGCGCCACTATCGCTGCACCGCCGCGTGTATTACTGACAGTTATCAAGCCGCTGGTAATGACATCGCCGGTGGTCTTTGCCTGGATGCCGGTTCCACTCACACCCGATACGTTGATCGCGTAACGCGGCCCGACTACCACATTGCTGGCGACATCTGCGCCGGTGCCATACTGTTGGAACGCAATACCTGTTCCGCTTCCCAGAACGTTCAGCGTAACGCTGGAGGTTGGATCAAAACTGGTGGCTGTACGAATGGCCGAGCCACTGCTGGCGTTGATCGTTACGTTGTTGAGTTTGACAGCACCGATTTCAGCCTTGTTTTCGATACCTGCACCGGTTCCATTGGCTGTAATAGTCAAATTGCTGGCGTCGAGTGAAGCGGCATGGGTATCAAGCAGCACCCCACTGGCGGCGCCAGAGGTGGTAATCCTATTGTTGGTGCCGGTCAATGTCAAAGCCGCGCCATTCACCAATTGCACACCAGCAACTCCTGCATTGACAGTCACCGTGCCGAGGTTGGAAATTTCTGCATCGCTACCCGATGCCCTGACTCCAACACCGCCACCCACGGTAATGGTTCCCGTGTTATTCAAACGTCCAGCCTGCTGGACATCAATACCCATACTATCCGTACCGGTGAGGGCAATATTACCGCTGTTATCGAGCTGTCCCAAATTGCGTGTAATGAAGCCAACGATATTGTCCGCACTGCCGGTGAGCGCTTTTGCGGATGTCAATCTGGTCGCCGCATCGGGTGTCCCGAGCAGCGCCCCAGTCAAACTATGCTGCTGACCATCGACCACGCCGCCAATGGCACCTGCACTATTAAGGTTGATGTCAGCCAATGCGCTAATATCGCCGGTAGCCCCGCCTTCAATCAGTACGGCAGTTGCGCCAGCGTTGTTGACGTTAATCACCGCATTATCGATTTTGATCGCCGTACCTGAGCCCGTACCTAACAACGCAGTACTATTGATACCGCTGGCGGTCATCTTCAATCCCTGACCACTAAAACTGGCACCGTCAGCAATGCGAAACAGCGTCGATCGATCGGTATTTACAATCAGATTCGCGGCCGAAACATTTATTTTGGCATGTGCGCCGTCAATAAAAAATCCGATTTCATCCGTGTTGCCAAAATCACGCAACACGTCTGCTCCTACATTAATCACGGCGTTTCCACGTGCCAACACACCGATAGCGCCAACCCCGGTTAAATTGATTGCGGAGTCAATATTGGCAGTCGCGACACCACTGCCGGTTCCCTCGGCCCAGACGCCATAATTGCGTGTTCCAGAAGTCGGATCAATACCGCCGGCTACCGTAATGCTGCCCGCGATCGTGGACGTTATTTCAGATCCGAAACTGCCTGTATCGAGAACTTTAATTCCGACATTATTCGCGCCGACTACAGAAATTGCACCATTGTTGATCGCGCCAGCACCAGTACCCACAGTTGAATCCAGCACTAGAAAGCCGACATTTTGAAGCGGGGCAGCCAGCCCAGCGCCACCGTTGACATTTATTGCGCCATTATTGGTGGCACTAAAATTCGTCGCGCCGAGCACGGCAATTCCCGCCGCATCCTGGACTAGCGACCCGAGCGTCAACGTACCGTCATTCACAATAGAAACATTGTTACCATTCGTCATGATGGCAGCGTTGATGACATTTCCGTTATTGATGGCGACGTCAGGAACTATGTCCCCTGCGTGCGCTTGCGGTGCACGTCCAATATAAATGGTACCGCTCGCTTGATTAACAAAGCTGCCGGCTCCCTGGATCAGAACGCCGAAGGCTTGACCATTTGGTGCCGATGCATTAGTGCTGCCCCAACTCTCGCTAATATTAATAATCCCGCTGTTACTCGCTGCAGCGCCGCCACCATTTAAAAAAATTCCGATTGCTTGCGCTGGCCCTCCTTCTAACGCCGCATTAATGATGCCGGTATTCGTAAAGACACCATTATTGGTCACTTGTGCACCGAAGCTTTGATATAGGTTACCTTGTGAGAGTGGTCCTTGCGGCACTCGCGTGCCGTCGGCATTCAGCCATGCCCCAGACGTAACGACGCCGCTGTTGACGCCAGTGCTGCCGGCCCCGTCAATCGTCATCGCAATTGACCGAAGTGTGCTGCCACTGAACTGCATCACAGATAGCAGGCCGTTATTAATAATGTGCCCACCTCCATCAGCGCGTAAGGCGCCGTCAGTCGAGCCCGCAACTTCCAATACACCGGTGCCTGTTAGTGTCGCCGTTGCATTGGTGCCGGAAGCGTGCATGACACTCAGATATTTGACGTCAAGGGCAGCAGCGTCCGTCGTATTGGCCTGTCCGTTGGTCCATTGTGGGGCACTCACCGTAATCGGCGTCTCTGCTCCCAATGCTTGTTTAAAGGCGGCATTGTAAGCCGCCTGAGTGAGGCCGAATGATCCTGTCACCAAGCTAATAAGATAGGCGTTGTAGGTTTGCAAGGCGACCGGATTTGTGACGGAAAACAACGCACCGTCCGGCGCGATGACAGCCCCTCCAAATTGCGTAACGTAGCCTTGAATAGTTGTCGCCGCAACCGGAGCGATGACCGGCGTGCTCTCGAAAATAATACGATTTTTTGACGTCCAGTTAATGTTGCTGGCAGCGCTACCCGTACCGTCGGCAAAAGTAATATCCGTTTGCCTCGCGGCAATCTTTAACGCATTCCCACTGTCTGTGGTGTTGACGTTATCACCAATATTGACGTTCAGTGTGCCGCCTGTGTGGTCGACGCTCGCCATCCCGGCCTGAATATATAAATTGGCAGTGCCGGGCGTTGCGACAATAAATCCGAAATTCCCCGCGTCTCCGATTGTGGCATAGCTAAGGCTGGCGTCGGTATATACAGAAACTGTCCGATTCACTTTCGTCACCGGATCCACTTGTGTGACTGAAGCGTTCTGATTTGTAGGGCTAACAGCCCAGTAGTTATTGAGGTTCAAGGGCAATGCAATAGGATTGCTTTGAAGATTTGGCAGGTTCGCGGCATTGGCCGTATTGAGTGTGTAGCTATTGAAGATGGCGCCATTTCCTACCACCGCGTTCGCATTGAACGGGGTCGTGAAGGCAGCCGTATTTCCATTGCTCACGGTTGTTAATGTCTGGCTGTAACTGTTGCCCGCAGGGGCAATATAGCTTTGGGCAAAACTGTTCAAAGCTGGAATACCAATGAACGCCAGTGCAGTCATCGACAGAATAGCGGTGGATCTGCTGCCCTTGCTACTTTTAACTCTGCCCTTAGCATTCTCGGAGACAACTATCCAAGAACCAGTAGCTTCATTCCATACAGATTTATAAATTTTATTCACGTTTGTGCCTTTTAAAATTGACATCTATAGATGTTTCTACTGAATAAAAAAAAGGCCACTTATTCGGCGACGCATAAAAAATAAGCCAAAAAAATATTTTTTATATGGCATTTCTGATGGCAAAGTTACATTTTGAGAAGGGAGGCAGTCAATGCGATTAATGACAGGTAGCGCACAGAATAAATTGCAAAAAAATCGAAAAAAGAGACACGATTTTTTAGGCGTGGCGGACTGCGGATGCGGTCCCAGCGCAGCCGGACGCTACTTCGTTTTCGTAACGAAATATTGGCGATATTAGAGGGAAAATGTCGGCTTGACGGCGACGAAATAAAACCGGGAAAGAGCTACCGTTTCGTGAAAAGAATCCGGCAAAAATCCACCGTGAACGCTCACTGGGTAGCGGTACGGTGGATGGGTAAAGCTGCCAACTTTTACAGGCTAGTTTTTAGCGTGAACAACACAGCTCGATAATTGAACACGCGTTAACCAAGCGCGGAATATGACAATCAAAGCAGGGAGTTATCGGCGCAGGTAAGTGGAAAAGATGAGGCAACTCACCTATCCAATTTTTGCCGGAATTTAAAGCTTATTTTTAAACTTATTGATCCGCGTAATCAATCGTCAGCGGAGCGTGATCGGAAAAGCGCTCATCCTTGTAGATGGCGACGGTGTGTGCTTTTGCGGCAATGCCTGGCGTCGAGATATGATAATCGATACGCCAACCAACATTTTTAGCCCAAGCCTGGCCGCGATTGCTCCACCAGGTGTATTGCTCTGGGCGTGGATCCACCGTCCGAAACACATCGACTAACGCGACCTCATCAAATAACTGGGTCAGCCAAGCGCGTTCTTCAGGCAAAAATCCGGAATTCTTTTTATTCCCTTTGAAGTTTTTCAAATCGATTTCGTGATGGGCGATATTCCAGTCGCCGCAGATCACGACTTCCCGCCCGCTGGCTTTCAACTCTTGCAAATGCGGTAGAAAACTTTCCATAAAGCGAAATTTTGCTAATTGACGTTCTTCGCCGGACGATCCTGATGGGCAATACAGTGAAATCACCGTTAGATCGCCAAAGTCACATTCAACGTAACGGCCTTCCGCATCAAACTCCGGGTTTCCAAATCCAATCCGGACCGCGTTTGGGGCGCGTTTGCTGTAAAGTCCAACGCCTGAATAGCCTTTCTTCTCCGCATAGTGGAAGTGGCCGACGTAACCTTCTGGCGCGAGCATTTCAGGCGACATGTCAGGAGCTTGGGCTTTCAACTCCTGCACGCAAATAAAATCGGCAGATTGTTTGCTCATCCATTCAAAAAAACCCTTTTTAGTGGCGGAGCGAATACCGTTGAGATTGGCAGAAATAATTCTTGGCATAGAGATGTCGACAATAAAGGTGTTAAAACAAGTGCTGTTAAGAGGGAATAGAGAAAAACAACCGCAGCAAAGTCGATCAGCTATTCTGGAACATCAGGATAACCGATCTGGCGGTCGGGTCAAATGACGGTATGTTGTAAACTAGAAGTAGGGAATTGGAAGGTCGCCTAAAAGGTGTGTGACATTTCACCAATTGGCATAACGAAAAATGGATTGCGTGCGATAGTTCGCATCAACTTCAGGTGACTTTACTTCAATGTAATCTGCCCGGGCCTAACTGACATGACTAGCATTTATGTAAGCAACACCCTTTCGAGCAAGAGTATTTCTAGACTCCAATGTCTTTTTATCAATAAAAACTCTATTTCTACGACCAATTAACGCGGATCAAACATGGCATTTAGCTTAGCTCAACCTGCGCATAGCAAAATTGATATTAAGAAAAGTACGTTTATCGGTTTTGTCACCGCTGTTGCCGGACGACCTGAAGCTTTGACTGAAATCGCCAGATTGCGCGGCGAACACCCGAATGCCACCCATGTTTGTTGGGCGCTGTTGGCTGGCGGTCATTCTGGCGCATCGGATGATGGCGAACCGGGCGGTACCGCTGGTTTGCCAATGCTCAATGTATTACGCCATCAGGATTTGGAACAGGTTCTGGCGGTCGTGGTTCGTTATTATGGTGGCATTCGATTGGGCGCTGGGGGTCTAGTACGTGCTTATACCGATACGGTGGCACAAGCCCTATTAACGGCAGAAAAAATCGCATTGGTCGTGACTGTCACGCTGCGCGCCGCTGTACCGTATGCCTTGGAAGGACCTTTACGACGGTTGCTACAGCAAAGCGGTGCAATCTTGGCTGAAGTGACTCATACCGACGTGGTCAGCATGTGCTTTTCGTTACCACTTTCTGCAGCACCGGGATTTCAGCGAGAGGCAAATGACATTTGCCATGGTTCTTTGCAATGGCGCGAAGAGAGTCTTTAATTCGCCGATCCGTCCTGCTAGCCCATGGCGATTGCCAGCATCAATTTCCAAGCAGTCTAGTCCCAGTCATCCGCCATGTTCTCGAAAAACAAGAACGTGGTATTCCACGTCTTTTTTGCCGAAAACTATGCCGCCAATCGCTTTAGCTCAGTAACGCTAGGCGACCAGACTGAACAAATCGACTTACTGCCGGAATTTGAGGACGCAAATGCATCACACTACGGCCCTTGTCGGCCTCAAGAACCATGAGACTACCAGCGGCCACGTTGAGATAATCACCTGCATTCAGCCAGTAATCGTCACTTTGACCAGAAATAGTGACCCAGACACGACCGCTGGAAACTTGCAATATTTCTGCAGATTCTGCTTGCATCGACAACACTTGGCCTGCGTTGAGGGCTAATGGCTGTTGCATCTCTTTAGTGAATAAATTTCTCATCATGTTTCTCCGATAACTGCTGGTATAGTTCTACAACCCACCCGGATAATCTCTGTCAGCCCCTAATTGCAGCTGATGGAAATCTTTGCTGGACCGGTAAGAACATTCTAGTCAACACATTCGGTAAAACAAAACGAGTAATTGCACGCGTTCTTGCTAATTTTATTCACATAGGGATGCGCGACAACTATGGCCGACCTACGCAAACTTCCTCCCCTTTCTGCCTTGCGGGCTTTTGAGGCGGCATCACGCTATGACAGTTTTTCGCGCGCTGCCGAGGAAATACGCCTGACGCCCGGTGCGATCAGCCATCAAGTGCGTGCGCTTGAGGTCGAATTAGGCCTCGCATTATTCACGCGCCACGGCAAGCGCATCGCAATCACTGACCAAGGCCAACGGTTTGCCACAACGATACGCAAAGCGCTGACTGAAATTGCGCTTGCTGCAGAGGCCTTGAAAATCGATGCCAAGCAAAAACGACTCACTATTTCAGCCCTACCGTCATTTGCCGCACGTTGGCTGGCACCGCGGTTATGGAAATTCATTGACCTGCACCCGGATACGGAAGTCGTACTGCAATCATCAAGCCAACTCCAGGACCTCGCGCAGGAACAGATCGATGTTGGTATTCGCTTTGGCGTCGGGCACTATCCGGGATTGGTGGTGGAAAAATTGATGGATGATTTTTATTATCCGGTCGTCAGCCCTCGTTATCGGCAAGGCCATTTGCCAGAAAAGCCAGAGGCTTTAGCGCAATGCACGCTGTTGCGCATGGATTCAGAGGAGTCCTGGCAACCGTGGTTTGAGGCTGCAGGTATAACACTACCAGAACCAAGTCGTGGCTTGAGAATTCAAGATGCATCGATGCTACTTCGCTCAGCCTCGGATGGGCTTGGTATCGCCTTGACGCGGCATGCCATCGCGCTACAAGAAATCGCCGCCGGTGAGTTAATTCGGTTGTTCGATGTTGTCGTGCTATGTCCGAATGCGTATTATTTTGCTTGCTTACCGGAGGCCATGAATAAACCACAGGTCCAAGCCTTTCACGGCTGGTTAACACAAGAAATAGCAGAATTTAAAGCACAAAACAGTTGGCCCGGTTAACCAGAACAACTGTTTATTTTTGCGATTGACACAAACCTATTTTCGACGCTCGCGAAACGGCACGCGCGATGCCATAGCATAACTAGTCCATAATCATTGGCTCGGCAAGCGTCCGATCGCAATACACTAACCTGATAATCACGATTACAGAACCATTTTCACCATCGGATGAGTCGATAATGCGCTGTATAAATTATCAAGTTGCTCACGACTAGTCGCTCGCACAGTGACTGTCAAACCAGTGTAATTGCCTTTAGCGGATGGTCGTACTTCAAGCTTATCGATATGAAAAGTTGGGTCATGTTGCACCACTAGGCCGACGATCGTTTCCGCAAATGCGTCGTGCGTTGGCCCCATAATCTTGATAGGAAAATCGCTCGGATAGACGATCAGGCTGTCTTCGTGAGGAATGGTCGGCATAGTCATAACGATTGCTTTCTAAAAATCAGGCAACATAGCAAAAGACACGTTGCCCGAGGGACAAATCAAGCTATTAAGGTCACCTTAATCACACAAGGCGGCTTTCGCTCCCTGATAGGCTTGATATAACGCCTTGTAAATGGGGCCAGGTTGACCGTTTCCAATAGTTTTGCCATCAATAACGGTCACAGGCAAAATTTCTTTGGTTGCCGATGACAGCAGCACTTCATCGGCCTCAACTACTTCCGCGCGCGAAATCTGGCGCGCAACAAACTGAAGATCATGTGCGGCGCAAAGCTCTTCGATCAAACCGTAACGGATGCCTTCCAGAATGAGGTTATTCTTGGGGGGCGCCATCAGGACGTTATTTTTGACAATCCAGACATTAGACGACGACGCCTCAGTCAGAAATCCATCACGGAATTGGATTGCTTCCATTACACCGTGCTCAGCCGCATTTTGCGCTGCCAGTACGTTGCCAAGCAAAGAAATCGACTTGATCTCGCAATGCAGCCAACGTTGGTCTTCCATAGTGATACATGATACGCCTTTGGCGCGTACCGCATCGCTTGGCAGAACCAAAGGATTGGTCATGATGAAAACCGTGGGCGTAATCACGTCTTTGGGAAACGCATGTGCCCGCTTCGCCACGCCCCGCGTAACGTGAATATAAACCATCTGGTCGTCTTGTCCATAAGGCGCGACCACTTGGTTAATCAAGGCCATCCACTCTTCAACCTTATGCGGATTTGGAATATCTATCGCCGCTAGACTACGAAATAAGCGGGCCATATGATGCTTGGCACGGAATGCTTTGCCGGAATACATTGGAATGACCTCATACACACCGTCACCAAAAATAAATCCACGATCCAGCACAGGAATACGTGCGTCGGACAGGGGCGTCATCACGCCATTGAGATAGACGATGGAATCTTGCATGATTATTTTCTTAAGAAGGTGGGGGATTTGATTCTTGCACAAGTATGAACAGCAGAGTATGCAAAAAAAGTATAGAAATTCGACGCCCGCGATACTACATTGTAACAACTTTGCTCTATCCAATTCTCATTCCAAATATCCAGATACTGGAATAATTATTAATAGCAAAACATAAATAGTCAAACGTGGGAATGGGAGATATCCAACGCGCCCCACATTCTTTTACGCTCCTCCAACCCCGGTTATAGCAATCCTAAAATTGCTGCCTTAATGACGGCTCCGGTTTTATTTGCTGCGCCAAGTTTTATTAGCGTATTAGTGATGTGGAAATTCACCGTCCGCTCTGCAATATTCATGATATGACCAACTTCACTAGAAGTCTTACCGTCGGCGGTCCAGCGAAGGACTTCGACTTCTCGCGCGGTTAGTCGCGCAACAGCCTCCGGCATCAACTTTGGAACCAGCAATCGAGTCAATCCCTCATGCGCGGTGTGGGTCAGCCAGGTTAAATTTGACGAGATGTGATGCAGTTCTTTTAATGAGAGTGCTTCATCAGAGCGCGATAAGCTGAGCAACCCTCCCACGCCTCTTGTGTCGTGGCAAGATCGGGCCCAACCCACACCGAGACCATGCGCGTGGGCATCCTCCCAAAAAGGGCGGGATTTGACACCAATTTCTTCCGACCAGACCAATGGCATGCTTGAGCGCATGCCGTGTGCGATCGTTGGGTCGGTCATAAGGTAATTTTGTTCAAAATAACGCTGTTTCCATGCTCTCGAATAGTTGTTGAGCATGACCAACTTCGGCTGAGAGATAGGAAGCGGCATCCGCATACCGTACGCGCAATAGTCGAATCCAAGTTTATGAGCAGCACCAGATAGCGCGGCAAAAAAGGCAGCCTCGTTCTCTGCGGTTAGTAAGGCTTGAATTTGATCTCCCTGAAAGCTATTCATACTCCCTCACAATTTTTTTATGCATAAATAATGTCCGTTAAAATGTCACACAGGAAATATACACGTAATTATTTGTATTTTTGGAATATCTTTCGATGATTTTCTTCTTTTGTAGAAGGACAACTTATCAGTACAACCATGACCAGAATGTCAATAAATAAAAAATCTGCCGCTCCAGTTAATTTTCGATAGCAGTTAACTCTATCGCCGTTCAATTTTTTTTGAGATTTACCGTATTTCTAAAATAAATGCATCACAAGAATCAACTCAACTAGCCCCCCTTAAAATGATCCGTTTACAACTAGTCGCATCTCGATGGGTGCATATGCGGTTGCAATGTGAAGAGCTTCTTCATAAAGAGCCGATCCTTTTCATTTCAGGGCTGAGCCCCCGTATGCGGTACTCGACAGCCTCCATCCACATTGGGCCGGATACCAAGCAGCATCGTTATGAGGAGAGAGGTCGAGCAGATATCCGGCAATCGAAAAATCGCTCTTCTGGAAGAATTTAGTGACACATTTAACTAACAGCCGGTAGTGCAAGAGCAAATCACCGTGTGTCGCTCGGCAAGTCCAGTAGCACGTAAAATAGTGCTTAAAATCTTATTTAAAATACTAATGCCGCATCGACACGCAGAGTTCACCAAACCAGTTCTCCATCTCAAAAAAATGGCTCACGAAATAGCTATTTAAGTAATCAGATAACTCCCAGTAAATCTTCGCCTGATGCAGCGCTGCGACCTAATATTTTTTCCTCCATTTCGACTCTATTACCGTCCAACTTTCGCACACATCGAATGATCTGCATGCTACCGCGGTGCCTGTTCGGGACGCCTAATCAAGCGACAGATCCCTCGGCTCACGTGAAAAATAATCAAAGTGATACAGCGGCTATCCAACCGACACTTCCATTCACCGCTGATATTCCCGCCTCAGCTTTCAAGACTCAATCCTGTTCGAAAATTTAGGCGCAAATTAAATTACCAAAAAGTGCATTTAGTGTCAGCAAGTATCAGTCGTTATTGTTACGTCGTAAGACTGTAATTAGTGACAGTTACCTAGCTTTTTGAACTCCGTCATCATTTCAATATGAAAAAAAATAAGAATTTTCTGGGGTGGAAAAATGAACGTTATTTCGGGCGCTAGAGACCTCTTAACAAGCGAGTTAATCACGCAAATGTCAAGGTACCGGCATAAAGTCTTTATTGAAACACTTGAATGGAACCTTGAGAGTAGCAATGGGGCAGAGTTAGATCAATTTGATCGTCCAGATACCGTGTACGTGGTCGCGCATGACGAACATGGAAATTTGAACGGCTGCGCCCGTTTATTACCCACTACCTCGCCTTACCTCTTGGGCGAAGTATTTCCCCAACTTCTCCATGGCATGGCCATGCCCCACACACCAGAGGTCTGGGAGTTATCTCGCTTTGCTGCGATGGATTTCAATCATCAAACAAATTCGGCCATGGGCGAATTTTCTTCGCCGATTGCCATTAACCTGATGCAGGAGTCAATTCGCTGTGCTGCCGAGCATGGGGCTAAGCGGCTCATCACCGTCTCACCACTTGGCGTTGAGCGCTTGTTGCGACGCGCGGGATTTCAAGCACATAGAGCCGGACGACCAGTGATCGTCGATGGACAACCTATGTTTGCGTGCTGGATTGAAGTGGAATTAAACCGTAAGTTGATCCCAGGTAAGGAGAAATCTGACACCAAATTGTCAGGTCGTTACCGTTTTTGATTACACCGACATTTATTTGCGAACCCGAAGAGTAAGGCCTTATTGTCGGAAGACGGTCTTTCCCACAAATTAACGCGATACGTACCAAAAAAATGTTTTCGAACGTTGGATTTTTGCGTCCAGCTGCGTCTTGACGATTAAAGAAAGATAGCTAAATGAGCAAAGGTTTAAAACGCCTCACTGGGCCTCAATCGTTACGTTGGAAACCCATTTTAGTACTACCTATTTACTCCTGCATTGCTGCGTTGGGGGACATTGGCGACCTCATTGCAACTGATTTCATGACACCACCCTTTGATTCCTCACGCCTTATATTGGTTACGGTATGAAAGACAAAAATAATTTATTGAAAGTGGCAAGTTCAGCGGCGGCCCAGGATTTGGGTGTGATCAGCAAGTTATCAGAGGTCACCTCTAATACTCCGTTTCGACTTGTTACGAAAGGAAGAAATTTTTGTTCGTCAGCGGGTCGCACTATCAAAGGCCTGCGATACAGAAGTTCTGGCCATTGCTACAGGTCGATACGCAAGCAACGACATCACGGCCAATACGTGCCATGTATTTTAAGGTAAGACAAAATGACCGAGAATGATATCCCCCTCATTTCGTTCTTCAAGCGTTTGCTCGATCCAGCCATTATTCTTGGGCTTCTCTATTTGGTCATCGTCGTTCAGGATGAAATGTTTACCGGTAATTATTTGGCGTTAATGATTATTGCCTTCTTTATTTCTTCGTTTATTTACGAACAAATTGATCTTTACCGCACTTTACATGCTGGGAAAAAACTGGCTTTTGCAACAGATATTTTTATGGGATGGGCAGTAGTCGTTTGCCTGTTGGCGCTAATTGGCCAGGGTACCGGGCTTCGATATGAATTTTCGGATCAAGTCGTCTTGACCTGGTTTACGCTTGCGCCATTCGCGCTTTTATTAAGTCGTTTGACTGCCTATCGGCTGGCATTCAATATTGGCAAAGACCGGGAGGTGCGCTCGGCTATCATCGTCGGAGCGAATAATCTAGGGACCGATATTCTACGACGTTTGACATCCCGCAGTAATGCGGGCATGGACGTACACGGATTTTTTGATGACCACTTAGCGCTCAACCAAAAGTATGCGGTCCCAATGCCGTCACGCCCCTATCTTGGCCTGATCGCCGACGTTGCTCTCTACGCGCGTACGCATAAAATTAGGACCATTTTTATCTGTCTGCCAATGTCTGAAAATGCGGGTTCCTCCTCCTTAATGGAAGAGTTGAGAGACACGACGGCATCCGTCTATTTTGTGCCCGACATTTATACCTTTGATCTTATTCAGGCGCGACTTGATCACGTCGGCGGCATTCCTGTCATTGGAATTTGTGAAACGCCATTCACCGGCTTACGGAGCGTTCTAAAGCGCAGCAGCGATATCGTCCTGGCGCTACTGATTCAGATCATGTTGTTACCAATTATGTTGCCTATTGCAATTGGTGTGAAATTATCGTCGCCAGGCCCGATCATTTTTGCACAGCGTCGCTACGGTTTGAACGGGGAAGAAATAGTGGTCTACAAATTCCGTTCAATGGGCGTTTGTGAAGACGGGGCGGTGGTGGATCAGGCTACCAAAAACGATATCCGGGTGACCCGTTTTGGCGGCTTTTTACGCCGTACATCGCTAGACGAATTGCCGCAATTTATCAATGTCTTACAAGGTCGCATGAGCATTGTCGGCCCTCGTCCTCACGCCGTTGCACACAATGAAATGTATCGAAAACTGATTAAGGGATACATGTTGCGACACAAAGTAAAGCCCGGGATAACCGGATGGGCCCAGATAAATGGTTTCCGGGGTGAGACCGACACGCTGGACAAAATGCGGTCAAGGATCGAATTTGATTTGGAGTATTTGCGTAACTGGTCACTAGGACTGGACCTGTTAATTATCATGCGCACGGTCAAGGAAGTATTAAAAAAAGACAATGCCTATTAATAATTAAGTCGTGCGTCCCGGTAGGTGGAATCGGTGAAGAAGATGGTAATTTTGCATACAAGTGTTGCGCGTTTCAGTACATATCCTTAAAGGAAATATGATGAAAATAGTTATGCTGTTGTTGGGTTTCATGAGCTCAGGGCACGCTGGCATTGTTAGCGCCACAACGCCATCTATTCATTTTTCATCGCACGAAATCAACACCCTGTGGTCAGCCCAAAAAATTGACGTAAGCGTTGGCGATAGCAGTCACACTATCTCCCCAAATATTGATTGCGTGAGTTTTCAGCAAGCCATCTCTGTCCCTCAATTAAGTCTAAGGAACGCTGCCATAACGCGGCATGGTTTCTTTATCGCGTCTGATAAGTCAGGCGGCATCTTCCGACCTGGAGATGCTGCAACGATAGAATCCCACGCTCCCGTCGAGGCAAATCACGTATCCCAAAAAACGGTCTCACATACCAATGCCGCGGATGATTCACGCTATTACCTCTTTAGAAGTTTTAGAAAACAAACGCCACCAAAACCTGCGTCATGGACACTACTTCTGACGGGGCTTTGCTTGTTGCTGTATCAGGTACGCCGTCGTTCAGTCAGAGTATCGATCGGATTGCATTCGGCTTCATTCAGCTTATACGCCACGCCAGACTTACGAAATATTCTGCCAACAGATACGGGCTTTGCCCTTCGTAGCTGGTAACGAGGCGTGAAGGTTCTAGCCATGAGAAAAATAGAATGACGGTATTTATTGGCGGGAGTCGCACCTTGAGTTGCTCAAAAAATTTTTATGCTCTCTTTTACGTTAGTGCAGCTTTAAGCCGCAATAGGATAACCATATTGAAAATATTGTCGCTTCTCGTGCCGCTTGCTGCCTTGAGCTTATGCGGGTGCGGTGATACCAATACCAATACCAATACCAATACGAATACGAATACCAGCAAGATTTTGGTACGGGTAAATGAAGAGGAAATTACCACGCGCCAACTTGAGGACGAACTGGCACACGAAAATCCGGTAAATGACAGCAATGTGGCAGTTACACCAGCCCAGCGAAATCAAACATTGGAAGTGCTGATCGACCGGAAATTATTGTTGAAGGAAGCGCGGCGACAAAAATTGGACCGTGATCCAAAAGTGTTACAGATTATTGAGCGCTACAAAACACAGGCAATCGTGCAGGCGTATCTGGAAACACAAACAGGAAAAATCGACCAGCCGACCAAGAACAATGTGAATGAATTTTTTCGGAGTCATCCCGAATTGTTCACGCATCGAAAATTGCTTAATGTCGACCAATTAAGTATTGCCTCAGCGAATTTCACCAACCAGCTAAAAGGGGTAATGAACGCGGGAAAATCACTTGATCAGGTAGAGGCTTGGCTGACTGCGCACAAAATTGTGTATATAAGAACTGCCGTTTCCTATGATAGCGCTGAGTTGCCCGCTGATATCTATAACCAGCTTCATAGCCTTGCAAAAAATCGTCTATTTGTTTTAAAAGATGGCGACCGGAATTTACTTTCCGCAGTGACAAAATTGGTGGATAACCCAGTTCCGCCAGCGTTGGAAAAAATGCAGATTGAACGCTTCCTGATGGCAAAAAACATGCAGGAAATAGCGGCAAAAGAAATTGCCCGCTTACGCCCGTTCGCCAAACTTGAGTATGTCGATAAAAGCGATAGCAATCTGGAAAAAAGTCACACCCGGCAACGGCAGTAAACAAAAATGATGACTATTATCAGCATCGATATTGGTCGATTGGCAGCACCATCACGCTACCTGAAATAGAAAATGGCAACTGAACCCCTGATCAAATTTTCCGCAACGGTGAAACACCTCATGAAGATGCGCACAATGATAAAAAAAATTTACTTAGTCGTACTTGAACTGTTAGTGGTTCTAGCGGCGCTAGCAGCATTTAGCGCGCATGCGGCCGATATTCCGCTTGGCGCCGGTGATGTCGTAAAAATAACCGTATTTGGAAATCGTGATTTAAACCTGGAAACGAAAGTCAGTGAGACCGGAAGCATTACCTTTCCACTCATAGGTGAAGTCGGGGTGGCAGGATTATCGACATCGAACACGGAAAAAAAGATCGCGGGCTTATTAGTCAGCGGTGGCTTTTTGCGCACGGCACAAGTCAACATCATGGTCACGGAACTACAAAGTCAAAAGGTTTCGATGCTTGGACACGTTTTGCACCAGGGCATGTATCCCATTGATGGCCCACGCACTGTCACCGATATGCTTGCCCTAGCCGGCGGTGTTGGTCCTAATGGTGGCGATACCGCAACCATTATCTTTACGCGTAATGGCGTAGTTAACAAGCAGATTGTCGATCTTGTCGACATGGTTCACTCCGCTGACATGAGGCCGAATATGCCGCTGATCAGTGGTGACATGGTGTACGTCGAGCAGGCACCTAAATTTTATATCTACGGTGAAGTCCAACATCCCGGCGGGTATCGACTAGAGCGGCATATGAGCGTGATGCAAGCGTTGTCTGTTGGCGGCGGCCTTACACCGCGCGGCACGGAAAACGGCTTACGCGTCAAGCGTCAAAATACAGCAGGAAAAGTGCATACGTTTGGCGTAAAAAATGACGATGAATTGTTACCGGACGATGTCGTGTACGTCAAAGAAAGTCTGTTTTGATAACCGCCATAGCTTTCTATAAAAAGGCGCCTGGCAGGGCATCCACCAGTCAATGAATATGTGTGCGCGCCGGATTGCCGGCGCCATTAATTTTATTTTTTACTAGCTTTGTTTCAAAGGTGCAGTCATGAATTTTTATCAACTGTTAACCATACTTCGTACTCGTTACAAAATCGTGCTCATAACATGGTTTTTGGTGGTGATGGTGACTGCTGGTGTCAGTCTACTTTTACCAAAAATGTACAAAGCATCAAGCACGATACTGATTAACTATAAAGGTACCGATCCGGTGTCGGGAGAGATTTTGCCCGCACAGTTAGCTACCGGTTACATGGCGACTCAGATGGACATCATTACCAGCAAGACTGTGGCATTAAAAGTTGTTGCCAATCTAGGTCTGGCGAACGATCCACTTTTACGCCAGCGTTTGGACAAAATCGCAAGTAGCGACTCGATCAGCGACTTGCTAGCTGATATGTTGCTAAAAATGGTCGATGTGACGCCAGCGCGAGAAAGTAGCGTGGTCGAAATTAATGTCAGAGACAACGATCCAATATTCGCCGCAACTGTGGCAAATGGTTTCACCAAGGCATATCAACAGGTCAGTCTCGAAATCAAGGCAGCGCCGTTACGACAAGCCGCAATCTATTTTGCACAGAGGATCAAGACCTTGCGCGCGAACCTTGAAACGGCACAACATAACCTATCCGAATACCAGCAAGTGCACGGACTAATAAGTACCGACAAACGTCTGGACGTTGAAACCCTGCGTTTAAATGATCTTTCAAGTCAGTTGGTGATCGTTCAGGGACAGGCAATGGAAGCGTCGTCACGCAGTAAACAGGCAATGGGTAGTGGCGGTGTAGATTCGCCGGACGTCATTGCGAATTCGCTGGTTCAGACGCTGAAATCATCACTGGCGCTAGCTGAAGCAAAGTTTGCGCTGTTATCACAAAATCTGGCACCTAATCACCCTCAATATCAGGCTGCACAAGCGGAAGTAGACGGCCTGCGTGATGCGCTAAGCAGCAATATTAAAGCAACAAATAACGGCTCTTCGCATAACGGCCGCATATTACGTCAGCGTGAGGCCGAAGTGCGCGCCGCACTTGCGGCACAAAGAACCAGGATATTCGAACTCAACCGCTTCCGCGATGGGCTTGCAGTTCTGGTCGAAGATGTTGATAACGCACAGCACGCTTACGACGCCGTCCATTTACGCCTGACCCGCTCTAATCTCGAAGGCAATTCCAATCAATCCGATGTGTCTTTACTTAGTGTGGCAACGACACCAATGCATCCGTCGAGCCCCAATGTTCAATTTAACGTCGTTCTGTCGATTTTGATGGGATTGATGCTTGGAGTGGCACTCGCTGTATTAAAAGAATTGACGCATCGCGGGGTCGGCTCCGGCAGGGATACCCCAGTGCCAAATGTGCCCACGCTTGCCAGCATTAATAGGGCAATACCGAGCATGCCAAAGTGAAATCGGTCGATTGATTATTACGGACGAACTGAATCTGGGATAAAGGAATTGTTGGTATTGAGGACTTGGTCGAGGATTTCGAGCATCGGTGGCTCCCGTGATTAGCAATCGCACCGCCTTAGGGCCGATTTAATCGTTTTGCGTTATT
The DNA here is from genome assembly GCF_035018905.1 of Glaciimonas sp. Gout2. Taxonomy (NCBI): domain Bacteria; kingdom Pseudomonadati; phylum Pseudomonadota; class Betaproteobacteria; order Burkholderiales; family Oxalobacteraceae; genus Glaciimonas; species Glaciimonas sp. Gout2. The sequence continues at coordinate 2,235 of NZ_JASJXA010000009.1, read as the reverse complement.
AAAGGTCAATAAGCCATATGCATTATTTATCCGCCATCAGGAATTTTATTTTTCCTCGACAGCTCGATCTACAGATACCGGATAAAGGTCTGGTATTTTGGATTTTGATCGGCGCATTGGTGTATCAGACAGTCTTGTGTGCGATCCATACGAATATTCATCCCATTTCCATGGCTGGCGTGGAATTAACAGAAGCGTTCATCTATCTTGCCGCTCTCCTGGTATTGGTCCGACACATCAGACTTGAATTTCTGGCAGTTGCCGCGTTGGTCGGGACATACCTGTTTTTGATGGCGATTTTTCGTAACCAACTAGATCCAAAGGGTTTCCGGGACGTGATGATTCCACTCCTGTTTTACGCTCTTGGGCGTCATATTGGGGATAGCAATTATGCCGACCGTGTACTCAAAATGATGGTGCTCGTGGTGCTATTTTTTGGTTTTTTCGAATTATTTTTTCTGGATGCGTTTTCCCGTATTTTTAATATCTTTTCGTATTACGTCACTCAGGGCGGCCTGATAGCAGGTTCGAATTGGACTAAGGGCAGCGTCTTAGGACTGAACGGCATGCGGCCGGAGGGAATTGGGAGAACGATCTTGCCAGCCTTACTTGGCGGTCACCGAATATCGTCGATTTTTCTTGAGCCAGTATCGCTTGGTAATTTTGCGGTGATCATCGGAGCGTGGGGTTTATCTAAGCGAAGTAACGATCTCGTCAACATGCTTTTCTTTGTGTTTGCAGCCATGACGATGATTGCATTAAGTGACTCGCGCTACGGATTGATTACTTTAGCTTTTCTGGTGTTGATGCGCTGCATCCCTTTCAGTAAAAAAAATATCTGAATGATTGCTTTGCCATTACTTATCGTAGGAATGCTGTTGAGCATTGCCCTATTTTTTGACGGTCGGTATAGCGATAGCGTGATCGGGCGACTGTTCGTTAGTGGCAAGATGCTGCTGAGTCTGGACTTAGGAATGATATTTGGTGGAGTTGGATTTGACATCTATTTCGGCGATATGGGCTATCCGTCTCTGCTGACAAGGCTTGGTGTGGTGCTATGTCTCTTTTTATGGATCGCGTTCTGGTTGGTAAACATGGAGGACGAAAGAGGCGATCGTTTTCGGGCCTCTATCACCCTATACATGTCGCTGATCTTAAGTATCAGCGGAACGTCGTTATTCGCTTTGAAGACCGCTGGCGTTCTCTGGTTCCTTGTCGGTTGCCTGGCAGCGCGTCAAAAAATGACATTACCAGCGACATCCGGATGCGCTGCAGCCTTCTCCCGAACATAAAGGACTTTCACTATGCCTATTAAAGCCGTGCTCATTGTGCGTCAACGTTCTCCTTCCTTTGGCGGCATGGAAGACGTGGTACAAAATATCGCCCGACAGCAGCGGGAACACCATGACCAACCTCTGAAGGTTATGACGCTTAACCGATTGTTTAGAAACTCTGCGGAATTCCTCGCACCTGACGCGGTGGTGAATGGTATCGGTGTTCTGAGACTTCCATTTCACGGCAATACCGGCTCCCCTTTGCCCTCAGGTATTACAGCATGTCGTCGACGCTGACGTGATCTGGCGAGATATCGCCAATAAATATGCAGATGTCTTTAAAAAATATGATGTCACGTTAAAACGCCTTATCTTTTTTTTAATCAAAAATAGTTTTGAATAACATTGAGTCTAATACAGCCATGACAAAAACGAAAATAAATGAAATTACCGGATTACGTGGAATAGCAGCGTTAATGGTGATGTATACGCATTTCGTAAGTTGGTTTTCGCTTCCTCTGAGAACAAATTTTTCCGGCGAAATCGGCGTAACGATTTTCTTTTCGCTCAGCGGTTTTTTGATGGCTTATCTTTACATAGAAAAAAATTTCTCGACGTCAGATGTGATCGAGTATGCAATCTCCAGATTTTCAAGAATCGCGCCTGCTTATTTGTTTATTATTTTTATCGCTTACATCATCAGTACGAAACTTGATCCACATTTTATTTACGATATTACAAACAGAAATATTATTCGCCATATTCTTTTTTCCGGAAACATAGCTGTTTTCTGGAGCATTACGCCCGAAGTTGAATTCTATTTTCTCTTTATTTTTATCTGGGCTGCGGCCAGCCGTCTCGTGGTGCGATTCGATATTGTTGCCTGCGTATTCTGGTCAACGTGACCGCTCATTCTGGCCGATCGTGACCGCTGCGCCTGCGATGTTGTTACGCGGTTAAA
>NZ_JASJXA010000008.1:0-166627 GCF_035018905.1 Glaciimonas sp. Gout2 | reverse complement strand
GTTCAAAGGAGTGTGGATGAAAACGCAAAAGAGATACAGCGACGAGTACAAAGCTGAAGCGGTAAAAATGGTATTAGGGGTGTGGGGAGCAACGGAACAGAAACTGCGATTAAGTCTAAAAGTCATATAAACACTAGATAGCCACAAAATTTTCATATAAAAGGTTACGGAATAGACTCCCTATCCGTATCGCCCGGCGACCTAAGCGGTCGCAATTCTCCGCGAAGCACAGATTCTGGAACCGCGAAAGAATAGCGTCCCATCATGTTGATATGCTCATGAATCAAGGGTGACAATCGCGCCACATCTTCGTCTATCACCACGTAACCTTCACAGCGTAGTTTGTTCAAAATCGCTTCCATATAAATGGTATTCCACAATACTATGACATTGGCGACCAGCCCCAAAGCACCCAGTTGGTCTTCCTGGCCTTCTCGATAACGCTGATGCAACTCGCCACGTTTTCTGTGGAATATGGCCCGCGCAAGAGCGTGGCGGCTTTCGCCACGGTTTAGCTGAATCAGAATATTACGGCGTTTGGTTTCATCATCGATGAAGGTCAGTGTGTGTAACGATTTCTCAATACGTCCGAATTCTGCCAGGGCTTTGGCCAGTCGCGTAGGCCGGTCGCCGACCTGCAGCGTGCGCATGATCCCTGTAGCCGGTATCCGTCCTAACTTCAGCGAACCGATTAAGCGCAAAATATCGTCCCATTGCTCAGCGACCAGTGCCATGTTGACCCGTTGTTTCGCAATCTTGTCGAGCGGGCCGTAATCGGCATCGGGGTCGATGCGCCAAAACCGCGTGCCACCGACATTGGCAAGGCGAGGACTGAAGCGATATCCCAGCAATCTAAACAGACCGAAGATGATGTCCGTATAAGCGCCCGTGTCGGTCATGATGTGGGTCGGCTGCAGCTCGGTTTGCTGTTCCAGCACGACGGCTAGTAAGACCAGGCTATCGCGCAATGTACCGGGTACCGTGATGGCATTCAAGCCAGTAAATTGGCTGGACAGCATATTGTACCAGGTAACGCCGCGGCCTATACCAAAATACTTGGGATTTGGTCCGGCGTGCACGGTGCGCACCGGAACTACGAAACGCATGCCATCAGCAGAAGCGACTTCGCCTCCGCCGCAGGCATGCGCCAATCCGATCTTGTTTTGCGCCGACACCAGACGCATGTTCACGGCAATCAGCGTTTCATCGCGAATGTAATTTTGATTGACCCAAGACAGTCGATCACGTCGCAGGGCCGCGACATCTTGCCGCACCAAAGGCTCAAATCCGGTGTTGCACGATTCGGCCAGTAATACGGCGCAGACACTGGTGACCAAGTCGGCCGCCCGCGCCTCGCGTTCGCTCACATGCGTGAACGCCTCCGCAAAATCGGTACGGGCGGCAATCTCAAGCAGAATTTCCGCCACATCGACACGCGGCAGACGCGCCGCCACTTCTGCTCGCAATGCCAGCAAGTAGGATGGCTCTTCGATCTTGTCAAGCGGACTCAGAACGAGATCATGTTGCTCGTTATTGCACACAATGCGCACAGCCGGATTTTCCGGCAGGCGTGCCGCCACAGCGCGATACGTTTGATCCAGTTCTGTCGCCAAGCCCGCCAGCACCGGTGTGACGTCCGAAGAAAATCCGAGCGTGCGGCAAATAACCGGTCGCGTCGCCGTCCAGTCGGCGTCTGACAATAATCCTTTGCGCGGATCGGCGTAGCGCCAACTTGGCTCAGCAAATACATCGCGTCGCCGCAATGCAGAACGCAACTGATCAAGCGCACAAAACATATACGCTCGTTGATCCAGTCGGCCCTCTCCCGGGATCACATGCGGTAACCATGCTTTCGTCACGATCGCCATCGGAGGATCGATCTTCCGTTTATGATCGATTTCATGCACATGCAGATATTTGATGGCTTCCAGCACAGTGCGGCCGGCGGGTCCGGCACCAAAATGTATATGTTGTAGTAGCGAAGGCAAAAACCGCCGCACCCTAAGATAACGGGCGTGTAGTTCCCGATAAAAAACGTCTTGTGGCGGCCGAACTAAGGGGCTCACCTTTTGCATAGCTTCAGCGAGTCGTTCCTGTTGAATTTTCTCGAACACCGTTGCGCGCAACTTTTTATCGGGCAATTCGACGTCGAGCAGAAATGCACAAGCCTGCGCCAACACCGTCGCTGCCGCATCCAGATCTTTCAGACTTCGCAGGCGCGCTTTTTGATCAACTTTCATCGCGCCGCTGAACAACTGATGCAGCAATATTTCCATGACTTCCAACGCATCGTCCTGCGCTGTGGCTTCCAGCGTATAAACGAAAGCCACCAGCGTTGCCATGCGGCGTGCCTCAGGCAGTCTAGACACCACCGTGACTTTCGATGTGTTGGCGAAGCGGGCCAACGCGGCAATGCGACTCGGCGGAATTTTTGCCGTCCCCGGCAACCTAATTTCTAACGCACGAATGGCCTCGATGCGCAAAAGAGCGCGCACCAGCGCCGAGGCACTGACCATAACCGGACCGGTACGCAGTCGGTCAAGCGTCGAATTGCGGTTGCCTGCCGGAACCGTGAGTAAGTCATCTAACCGCATACGCTGTTCGAGACTCAGTCCGTGCGCCAACATGCGCCAGAGCCGCGTTTCCACGCGCTGCCGTAATCGCGCGATAAAACGTTCCAGCACGGTCGCGCCTGGCAGTAGAACCTTGCCGGTCAATAGCCAAGTAGTGGCGTGCTCGAACAGCACGCTCGGCCGATCGGTTCCGGTCCAGCACAAGGCATAGAGCCATCGCCCCAGACGGAAACCAACCGGATACTCGGCAAATTCCCGGTAACCGTAATGCCTGCGTATTTCAGCCGCGTGTTCCCAGCGTTGCCGACTATTGCGGTATTTTGAAAGGTAATCGCCATCGTCAATCGCCAGTTGCTGGCTCAGTATCCTGATAACTTCGTTGGGGACGTCCGCCGGATCATCGAGAAAGGTACCGAGAAACCGGACGGTGGCGAGTTGAAGTGCAAATCCAAGCCTGGTGTGTTTTTCCCGACGCGTATTGATTAACGCATGATCGGTGTCGTCCAGATGAAAATAGCGTGAGAGTTCGTCTACGGTAGGCGGACCATCGTAACGGCCATGGCTCCGAATCTGACTAGGAGTAAGAAAATTAACAGGCACAATAAATGATCATAAGAACGTGGGTCGAATGGGTCGAATTGGTGTCACATTTTTATCGATTATAGCCCTTTGTATGTCATACAATAAATAACGGGTTAAGTGACAAATTTTGTTGAAGAAGTAATACTGCGGGACAATGTCACATAATCGACCGTATAAGTGACAAGTGAGTGACAGGTAAAAATATGCTAGTTGGCTACATGCGCGTATCAAAGGCGGACGGCTCCCAGAACACCAACTTGCAGCACGATGCTATGGTGGCTGCTGGCGTCGATCCAAAACATCTTTATGAAGACCAAGCTTCTGGCAAACGAGAAGATCGCCCCAGCCTCACCGCGTGCCTCAAAGCATTGCGCGAAGGCGATACCTTGGTGGTGTGGAAACTGGATCGGCTCGGCCGGAATTTACGTCATCTCATCAACACGGTGCATGATCTAACCGGTCGAGGTGTGGGACTCAAGGTGTTATCCGGAGATGGTGTAGCAATAGATACCACGACCGCCGCTGGCAAACTGGTCTTTGGTATCTTCGCCGCGTTGGCTGAGTTCGAACGAGAACTCATTTCCGAACGTACCATTGCCGGACTGGCTTCGGCACGCGCCCGGGGCCGAAAAGGTGGGAGACCATTCAAAATGACACCTGCCAAGCTGCGTCTGGCAATGGCTGCCATGGGGCAGCCTGAGACAACCGTAGGCGATCTTTGCGACGAAATGGGAATTACCCGGCAGACGTTGTATCGGCACGTTTCTCCTCAGGGAGAACTCCGGCCGGACGGCCAGAAATTGCTATAAAAGGGCTAATTAGGTGTGAGTCTTATAGTCCACCCAAAATCTGTTTCATAAGGTTGATTGCTCGACAAAATCAAATTATCGATCACATATCAAGTCAACTTTATGACGATTCATTTCCTGATTTCGCTATTCCATGCTAAATCCTTATCTACCTTTCCTGCCACCGAATACAGTGCACCTGGCGCATTGCGCGTCTGGCGAAATGTATCCAATGATTCGCCGCGCATGGCGGCATAAATATGCAGGTTGGACACTCCGACGACTGCTCCTAGCTTTTCTAACAAAAAGAAAATAACGCCGTAGTGAATCATGGCCCGCCAGTCGCGCTCAGAAATCATCTTCCTCTCTACCTCGGTCAACCCCGCTTCCTCAAAGGTGCTTTCGGCATCGCCAAGAAAACGTACCCGAAAATCTGGCTCTACCAGTTGATGGAGATACTTGTTTATGCGGTAGGTCCGCACGCTGGTCTCAAGCGTGTAAGGATAGGTCCCGGGCAAGTTTTCGATACCCGCTAATTGGTGATTCATGTGCTTCAGATGTTCTTCACGGGCGCGCGCAGTGACAGCCTCTGACGCGGTAGCGTCGTTCTCATACAGCGCAACGGCGATGCCGGTCATGGACGGCAGGTAGTAGTCTTTATGCAGGCACTTGATGTGACTTGACATAGCGCCGCGCATGATGAGCCACATGATGACCTCGGCGCTTTCAAATCCGCCTAGCCGCGCAAAATCGGCATGGGTCATGTTGGTGAGGGATTCAGGGTCGTTTTCAATCAGGTTCAGAAATTCGTGGTCCCACGGGGTATTGTTAAATCCGGCGCGCTCACCATGTACTTGGTGGGATAGTCCACCGGTGGCAACCAGTACGACCTTTATATCGTCGGGATAGCTTTCAATTGCACGTCGCAACGCATGACCCAGCTTGTAACAACGGCGTGCGGATGGCACCGGGAATTGCAGCACGCCCACCTGCAGTGGCACGATGGCACCGGGCCAGCTTGGTGTGTTTGGCCACAGAATAGAGAGCGGAGAAAAGCAGCCGTGGTCCAGCCCTTTATCCTGGAAAAAAGACATATCGAACTCGTCGGCCATGAGCGACGCACCGATATGCCGCGACAGTGCGGGATGGCCGTCGACTGGCGGCAATGCACGCGCACCGCCGCCTTCATCTGCAACCCGCCAGGAATCACCGATGCCGAGTGCGAACGCAGAATAATGATCGAAGAAGAAAGAGGTGACGTGATCGTTGTAGATCATCAGAATCACATCTGGTTTTTTTTCCGAAAGCCATTGCCTGACCGGTTCGTAAGCCTTGAAGATGGGAGCCCAAGCTGGGTCCTGTTGCTTGCCGGTATCCAGCGCAAAGCCAATCGTGGGAGTGTGGGATGACGCTATCGCGCCGATGATGGTGGCCATAATGAGCTCCTGATCCGCGCGTAGGCACAGACTTAATGTGTAGAAAGGAAAAATGCGATAGTCATATTGCGCCAGTTCCAATGGAATTGCCGGACAAACGGATAGCGGGGCGTACCTGCTTAACGTTCATCCGGCATGCCTTATGCGCTCGCGGTGCGGGGGGCAAACTTGGTGAAAACAATTGAAAATGCTGCGATCATCGCGGGCACTGCAAGAATAGCGATGACCGCGCTGAATCCCCATCCCATCGATAGCATTAGACCACCGGCAAACGAGCCGGAGATGCTGCCAAAGCGGCCGATGCCCAACATCCAGCTCACGCCCGTCGCTCTCACTGCAGTCGGATAGCATGCCGGTGCGAAAGCATTCATGCCGGTCTGCGCACCGCTCATACAGAAGCCCGCAAGCAGTACATATACGCCGAACAAGCTTGAGACGACGCTGCCCGAAGCCAGCAACACAATGAATATCGCTCCGCCAATATATGCCGTTGCAATAACACGGTTCGGCGTCAATTTATCCATGTAGTAACCTACGACCAAAGCACCAACGGTGCCACCGAGCTGGAACAGCGCGGTGAGATTTGCGGCACGCTCGATTGGCAGGCCAGCATCTTTAATAAGCGTCGGCAACCAGCCGCTGAGAAGATAGATGACCAGCAATCCCATGAAATAGGTAACCCATAGCGCGATCGTCATCTTGCGATAGGACGGCGACAGTAATGCTTTTACAGACATGCCTTTTTGTACCGGTGGTTCATTGAGAACGAAGCGCGTACCGCTGGAAAAGCTGCCACCGCAAACTTTCCGCAGGGTACGCGCGATCTTGTCACTGGAAAAGTTTCGTACTACCAAAAAGCGTGCTGATTCAGGTATGAGCCACAAATAAAATGGCAGACAGGCCAGTGGAATCGCACCGCCGACCATCAACACCGTGCGCCATCCGTAATGCGGCAACAACGCCGCGGCACCGAACCCGACCAGAGCCGAACCGAGATTAAACCCGGTGAACATCAACGCCAACAACGTGCTGCGTGACCGCTCGGGCAGATACTCCGATAACAGCGTGGTAGTGCTCGGCATGGCCGCACCTAACCCAAGTCCGGTCAGAAAGCGCAGAACAGACAACGATGTCACGCCTGTACTGTAGGCGCTCAGGATACTGAATATGCTGAACAACGCCACGGCGGTCATTAATAATTTTTTGCGACCGAATCGGTCCGAGAGAGGGCCGACAAGCAATGCGCCGACAGCCAGACCGAGTGGGGCGGCGCTCATCACAAGACCAAAGACCGCACGGCTAATACCCCACTCATTGGTGATGCCCGGCGCGAGAAAACCCATGATGGCGACATCCATACCATCAGTCGCCACGATGAGAAAGCAAAGCCCAAGCAATAACCATTGGTAACTGGTCATTTTCCGGTCATTAATATAAGCCCGAACATCGAGCGTTTGAGAAGGTGTCATTTCGTCTCCTGAGAGAAATTCAATTATTGTTTTTGTAATTTATGGGGCTAATTACCGCAGTAGCGGGCCACCAAGACGCTGTTACTGCTGGCACGCAGATGTCGTCACTTGATAATTGAAGTCTACGCAGAGTGCCTGTATGTCGCATTGCTCTGAGCTTCGAGAGCGTTGCAATTTACTTATTGGAGGTAGGTGGCACACTCAGGTCGTGGACTAAATACAGACGTATCTAGTCTCACGCTGCGAAATTATGACTTTCTGTGCAGTGGCGAACTTATCGAGGTAAGACCGATAAAAGATGCGCTATTGCCAAGTTTCGGCCACGGATTGAAGTTCTGCCAACAGCGCAGTTGCACCGGGAGACAAGTAAGCGCCGGCACGCGTTGTCACGCCAATTTGCCGGTTGAGACCATCCATTGGAAACCGCAATACCGTCAACTGCCCAGTGGTAATTTCATAATGCAGCTGATGAGCAGACAGCACAGTGATCATATCGCTTGACACAAGCAGTCCGCGAAGGAGGGCAAGGTCTCCTGTTTCTGCTGCGGGTTGTGGCGGTTTTCTACCGTGGTCTTGAAAAAATTGTTCCAACGACACGCGTAGCGGCGTCCCGGCACGGGATAACACCCAGGCGTACTGTTGCAAATCATCAAAGCTTAGCACGGGCTTTGATGCCAACGGATGGTCGGCTCGGGCGATCACCGCGGTCTGGTCCTGAAGCAAAGTCGACGCCTGCAGCCCGTTCTCGGTTGGGGTTCGTAGCGCGCCGATAATGAAATCGATCCGACCGCTTAACAGTCCTGCGGTGAGTTCCTCGTAAGTACTTTCCAACGAACGCACCCGCAGTTGCGGATACTTTTTCAATATGGATGTGATCGCAGTGGGTAGCACCAACGTGCGCGCAAGCGGAAGCGCCCCCACCGTGATGACGCCTTCGAGCACGCCTTTGAGCGCAGCAATGTCGGAGACGATATGATCCAGTTCCACCAGCGCGCGATTGAATCGTAAAATCCAGCGTGTTCCAGCGTCAGTAGGCATCATCCCTTGCGCGGTACGACGGAACAGCGTCTGCCCAAGAGCGTCCTCCAGTTTTGTTATCGCTTGGCTAATCGCCGACTGCGACATGCCCATCACACGTGCCACGCTTGGCATGTGATGCACGTCAGCCAGCAGGACCGCGCTCTGCAGGCGGCGCTCATTAAACAGTGCTTCCATGCTCCCAACAAAGCCGCCTTCGCGCGCAGCAAACCGCACCGCGTCATCGCGAACATCGCGCAACTCCGCCTCGATAATGTGGGTCCGCAAGCGCACGGTTTCTCCGGCCGCCGTCAATAGCATACCGTTTCCTTTGCGCTCAAACAGCTGAATTTCAAGGTGTTTTTCCAGCGCCGCCACCGATCTCCCCACCGCAGAAGACGCGCGATACAACAGGTCCGCAGAGCGACGTATCCCTCCCGTGGCAGCAACGGTACTAAATACATGAAGATGGTGAAGGTTCAGGATAGGCATGGGGTAGGAGGATAGCTGAAGACGCGCGCACTGATACAACTTGATAAGCAAATTAGAACGCTTATCGCGGTATAAGGCAACCAAGACATGCGCTTACCTGCAGATACTAGACACATTCAAGTCAGATGACCTTTTTACCATGACCACCACATTTAACACTGAATCTGATCTGCTTCCGGTGCCTTGCATGCTGATGCGTGGTGGCACCTCACGCGGACCATTCTTCCTCAACGCCGACTTGCCGGAGGATCGGGCCTTGCGCGACAGCATATTGCTGGCCGTCATGGGTTCGCCGGACCGCCGCCAGATTGATGGACTGGGAGGGGCTCATCCGCTGACCAGCAAGGCTGGCATCGTAGGCCTCAGCAGCAAGCCTGGCGTTGACCTCGAATTCCTGTTTGCGCAATTGCAGCCCGACAACAACACGGTCGATACCACGCCTAACTGCGGCAATATGCTGGCCGCCGTTGTCCCCTTCGCGCTAGAGCGCGGCATCATCGTTGCCCAAGGCGACACCACGACCGTCAGAGTGTTGACCCTGAACACCGGCATGCAATGCGACATCACAGTACAAACACCAAACGGTCGGATGCAATATGGCGGCGATGCCAGAATCGACGGCGTACCCGGTACATCCGCACCCGTCACTATTAACTTCCTCGATACAGCCGGTTCAGTATGCCCTGCGTTGCTGCCAACGGGACGCGTACTGGACACCATCGCCGTGCAAGGTAGTAACGTTGCGCCTTTCACCATCGACGCGACACTGATAGACAATGGCATGCCGATGGTGCTGGTACGGGCTGCAGATCTCAACCGCAGTGGTAACGAGACCGTGGCACAGCTAGACGCCGACACCGAACTGCAGGGAAAACTAGAAGCCTTACGGCTACAGGCAGGCCCGATGATGGGACTGGGCGACGTCAGTAAAAAAAATTATCCAAAGATGTGCCTGCTTGCCCTACCACAAGCCGCAGGTAATATTGCTACCCGCTGTTTTATTCCTCACGTCTGTCACGACGCCATCGGCGTACTAGCCGCAGTGACCGTGGCCACCGCTTGCGTACTGGAAGGATCGGTCGCCCAAGGCTTGGCTGTCGTTCCGGATGGCATCACCAAAATCATATCGGTCGAGCATCCGACCGGTGAATTTAGCGTCGAACTCGGACTGGATCCTGCTCATCCACAAAGCGTTACCCGCGCTGCCCTGCTTCGCACCGCTCGTCTGATCATGCGCGGCGAAGTCATGATTCCCGCATCAGCCTGGAAAGGAAAATAATATGCAACATCCGTTAATCATTGATTGCCACGGCCATTACACTACCGCCCCTAAAGCGCTGGAGGATTGGCGCAATCGCCAGATCGCCAACCTTGCGACGCCGAAGCTGGGACCGAAACCTTCGGAGTTACGGATCAGCGATGACGAACTGCGCGAATCGATTGAAACTAACCAGTTGCGTCTAATGAAGCAGCGTGGCCTGGATATGACGATTTTCTCGCCGCGCGCAAGTTTCATGGCGCACCATATTGGCGACTTCAACACCAGCGCCACCTGGGCTGCGATCTGCAATGAGCTGTGTTACCGGGTATCGCAACTGTTCCCGGATAACTTTATCGGCGCGGCGATGTTGCCGCAGTCACCCGGTATGGATCCGAGCAGTTGCATTCCCGAGCTTGAAAAATGCATGACCGAATACGGCTTTGTCGGCATCAATCTGAATCCCGACCCTTCCGGTGGCCACTGGACATCGCCACCACTGTCGGATCGCCACTGGTATCCCCTTTATGAAAAGATGGCTGAATATCAAATTCCGGCAATGGTCCATGTCAGCACCAGTTGCAACGCGTGCTTTCACACCACCGGCGCGCATTACCTGAATGCCGACACCACGGCTTTTATGCAGTTCTTGTCCAGCGACCTGTTCCATGACTTCCCCACGTTGAAGTTCGTGATTCCGCACGGTGGCGGCGCCGTGCCTTATCACTGGGGCCGTTTCCGCGGGTTGGCGCAAGAAATGAAGAAGCCGCTACTGAAAGAGCATCTGCTCAACAACATCTTCTTTGACACTTGTGTCTATCACCAGCCGGGGATCGATTTACTGACCAAAGTTATCCCGGTTGACAACGTTTTGTTCGCCTCCGAAATGATCGGCGCGGTACGGGGAATCGATCCCGAGACCGGTAACTATTTCGACGATACCAAGCGTTATATCGAAGCGTCAGTCCAGCTAAGCGCTGAAGACCGCTACAAGATTTACGAAGGCAATGCCCGCCGTGTATTCCCGCGTCTGGACGCTGCTCTGAAGGCTAAAACAAAACAAGAGGATACACATCATGTCACTGAATAATCTCGGTATCGTCAAATGCAATATCCAACGTGCAAGTAAGGCCGACGTCGAAGCTCTCTCAGCTTTCGGCTCCGCCACCATTCATGAAGCCATGGGGCGGGTTGGCCTGATGCGACCGTACCTCCGTCCTATCTATGTCGGTGCAACCATGTGCGGCACAGCGGTAACAGTGTTGCTACAACCTGGCGACAACTGGATGATGCATGTCGCCGCCGAGCAGATTGAACCGGGAGATGTCGTGGTAGCAGCCGTTACGGCGGAGTGTACCGATGGCTATTTCGGCGACCTGCTGGCGACTTCCTTTCGTGCTCGCGGCGCCAAGGGTCTGGTCATCGACGCTGGCGTACGCGATATCAAGGATCTGACCGCGATGCAGTTCCCGGTATTTTCAAAGGCGATCAGCGCCAAGGGCACCATCAAGGCGACCTTGGGTTCGGTCAACATACCCGTGGTCTGCGGCGGCGCGCTGGTCAATCCGGGTGATGTGGTGATCGCCGACGACGACGGCATCGTTGTGGTACCAGCCCAATTCGCGGCCGCGACTGCGGCGGCGGCGGCGGCGCGCGAAGCCAATGAAGCCGAAAAAAGGGAAACGCTTGCCAGCGGCGTCCTGGGCCTGGACATGTATCAAATGCGCGATTTACTGGCCAAGGCAGGGCTGCGTTACATCGACTGATATGACCTGCACCATGACAAATAACTACATTGGAATAATCGGGTATGGCGAGGTCGGTAGGATATTTGCTGCCGGGCTCAAGGGACAGCGTGGGATTACGTCCGTCACAACCTACGACCGAAAGCTTGAGAATTCTGGTACGGAGCTGGAGCTTTTAAAGACTGCCGCTCGCGCTGGCATCGATATTGCCCCCAATTTGGGAGCCTTATGCGACGCGGCAACACTGATTATTTCGGCGGTGACCGCTTCTAATACGCTGGCGGTGGCACAGGAAGCAGCCCGACATATTCGGCCGGGTACCCTATTCCTAGACCTGAACTCGGCTTCGCCCGGTACTAAACGTCAGGCGGCGCAGGCCATTGAAGAGGCAGGAGGCCATTATGTGGAAGCCGGGGTGATGAGCTCGGTACCGCCGCATGGCATTAAAGTGCCAATGCTTCTTGGTGGTGCAAGAGCCGGCGAGCTGGCACCTGCGCTGCGCGCCTGGGGTATGGATGCCACGATAGTTGCCGTCGACATCGGTGTGGCTTCCGCAATCAAAATGTGCCGCAGCATCATGATCAAAGGTATGGAAACGCTGGTCATCGAAAGCTACAGCACCGCGCTGTACTACGGGGTGGCCGACAAGGTGCTGCCGACGCTGGCTGAAACCTTCCCGCAAATTGACTGGTCGGCCCAAGGCACTTATTTCTTTAGTCGTGTTGTACAGCATGGCAAGCGGCGGGCTGAAGAAATGCGGGAATCTGCCGCCACAGTGCGCGAGGCCGGATTTGCGCCACTGATGGCCGTCGGCATCGCAGAAAAACTTGACTGGGTCGCTACGCTGGCAAGTGACGGCTTGTTCGACAAAGTCCCAAAGAATGCGTCATGGCAGGAGTATGCGGAACGACTACTTTTTGCAGGTAAAGAAGAGATGACAGGAGAATTGACAGCACCGCACCCGGTACTTAATGCGACCGCTGACTAGTGACGATTATCAATGACAGCGGCATTGTTTCACAAATGTCCGCTGGCGAAAATTCGAAAGTGTACGCGGTATGCGTGCAATTGAAGGATGTGGTGAAACGTGATGTTTGTAAGGCAGTATTTTTTAATAAAAAAGAGGAGATTAGACATGGCTAGCAACATACATATAAGCGGCGTTGAAGGCAACGGTGTTTCGACATCATACGCTTCAGAAATGCCGAGTTGGAAAGCAATCATACGCGCCGGAGTGATCGCTGGTTTGACCGGCGGAGTAGTTATCTGGATCTACGAAGCCCTTGTTTGGGTAGGAGCGCAGCATTTATTGCCACTGGCTGGAATTCCTAGAAACGCAACGGGCTTGGTGTTCGGAAAAGAGGTGCAAGAGTCGATCGGCCTATGGGCTTACATCATCGGTATCGCCATCCACTTTATTTTCTCAAGTGCCTGGGGTGTCTTATTTGCCGCCATTTGGCCGTATTTTCGCCGACGCGGGTATGAAGTAACGCTAGTAGCGCTTTTTTACGCCATGTTTGCCTGGATCATCATGCATGTGGCGATCATGATCGCCTCCGACAACCACCCTAATTACTATGATCCTGTCGTGATCATCGGGGGATTCATGTCGCACTTCTTCTTTACGGTGCCCTTGGCATTGACTGTCAAGCGCCGATTGGCTATTCAATAAATACGCTAGCACTACCTTCGTAAATACTTCACGAGCGGCGCTGTAACGATCATTACCCATTTCGCGATAAGTAGAGGCTGCTTGTCGCGTGGTGAGCGATTGCACCGCCGTCTTTTTGGTGATTTATGGACGCATCCTTGAGTGACTAAAGCGCGAGGTGCGCGCCGACCGCTTTTCGCGCATTCAGGATAAATGATGGCATTGTCTACACGCCAAAAAGAATATCGAATCAACCTGTCGCACCCACTCTAAAGAAGAATACAAGCGTCTTCTGAATGAAATGCGTCAAAAAATATACAAAAAAAGAGGAAAATTTATGAAAAAGAATATCAACATTACATTAATGGCCGCATCGCTGGGAATGGTCGCTAGTTCAGCAGCATTCGCACAGTCTTCGGTAACCCTTTACGGCGTACTCGATATGTTCAGTGGCTATCAATCGTCAACGGTCGGAGGTAAGCACACTTCACTGACGGTACTCGGTAACAACGGTGAAATGACAAGTCGCTGGGGCATCCGTGGTAACGAGGATCTCGGCGGCGGCTACAAGACCACGTTCGATCTCGAAAATGGATTTGATCCAGGGACAGGCCAACAACAAAATTCCTTTCGCTTGTTCGATCGCCAGGCTTGGGTAGGCATTTCAGGGAATTTCGGCGAAGTGCGCGCCGGGCGCCAGAACACACCAATGTTTGCTTATAGCGGCAATATGGATGCATTCGGGGCAGCAACCTATGGGTCTGCTTACAACAACTTTTCCAATTGGCTGGCGCGCGTCGATAACGACATTAGCTATACTTCGCCGAAAATTTATAATTCACAAATTGAATTGCATTACTCGCTGGGCGAAAAAGCTGGCAATATTGCGGGCAATGCGGTCTATCAGGCGGCGGGACAGACGCAGCAGGGGCCTGTTTTCTTTGCGTTGGCTTATCTGATCGCGGCAAATGCTACCAACACCAATCGCGTTCAGGAATTCATGGCCGGCGGGAATGTGGACTATGGCCACGGAAAAATCTATCTTGGCTATTTCCGTGCGAATGAGGTGATTTCGGCGACGACCGGCAACGCGCTCAGCAATCCTGCGGGAAAATACGATCCGACCGTCGGTCCGGTAGGTAACACGCCTGGTAACTATCATAACACTTATAGCGTTTCCGCAGATTATCGCGTCAACCCTGTAACGACGATTGCTGCTGGCTATGGCTTGATCAAGGATAGCTCTTCTTTTGGGAATAATGCCAGACAGGTCAGCCTGATCGTGAATTACGATCTGTCTAAACGGACGCGACTTTATTCCGTTGCGTCGCGATTGAATAATTCCAATACCGCGCAGTTAAAGATGGCGGGTGCCAGCATCACGAATGGATCTTTTCTGACGCCGGGCGCCGGGCAAAGTGAAACAGGTGTTCAAGTCGGAATCCGTCATTTGTTCTAATTATTGAAAAAAAGGCATTCACACAGGTGAGGCATGGTGCCTCGCTTGTGTAGAGACGTGTTTCTACGCATTGCCACCAACACGGCTGAACGCGGGTTCATTCGCAACTATCTCTGGTTTGATGTGAGGGCACACCGTTAATTCTGGTCGAAAAGATAATAAAAATCTACAATATATAAAAAATCTATAGTTGGGAAGAAGCATTATAACTGTAACGCTTAACCGTAGTTTCTGTTCCGTTACTCCCCATACCCCTATTAGAACAAGGTCTGTCAGGAAGAGAGGCGGCCATGCGACTAGGGATGTCGCAAAGTAATTTGAACAAATGGGTAGTTCTTACCATGGGTAATAAGTCTGGCAAAATGATGACAGTGGCTGGATCTCGAAGTGTGGCGGAGCTGGAAGAAGAGCTAGCTAAAATGCGGCGTGAACTGCATGAAACGCGCCAGGAACGCGATATATTAAAAAAAGCAACGGCGTACTTTGCACGGGAGTCGCTACCCGGTACGCGCACGTGAAAACATTGCAACTCCACTATCCTGTGAAGCTACTGTGTAAAGTATTGGTCGTATCACGCAGTGGTTTTTACGATTGGCTGACACGTGTTCCGAGCGAGCGCAGTTGCGAAGATGAACGGTTAAAAATAGCAATCAAAGTAGCGCATCGACGTACCCGTGAAACGTATAGCGTAAGACGTTTGCAGCCTGAATTGGCAAATGATGGATTTACGGTTGGGCGGGATCGGCTCACGAGATTGCGTCGTCAGTTAGGCATTGTTTGCAAGCAAAAGCGGCAATTTAAAGTGACGACCAATTCCAATCATAGCTTTCCAGTGGCTGACAATTTACTGAATCAAACGTTTAATCTGACTCAACCGAATCAAGTATGGGTCACTAATATCACCTATATTCCGACTCAAGAGGGCTGGTTATATTTGGCTGGTATTAAGGATGTCTTTACCTGTGAAATCGTCGGTTATGCGATGGGTGATCGGATGACGCAAACGCTAACCAGCCGTGCTCTATGGCGTGCAGTAGCACTTCAACGACCATCCGCTGGACTGATCCATCACTCTGATCGTGGCAGCCAATATTGCGCCCATGCTTATCGCCTGTTGTTAGAGCAATTTGACATGCAAGCGTCCATGTCACGCAAAGGAAACTGTTATGACAATGCACCAATGGAAAGTTGTTGGGGCAGCTTAAAAAATGAGCTGGTACATCATCGGCGATATGCCACCCGTGCCGAAGCTGAGGCATCTATTGGTGAGTACATCGAAATCTTTTATAACCGTCAACGAAGGCATTCACGATTGGGGTATTTATCCCCAGCTGCTTTTGCTGATAATTTTAACCGGCAGAAAAAATCTGCTTGAGACGTGTGTCCGGGATTGACAGTTCACCTCATAACAGGGTGAACGGAAAAAATAGTACGCTAGGATATGTGTTAAAGCGTGGTCAATACGGTCGCTGCAATGCTCGAACTTAAGATAAAAGTGTCCGTCGTCCTGGGCGGCAATTTCGCCACGACGACCCCTGATACCTATCGCACGTGGGACGCCCTGCGCTCGTGTGACCTAACCGAACACATAGCGACGAAAGTCAATCGCAGTCATCCGGTCCACGGCAAGGACATCTTTCTCCTTGCTGTAAAGCCGATCACGCAGTCTTTCTGGACGCCAGCTGGCGCAGCACATAATGCAGGATGCCGCCGTGGCGGAAGTACTCTACTTCCTTTGGCGTGATCAACAACACCTGCGCTTTGAAGGAAACCGGGCGACCATCACTGCTGGTGGCGACAACGTCGGCGATTCGGCCAGCACCATCTCGCAGACCGGCAATGTCGAACGACTCATCGCCCGTCAAGCCCAGGGATGCGCCATTCTGACCGGCCATGAATTGCAGCGGCAGCACCCCCATACCGACCAGATTGGAGCGATGGATGCGTTCGAAGCTCTCGGCGATCACTGCCTTGACGCCTAGCAGCAAGGTGCCCTTTGCCGCCCAGTCGCGCGATGAGCCTGTGCCGTATTCCTTGCCAGCGATAACCACCAACGGCACCTGGTCGGTCTTATATTTCATCGCCGCATCGTAAATCGCTAGTTTTTCTTTCGACGGATAGTGGATAGTGTTACCGCCTTCCTCACCGCCGAGCATCAGATTCTTAATGCGGATGTTGGCGAAGGTTCCGCGCACCATCACGTCGTCATTGCCGCGACGCGAACCATAGGAGTTAAAGTCCGCGGGCTGCACCCCTCGCGATTGCAGGAAGCGACCGGCCGGCGAGTTGGCCTTGATGTTGCCGGCGGGGGAAATATGATCCGTGGTGATCGAGTCGCCGAACAGGCCAAGCATCCGCGCAGCGTGAATATCGTCGATGCTGCCAACGCTCATCTGCATGCCTTCGAAGTAGGGTGGGTTCTTGATATAAGTCGAAGCCTCGTCCCATGCGAATGCTTCTCCATCGGGCGAGGAGATCTGGTTCCAGCGGCTGTCACCGGCGAAAACATCGGCATAATTGCGCGTGAACATGTCCGGGCTGACGCTGCGCGCGATCAAGTCACCGACTTCCTTGTTCGACGGCCAGATATCATGCAGATAGACCGGTTTGCCGTCGCCGCCAGTACCTAGCGGGTCACGAGTCAGGTCGATGTTTACCGTGCCGGCCAGTGCATAGGCCACGACCAGCGGTGGCGACGCCAGATAATTCATTTTCACTTCCGGATGTACACGGCCTTCAAAGTTGCGGTTGCCGGACAAGACCGCAGCCACGATCAGGTCTTTGTCAGCGATGCGACGGGACACATCGTCGGGCAAGGGGCCGGAATTACCGATGCAAGTCGTGCAACCGTAGCCGACGATGAAGAAGCCGAGTTGTTCCAGGTCAGCGAGTAGGCCTGCCTTGGTCAAGTAATCAGTCACCACTAATGAACCTGGAGCCATGGAAGTCTTGACCCATGGCGCAGCCTTTAAACCCTTAGCCAGAGCATTGCGAGCGACTAGTCCAGCTGCCAGCATCACCGCAGGATTGGACGTATTGGTACACGATGTGATCGCGGCGATAACCACTGCACCGTCTTTCAGCTCAGTATCGTGCCCGTTCATCAATACTGGACTCGAAGCGTGGACTGAGGTGTCATGCTCGACGGCGGTGTCGCCGCCCTCGTCTTCGAAGCGTTGAGTGGATTGTTTGTCCGGCTTGCGGTTGGCGGTGAAGCCCACGAGGTTGGTCGTGAAATTGTTCTTCATGTCCGATAACTGCACGCGGTCCTGCGGTCGTTTCGGACCGGCGAGCGATGGTAACACCGTACCCATGTCCAGATGCAAGGTTGCACTGTAATCGGCTTCCTGGTCGCTGTGCCACAGGCCTTGGGCCTTAGCGTAGGCCTCGACGAGGCCGATATGTTCTTCACTGCGGCCGGACAGGCGCAGATAACTCAAGGATTCGTTATCGATAGGGAAGATCCCGCAAGTGGCGCCGTATTCCGGTGCCATGTTGGCGATGGTCGCTCGGTCAGCCAGTGGCAAGTAGTTCAGGCCGTCTCCATAGAACTCAACGAATTTGTTGACCACGCCAAATGCACGCAGCATTTGTGTAACAGTCAGCACGAGATCAGTCGCGGTTGTGCCTTCGGGCAGCTTGCCGGTAAGCTTGAAACCGACCACTTGCGGAATCAGCATCGAACTCGGCTGCCCCAGCATCGCGGCCTCGGCTTCGATGCCGCCAACGCCCCAGCCGAGCACACCCAGCCCATTGACCATTGTGGTGTGTGAATCGGTGCCAAACACCGTATCGGGGAACGCGTACTTCACGCCGTCAATAGTGCCCTCCATCACTACGCGCGCCAGATGCTCGAGGTTCACCTGATGCACAATGCCGGTGTTGGGCGGCACAACCTTAAAATTGTTGAAGGCTTTCTGGCCCCAGCGCAAGAAGCTGTAACGTTCGCCGTTGCGGGCAAATTCCATCTGACCGTTAATCTCGCGGGAGTCGGACTTACCGAAGGAATCGACCTGTACCGAATGGTCAATCACCAGCTCGGACGGGATCAAGGGGTTGATGTTGGCGGCCGAACCACCTAGCTTGACCACTGCGTCGCGCATCGCCGCAAAATCGACGATGCAGGGCACTCCAGTGAAGTCCTGTAGCACGACGCGCGCCGGCATGAAGGCGATTTCTGTTCTGGGTTCTTCCGTTGCTTGCCACTGAGCGACTGCCTCGATCGAGGCTTTGGTGACCGACACGCCGTCTTCGCCGCGCAGCAGGTTTTCCAACAAGATTTTCATCGAAAACGGCAGACGGGCCAAGTCGAAGCGCTGGCCCAGTTTCGCCAAGCTGAAGATGGCGTAGTCGGTGCCGTTAACGCTGAGAGTGTCGCGGGTGGAGTAAGAGTCGTTCATAGTTTCTCCCGAAAAATGCAAAAAATGCAAGACCGGTAACACTCATAGTCTGCCAATTAATATACTCTCTTAGAGATAGCAAGCCCAAACCGCCGGAATTTGTCCTACCTGCCAACATTGGCAACTTATATGTATTGACCCGTCAACCCCAAGAGGCTGACGATTGCAAGTCATTGGGGTTTCAAACGCGAGTCACTACAACTACTGGCCGGAGTTCGGCAAGGGCACGCCAGGCTCCTCCAGGATGCGGTAAGTACAGCGGCGATCGCCAGCGAGGAAGTGCTCGACGCGCTCAACCGTGACACCGACGCCGAGAACCGCACGGAACACCGTCAGTTCGCCGCCGCAGAGCTTGGTACAAAGGTGCGCTGCTTTGGCGATCGCGCAGTGATTCTCGACGAGTTCGATCACGCCAGTCTGGGCGGGGCCGCACTCGGCCATAAAGCCTTCCTCACGGCGGATCCTGACCAGTGCGGCCACGCGCTGGGCTAGTGGCAGGTCTGGGCTGGGCATCCGTGCGCGATAGGCGACCACTTGTTGGCGCGTCCATTCGTCGGTGACTCGTTCCAGGCCTTCTTCGCCGAAGACGCTCTGAACCACCTGCAGCATGTCAACCGCGAGCTGGGCGTGGTGATCCGGGAATCGTTCATGGGCCACGGCTGTCAGCTGCCAAATACGTGCAGGTCGCCCCAGTTTGCGCTGCTCGTCGCTGAAATCGACCAACCCCTCTGCGTTCAAGACGGAAAGGTGCTGGCGGACGGCCATAGCCGTCACGGTCAACTGTTGTGCTAGCGCAGAGGTCGACTGAGGTCCGTCCCTCTTAAGCAGGAATAGGATGCGATCGCGACCGGAACCGGGCTCTGACGCGCTCACGTTGGCAGCTTGCATAGTCACCTATCTTTCCATTCATTTAAAATTGAATTATTGATAATTTTCCCAGCTTTTGCCCAGAAATTATTTAGATTATAAAGTATTTACTAGTCAAATGACATAAGCATATAATATACTTTGCAAAGTATCTTAAAGTTCGACGAGAAGGCGACCAGGGTGTCGATGACACCACCTCCAGCCGTCATGCTCTGCCGCGCCGTAATAAGTAGACGTAACCAATGACGACGCAAGGAACTAATGGACATCTCGGCTTAAATACTTGGCGATATAAGCCCAATTTGAAAGGCAAATAGTTATGACAATCACTTTGACGGAAAAAGCAGCAAAAAAAATCCTGGCGCAGGTGGCGAAAAACGGCAGCGGGGTGGGCTTGCGAGTGGGTATAAAAAAGGTCGGCTGTTCCGGCTTTGCATACACATTCGACTACGCCGACGAAGTGCGTGCTGGAGACCAGGTGTTCGAGTCGCATGACGCAGCGCTGGTGGTCGATGCTGTCAGCCTGCCATTTCTCGACGGCTCACACGTTGATTTCGTCAAGGAAGGATTCAATGAGACGTTCAAGTTCGACAATCCCAACGCCGAAAGCGAGTGCGGCTGTGGTGAAAGCTTCAACCTGAAAAAATAAATCCGGTTCGCAATGAATGCTCATTGCGTGGAAAACATTGAGGTAAATAGTATGAGTGTGGCACTGCAAAATCTAGTCAACCAACCCTACAAGCACGGGTTCGTGACCAACATCGAATCAGAGGTCGCGCCTAAGGGCCTCAATGAAGACATTATTCGTATGATTTCGAGCAAGAAAAAAGAACCCGAATGGCTGCTCGACTTTCGCCTCAAGTCGTACCAGGCATGGCTCAAGATGACAGAGCCGGAGTGGCAAAATTGCCATCATCCTGCCATCGATTATCAGGCCATCAGCTACTACGCCGCGCCCAAGCTGAAAGCTAAGTTAGCCAGTATTGATGAGGTTGATCCTGAATTGTTGCGCACCTTCGAAAAGCTGGGTGTACCGCTGCACGAGCGCATGGCGCTGGCGGGCGTGGCGGTCGATGTGATTTTTGATAGTGTCTCGGTAGCTACCACCTACAAGCACAAGCTGGCTGAAGTCGGTGTCATTTTCTGCTCAATGTCGGAAGCGGTACTGGAGCATCCCGAGTTGGTACAAAAGTATCTCGGCAGCGTAGTACCGAATACCGATAATTTTTACGCTGCGCTTAACTCGGCAGTATTTACCGACGGCTCGTTTTGCTTTATTCCCAAGGGCGTCAAGTGTCCCATGGATTTGTCGACCTACTTCCGCATCAACACCGAAGAGTCAGGGCAATTCGAGCGCACCTTGATCATCGCCGAGGAAGGTGCCTCAGTGTCCTATCTGGAAGGTTGCACCGCACCGGCGTTCAGCACTAATCAACTGCATGCGGCGGTAGTTGAATTGGTCGCCCTCGACAATGCCGACATCAAATATTCCACCGTGCAGAACTGGTACGCGGGCGACGAAAATGGCGTCGGTGGCATTTACAACTTTGTAACCAAGCGCGGCCTGGCCAAAGGTGTTCACTCGCGTATCTCGTGGACCCAGGTTGAGACCGGTGCGGCGATTACCTGGAAATATCCATCGGTGGTTTTGTTGGGGGATAACTCGATCGGTGAGTTTTATTCGGTGGCGGTGACCAATAATTATCAGCAAGCCGACACCGGCACCAAGATGATCCACATAGGCAAAAATACACGCAGCACGATAGTGAGCAAAGGAATTTCCGCAGGCAAGTCGAACAACAGTTACCGCGGGCTAGTCAAAATTGCTGCCAGCGCCAGCGGTGCGCGCAATTATTCCCAATGCGATTCGATGCTGATTGGTGAAGAGTGCGGTGCCAACACCTTCCCGTATATCCAGGTACTCAATAACAGTGCCCAGGTTGAGCACGAGGCGTCAACCTCGAAGATAGGCGAAGACCAAATGTTTTACTTTGCCCAGCGTGGTGTCGATGCCGAGGCTGCGGTATCGATGATCATCAATGGCTTCTGTAAAGACGTATTTCAACAATTACCATTGGAGTTTGCGGTCGAGGCGACCAATCTCCTCAGTTTTAAACTCGAAGGGAGTGTCGGATGATTTACCCAGACAGCAAGGTATTGCTTGAGGTACGCGGACTGTGCGCGAGCGTCAATGGCGTTGAAATTCTGAAGGACCTTGACTTCACCGTCAGGAGCGGTGAAATCCACGCGATCATGGGCCTCAATGGTTCTGGCAAGAGCACTTTTGCCAAGGTGCTTGCCGGTCACCCAGCCTATGAAGTGACCAGCGGCAGCGTGCTGCTCGAAGGCCAAAACCTGTTGGCGTTGAAACCTGAAGAACGTGCGCGCGCCGGATTTTTTCTGGCTTTCCAGTATCCGATCGAGGTGCCCGGCGTCGGCAACAGCCAGTTCCTGCGCTTGACGTACAACACGGTTCAAAAACAGCGTGGCAAGGAAGAACTCGACCCACTTGAATTTGATGATTTCGTGCGCGAAAAGATGAAGCTGCTGGAAATGAACCCCGATTTTCTCGACCGTAGTGTCAATGAAGGCTTCTCCGGCGGCGAGAAAAAACGTAACGAAATATTGCAGATGGCGCTGCTGGCTCCCCGTCTGGCCATTCTTGATGAGACCGATTCTGGTCTCGACATCGATGCGCTCAGGGTCGTCGCCCAAGGTGTGAATCAGCTCGCTAAACAAGACAATGCGATGGTGATGGTGACCCACTATCAGCGTCTGCTGAACTATATCGTGCCAGACTACGTGCACGTGATGGAAGCCGGGCGCATTATCAAGACTGGCGGCAAGGCGCTGGCAATGGAACTGGAGACGCGCGGTTACGAATGGGTCAGCGCCGAGCACAAGGTTGCTGCGAGTGTGCCCGCATGAGCGAAACGACCCCATTGGTGCCGGCGCTTGCCGGACATTATTTTACCAGCCTGATGGCAGGGCAGCCGCAACTGCAAATGGAGGCGAGCCAATCGGCGTGGCTCAAGGCATTGCGCGCGCAGGCGGTTGAGCGCTTCGGCGTACTCAAGCAGCCCACTACCCGTGACGAGGATTGGCGCTTTACCGATATTTCCCTGCTGAGCAAGATGTCGTTTGCACCAGCACTCAGTGCAAGTGCAATCGACGCAGCTGATGTTGCTCATTTTCACATTGAAGAAGCAACTACCAGGCTGGTCTTTGTGGATGGACTTTATGCGCCGCATTTGTCCAGTGCCAATGAAGGTGACGGCTTAGATAGTGGTGTGATGGTGTCCAGCCTGACGGCAGCAATGGCTACCCACAAAGCGGCGCTAGAAGCCCATCTTGGCCGCCACGCCGCATTTAATAACGAGGTATTTACTGCACAAAATACCGCATTTTTGCATGATGCTGCCGTACTCATCTTGCCGCGTGACATAGCGCTGGCAGCGCCTGTGCATGTACTGTTTATTGCGACCCAAAAAGAGGTGGTCAGTACGCCGCGTTGCCTGGTACTGGCTGAGGCTGGCAGTGCCGTGACCGTGATCGAGGATTACGTGGTGTTGTACCAACCGCGCTGGCAAGAAGAGCCCCACTTCACCAACGCGGTGACCGAAATCGTGCTCGAAGAGAGTGCGCATGTGAATCACATCCGGGTGCAGCGCGAAGGTAGTCAAGCGTTTCATATTGCGAGCTGCGCGGTGTCGCTTGGGCGCGCCAGCAATTATCAGTCGGTGAGTGTCGCGCTGGGTGCGCGCATTTCGCGCTATAACCTGAACGTGCTGCAAACGGCCGATGGCGCCACCTGCGCACTTGACGGTCTGACGCTAATCTCAGGCAGGCAGCTGGCTGATACGCATACCTGTATGGATCATGCCCATCCACACGGTACCAGCCGTCAGCAGCACAAGTGCATCGTCGGCGGCAGCGCGCATGCCGTCTTCAACGGTAAAGTCATGGTGCACAAAGGTGCACAGGGTACCGATGCAAAACAGTCCAACCGTAACTTGCTATTGACTACCAAGGCGCACATCGATACCAAGCCGCAGCTAGAAATTTTTGCTTCCGATGTTAAATGCACGCACGGTGCAACCATAGGGCAGCTCGACAGCGAAGAGGTGTTTTATCTACAGAGCCGCGGCTTGACCGAGGCGGCGGCGCGCAATCTACTGACGTATGCGTTCGGCGCCGAGATCATCGACCGTATTCCGGTTGCCTCACTCAAACTTCAACTCGAGCAGACCGTGCTCGAACAAACGACGGGCTCGCCATGAGTAGCCTCCAAATAGTCCAAAAAATAGCGCTTGAAGCAGCAACCGACGCCAGCTTCGACGTCGAGCGGATACGTGCCGATTTTCCCATCCTCAAGCTGCAAGTGAACGGCAAACCTTTGGTGTATCTCGACAATGCGGCATCTAGCCAGATGCCGCAGCAGGTGATTGATCGCATGGTGCGTTATCAAAGCACACAACACGCTAATATCAATCGTGCGGTGCATACTCTTTCGGAGATCGCGACTAACGAATTTGAAGAGGCGCGGCGCAAGCTGCAACATTTCATTCACGCGCGGGAAGAACGCGAAGTGATCTTCACCAGCGGCACCACCGATGCCATCAATCTGGTGATGCACGGCTACGGCCGCAAGTTCATCGGGCCAGGTGATGAAATCATCCTGACCACGCTCGAGCACCATTCCAACATCGTGCCGTGGCAAATGCTGGCAGAAGAAAAAGGCGCAAGGATTCGTGTAGTGCCGATCAATGACGCCGGCGAGCTACTGATAGACGAGTACGAGCAGCTATTTAATGCGCGCACTAAATTTGTCGGCGTCATGCACGTCTCGAACGCGCTGGGCACGATCAATCCGATCAAGCAGATGATCGCCTTTGCCCATGCACACGGGGTGCCGGTGCTGGTCGATGGTGCACAGGCCGTGCCGCACATGCCGGTCGACGTACAGGATCTGGACTGTGACTTTTATGCATTTTCAGGTCACAAACTATGCGGTCCGACTGGCATCGGCATTCTCTATGGCAAGGCTGCATGGTTAGAGCAGATGGCTCCGTTCAAGGGCGGCGGCGACATGATCATGTCGGTGACGTTTGAGAAAACCACCTACAATACGATCCCGCACAAATTTGAAGCTGGGACGCCACCGATCGCGGCCGCCATCGGGCTTGGTGCCGCAGTGGATTATTTGTCGGACATCGGCATGGACACCATTGGCCAGCATGAACTTGCTCTGCTCAATTACGCCAGCGAGCAGATGGTTCGGATACCGGGAGTGCGCATTATCGGCACCGCTCTGCACAAGGCCGCAGTGTTGTCGTTTGCAGTTGACGGTGTGCACCCGCACGACATCGGGACCTTACTCAATCAAGAAGGCGTCGCTGTGCGCACCGGGCATCATTGCGCGCAGCCAGTAATGCAGCGCTTCAAATTGCCGGCCACCTCGCGCGCCTCGTTTGCGTTTTACAACAGCATGGCAGAAGTCGATGCCCTGATCGCCGGTATCCGCACCGTGCAGAAAGTGTTTGCATAATGGCCGATCCTAGAGCTTTATATCAAGAGGTTATCCTCGACCATAACAAGAAGCCGCGCAATTACGGCATGCTCGCGCATGCCAGTCACCATGCGGCAGGCCACAATCCGCTGTGTGGCGACCACATCGACGTAGCACTGAATCTGTGTGGTGAATGTGTCGACGGCATCGCGTTTCAAGGCGCCGCGTGCGCAATCTGCAAGGCCTCGGCATCGATGATGACGGTCGCTGTCAAGGGAAAAACCCGGGGTGAGGCAGAAGTATTGATCCACGAATTTCTCGACATGGCGACCGGCAAGCTCGATCTGAACGGCGCTCACCACATCGGTCGGCTGACGGTGTTTGCCGGGATAGCCGAGCTGCCGACGCGCGTCAAATGCGCGATTCTGCCGTGGCACACACTGCAGGCAGCATTCAACGCCATTGAGAACACGACGACCGAGGCGGAACATGACCCTATGCACGCGGCAATCGGCGCTGCCTGAGCCATGAAAATAATTTTCCCGATAGGAACACACAGAAGTTTTGACGATTGCATCGTTCCTGTGGTCCTTGTAGGTGTTCCGGGTAACTTTACATTGAGAGTAGACGATGCTGACAGCAAGTGATTTAAGAAGCTACATCATAGATGGATTGCCTAGTGATTACGTCGAAGTGAAGGGCGATGACGGTCAGCACTTCGAGGCGGTGATCGTTAGCCCGCAATTCAACGGCAAGAACATGGTGCAGCAACATCAATTAGTATATTTGGCACTAGGCGAGCGCATGCGTTCAGAAATTCATGCACTGTCAATACGAACTTTTACGCCTGAGACTTGGCTCAAAGATGGCAATTAAATTGCCGAGGAAAAGAATCATGATAGACACGCAAAAAAGAATTAAGCAACAAGTAACTACTCACCCAGTCGTCCTATACATGAAGGGGTCGCCCAACTTCCCGCAGTGCGGCTTCTCCGGTGCGGCAATCAAGATGCTCGCAGCTTGCGGTGGACCCACGCTGTTCACGGTGGATGTGTTGGGCGACCAGGCAATCCGCGATGGCATCAAGACCTACGCTAATTGGCCGACCATACCGCAGCTGTATATCAAGGGCGAGTTTGTCGGCGGTTCCGACATCATGCGCGAGATGTTTGATCAAGGCGAACTGCAAAAATTGCTGCAAGCGGCAGTCGAATCAGTTTAAGGAAATTGCCATGCCAAAAATTGCTGAAATTGAAGACACGCCCAACCCGAATGCGGTGAAATTTACGCTCCACGAGCCACTCACCTGGGGTATTAGCCACTCCTACGAAAACGCCGGACAAGCCCGGGACGATGTACTCGCCTCGACACTGTTCGAGATTGAACACGTAAGCAATGTGTTTTACGTGGATCGCTGGCTCACCGTAACGCAAGATGGCGAGGCCGACTGGCCCGAGTTAGTGCGCTTAATTGCCGTGCCACTGCGCGCCGCACCGGCAGCTGCTGCGCAATCGGCTGCCACGCTTGCGCAAGCGCGCACTGCCATCGCCGACCTCAGTGACGAGGATCAGGCCCGTCTTGAACACATCACCGAGCTGATTGATGAACAGATCCGCCCTTCTTTACAAGGCGATGGCGGTGATCTGCACATAGTTGGTTTGGCGGGCAATTATCTCAGCATTCACTATCAAGGTGCTTGTGGCACCTGCCCGAGCTCAATCGCGGGGACGCTCAAAGGCATCGAGAATCTGGTGCGGACGATAGAGCCGAATATCGAACTGATAGCGGTGTAGAGAAGAAAAAATGAAGACTTTAAACGCCTTTGAATTGGCCGCATGGCTTGCAGATGATCTGCGTTTGCAGCCCGTCTTACTTGATGTCCGTGAAGAGTGGGAATTTCAAGCAGGTCATATTGACGGCGCCGTACCAATGCCGATGAATACCATTTTCGACAGACTGTCTGAGCTGGACAGACAGCAGCCTATATTCTGCATCTGCCACCACGGCGCCCGCACCATGCAGGTGGCGTTATTTTTAGAACGGAATGGTTTTACAGAGATGATAAGCCTGCCAGGTGGCGTCCATGCATGGTCACAACACGTTGACAGCGCGTTGTCGATGTATTGAGGCATGCTCAACTTGCCGGTTGCCTGACTTAGCGTAATTTAACCCTAAACTAAAAACACAAGGAACTTGCGCCATGCAAAGCACTGAACAGTCTTACCGCCCACAGCAGGCGCCAGTCGCCGCATCCCAAGCGGGGGTTGATGCTGAAAAACTGCCAGGGATACGGCATATCATCGCCGTCGGCAGTGGTAAGGGTGGCGTCGGAAAATCCACTGTCAGCGTCAATCTGGCACTCGCACTGCAACAACTAGGCGCGCGGGTCGGCATAGTTGATGCCGACATCCTTGGCCCTAGCATCCCCGGCATGCTCGGTATCCCGACCGGTGAGCTACCAGCGATGACCGCGGAGAACATGATGATCCCGGCAGAACGGCACGGCCTGAAGGCGGTATCGATGGGCATGCTCACCGGAGACGATAAACCGGCCGTTTTGCGCGGACCAATGGTGGGAAAATATCTGAAGATGTTCGTCGGCGGTGTGCAATGGGGAAGATTGGACTACCTGATACTCGATCTCCCGCCAGGCACTGGCGACACCCAGTTGACGCTGGCGCAGAGCATGCCGCTGTCGGGCGTGGTGATCGTCACGACACCTCAGGCCGTGAGCCTCAAGATCGCGCGGCGCGGCTTGCGCATGTTCGAGAAAGTGCAGGTGCCAATTCTCGGTATCGTCGAAAACATGCGCAGCTTCACCTGCCCGCACTGCGGCGAGAGCACGGATATCTTCCGTCACGGCGGCGGCGAGCAGATGAGCCAGGAGCTCGGCATCCCGTTTCTGGGTGCCTTACCGCTTGATGCCGATGTTGTCACTTGCGGTGATGAGGGTAGACCTATCGTAGTGGATCAGCCGAAGTCGGACAGCTCCTTGGTGTATGCCGCCATCGCAGCAACGCTGGTGGCAAAGCTGCACACGACGGTCGTGGCGTTGAAACCCTTTGTCTGGAAGTGGGATAGCAACGAGGGCGCGCCAGCCTGGATGGAGGGCACGGCGCGGCCTGACGGTGCGCACAACATTCCCATCGGATTTGCGCGCCGCGATCCGCGTACCTTATCCATCCTCTGGGAGGATGGCCATCGCGACGAGCTTGATGTGCGTGAGTTGCGTCTGTCGTGTCGTTGCGCCCTGTGCGTCGAGGAGATGAGCGGACGCCCCTTGCTCGACCCAAAAACGGTGCGCTCTGATGTCAGTCCGCAACAGATACAGAGCATCGGCAACTATGCGCTCGGCTTCCATTGGAGCGATGGTCATAACACGGGAATACATGCCTTCAATGACCTGCGCGCCTTGGGCGCTGCGGCGAAGGACGTCGAAAGTGTCTAACACAGGCAGCATGCTGGTAGAGCAGCCAGTCAGTATCCGCGCGCAGACTTCTCTGGCCGACCCTGACACCTGCAAGTTCACCGTGAGCCGCAGCTTACATCCCGGCGGCCCTTTTTTTTTCGGTAGCCAGGAACGATCTGCCGGGTCGCCGCTAGTCGAGCGACTGTTCGCGCTTTCTGGTGTGGCCAATGTGCTCATCGCAGAAAATGTGGCGACCATCGTCAAGCAAGCGGGCACCTCGTGGGCAGAACTGAAAACGGCCATCGCAACGGCGATCCGGATGCAGTTGCTCAGCGGCGTGCCATCGATCCTGGAGATGGCGGCTTGCACCAGCCCGCAAGGACGATCCGATGTCGAACTTGGCGTACTTGTCCAGCAACTGCTGGCCAAGGAAGTCAATCGCTCTGTAGCGAACCACGGCGGAAAAATTTCGCTGGTGGAGGTCCGCCAAGGCAAGCTTTTCATCAGCATGAGCGGCGGCTGCCAAGGCTGCGGGTCTTCTCAAGTAACCCTGAGGCAGGGCTTGGAAGTGATGGTAAGAAGAGTCGCCCCAGAAATCCTGGAAATCGTCGATGTGACAGATCACGCCGCAGGTAAGCAGCCGTTCTACTCGCGGGCTGGGTAGATACCAAGATAAATATCAGGGCAAAAATCAGGCCAATACATGCAAAATCGACTATTCCACGAAATCTCCCCAACCATCGCGACGCTCGACGATCTTGCAAAGTTGGCAAACTACTCGCTTATGGACGCGCTCAACTGCGATCCTGACGCGAAAGCAGACGGAGCCGACCACGCGCCGCGACAAGTTTTTACGGGCCATTATGTCCCCATCAATCCCACGCCAATCAAAGACCCCGAGTACGTCGCTCACAGCAAAAACTTTTTTCGCGAACTTGGCTTCGCCGACCGCATGGCACAGTCGGGCGACTTCGTCCGCATGTTCTCCGGCGACATCTCGCACGTTCCGAAGCCGATGCGCAAGGTGGGTTGGGCGTGTGTGTACGCATTGTCCATCTTCGGCACCGAATACACCCAACAGTGCCCGTTCCAAACCGGCAACGGATACGGCGACGGTCGCGCAGTTTCCGTGCTTGAGGCCGTCATCAACAGTCGACGCTGGGAAATGCAGCTAAAAGGTGGCGGCCGGACGCCATACTGCCGCGGCGCGGATGGTCACGCCGTCCTGCGCTCAAGTGTCCGGGAGTTCTTAGCGCAGGAGCACATGCATGCGCTCGGTGTGCCAACGTCACGGTCTCTGAGTTTGTACGTTTCAAAAACGGAGAAGGTCAAGCGGCCGTGGTATTCGGAGGGCTCGCGCTCGCAGGATCCCGACATGCTTATATCGGAGGCAGTCGCTATTTCGACGCGGGTCGCACCGTCGTTCATTCGGGTCGGTCAACTCGAGCTCTTCGGTCGCCGTGCGCGCAAGAAGGAACACCCGAAAGCGATGGAGGAGCTCGAGCAGATTGTGTTGCACTTGATCGATCGTGAGTACGGTAACGTCATCGACAAGAAACTAAGCACTGCCGAAAAAGTGGTGTTGCTCGCGCGCGAGTTACGCAGCCGCCTGACGTCGCTTGTGGCGAACTGGATCCGCGTCGGCTACTGCCAGGGCAACTTCAACAGCGACAACTGCGCGGCCGGTGGCTTCACACTCGACTACGGTCCATTCGGATTCTGCGATGTGTTCAACCCGCACTACCAGCCATGGACGGGTGGCGGACATCACTTCGCGTTCCTGAACCAAGCCGTGGCAGCGGGACGCAACTTCCACATGTTTTGTACGGCGTTGCGGCCGTTACTATCATCAATGACATCGCTGTCCTCGCATCAGGACACTCTGCGACAGCTCGACGAGATTCAAAGTGGCTTTGCGACAGTGATGCAAGCGCAAATGGAGAAGATGTGGGCTGCTAAACTTGGACTCGGCACTTTTAACGCGCCATTTGGTACATCTTTACTCCGGCATTGACACGGTCCTGCAGAAACACGAAACAATGAATTGTAGAAAGCATTTATGAGCGCCATACCGTTGATCCCAAAAAACGCTCCGTTCTCTACGGAGGAGATTAGCGTTTTGAACAAGGTCGTGTCGCGAACGACGTCGCTGCAGCGGAGCTGGCTCGCTGGTTTTTTCGCGGGCTTCGAGGCGGCACAGGGCGCTGAGGCGGTGCCGGCGACTACGGCTAGGCCGCGGGCATCTCTGACGGTCCTCTACGCCACCGAAAGTGGCAACGCCGAAAGCCTCGCCATCAAGGCGAAGAAGGCCGCACAGAAGCATGGCCTCGATGCACGCGTCATCGACATGGCGGACGCCGACATGGGTCTTCTCGCCAAGACGAAGAACCTCATTGTCTATGCGGCGACATGGGGCGAAGGCGATCCTCGCCAACATCACGGCCGAGGCGCGAGCGCAGATCGAGGCGATCCGCTAATCGTGCAGTACGCGAAACAGCGGAACGAGGGCGAACGCTTCGGCGACTTCGTGATCCGCGCTGAATTCGTCACGGCAACCTTGGCCGGCAACCGTTTCCACGCAGAGGTGGTACTTACCGATTATTAGTAGCTATACGAAATTAAATTCTTGTAACTATGGTTTTTAAACGCTACTATATCAGCATGATCAAGGAGCTAAAATGGATAGTCGTGGCATTGCAGAGCTGTTCTTGCACTTGGGGCGCATAGGATTCGGCGAAGGGTTTGCGAAGGGCTTGACGGCGGCACAGTGGACGGTGCTCAGATACTTCGCGCGAGCCAACCGCTTCTCGCGGACGCCTTCCGCTTTCGCTACGTTTCATGGCACGACCCGGGGCACAGCGTCGCAGACGATCAAAAACCTCGAAACACAAGGTTATCTGACGCGGCTACGCTCTGAGATCGACGGGCGCAGCGCCCGGCTCGATCTTACCGATAAAGCCACGGCCGTTCTTGCAAACGACTGTTTTGAAGTCATGGTTCGTGCGGTGGATGCACTGCCAGCCGGAGTGCGTGGCGACTTCGCGCATACCTTGCAGCGCATGCTTGGTCAGGTGACGTTGGAGAAGGGTATGCCTCCCTTTGGCACCTGTGCATCGTGTAAGTATCTGGAGGGTGATGGCTGCTGCAGGGAGGGGCAGGTACCGTATGCGTGCGGGTTCGTGAATGTGCCGCTGCTGTTGAATGAGGTTGACGAGCTTTGCATCAACTTCGCCCCGGGTAAGCCTGCGGCGATGAAGGACGCTGCCGCCGGTGTCGTATCGAGATGATCTCTGCATCAGCCATCACCCTCACAGAATATGCCGAATCAAAATGTAATGTAGTTCACCTAGGAACCCAATGAACGCAACACCGAAATTCCTGTCCACCACCGCTACGGTGGATGAACGTGCAATCCTGCCACTGCCCAATTCGCGCAAAATCTATATCGAAGGATCGCGCCCTGATATCCAGGTGGCGATGCGCGAAATCAGCCAGTCAGATACCGCCGCTCCCTACGATGTTGAGAAGAACCCTTCGATTGTTGTCTATGATTGCTCCGGACCGTACACCGATCCCCATGTCAGTATTGACATCAGCTCCGGTTTGCAAACGCCGCGCACGCCATGGATTATTGAGCGGGGCGACACCGAGGAGCTATGCGGCCCGAGTTCGGCTTACGGCATTGAGCGCATGAATGCCCCGAAGCTGGCCGACATGCGATTTAACCTCACGCGCAAGCCGCGTCGCGCATTGCCAGGCAAAAATGTGTCACAGATGCACTATGCCCGCCAGGGCATCATCACACCAGAGATGGAGTACGTCGCCATCCGCGAAAATATGCGGCGCAAGGAGTATCTGGAAGAATTAGAATCATCCGGACAGTCAAGCAAAAAAATGGCTGCATTAATGGGTCGCCAGCATCCGGGCGAATCATTCGGTGCCAGC
Source organism: Glaciimonas sp. Gout2 (assembly GCF_035018905.1). Lineage (NCBI taxonomy): Bacteria > Pseudomonadati > Pseudomonadota > Betaproteobacteria > Burkholderiales > Oxalobacteraceae > Glaciimonas > Glaciimonas sp. Gout2. Next base: position 134,027 of record NZ_JASJXA010000008.1, on the reverse strand, counting down.
ATTCCGGCCGAAATTACACCTGAGTTTGTGCGCGAAGAAGTTGCCCGTGGCCGCGCCATCATCCCGCTCAACATCAACCATCCAGAAATTGAACCGATGATTATTGGTCGCAATTTCCTGGTGAAAATAAATGCCAATATCGGCAACTCTGCCACCACCTCCAGCATCTGCGAGGAAGTCGACAAACTGACCTGGGCGATCCGCTGGGGTGCTGACAATGTGATGGATCTGTCCACCGGCAAAAATATCCACGAGACGCGCGAATGGATTATTCGCAATTCCCCCGTGCCGATCGGCACCGTGCCGATTTACCAGGCGCTAGAGAAAGTCAACGGCAAGGCCGAAGACCTGACCTGGGAAATCTACCGCGACACGCTTATCGAGCAAGCCGAACAGGGCGTCGATTACTTCACGATCCATGCCGGTGTCTTGCTCGCGTATGTGCCGATGTGCGCCAATCGCATGACTGGAATTGTTTCGCGCGGCGGCTCGATCATGGCCAAGTGGTGCATGGCACATAATCAGGAGTCATTCCTGTACACCCATTTCGAAGACATCTGCGAGATCATGAAGGCGTATGACGTCAGCTTTAGTCTGGGTGATGGCCTGCGTCCCGGTTCGATCTTCGACGCCAATGACGAAGCGCAGTTCAGTGAATTAAAAACCTTGGGTGAGCTGACCCAGATCGCATGGAAGCACGACGTTCAAGTCATGATAGAAGGCCCCGGTCACGTGCCGATGCACATGATTAAAGAAAACATGGCATTACAGTTGGACAAGTGCCACGAAGCACCGTTCTACACCCTCGGGCCGCTGACTACCGATATTGCACCAGGCTATGACCACATCACTTCTGGCATCGGCGCGGCCATGATCGGCTGGTACGGCACTGCCATGCTGTGCTACGTCACGCCCAAGGAGCACCTCGGCCTGCCGAACAAAGATGATGTCAAGACGGGTGTCATCACCTACAAGATTGCGGCCCATGCGGCCGACCTTGCCAAGGGACACCCCGGCGCTCAAATCCGCGACAACGCCTTGTCCAAGGCACGCTTCGAGTTCCGTTGGGAAGACCAGTTCAATCTCGGTCTCGATCCAGACACGGCGCGGGAATTCCATGATGAAACCCTACCAGCGGAGGGTGCCAAGTCAGCACATTTTTGCGCGATGTGCGGACCCCATTTCTGTTCAATGAAGATATCGCAGGACGTGCGCGTCTACGCCGCCAACCAGCGCATCATGGAGACAGGGACATTGAATATCTAAACGTGAGTGGGCAGGATCCACAGGAATCCCTGTCCGTGACCAACAAGCTCACGCAGAAGTTGAGCGAGAATCACCTGATCGGACAAGGTATGAGGCGTGGCGAAGAGATTAATAGGAGGCATGAGAATGACTGACGAACTCAATGCGCTGAAAGCTTTTTTGACGTGGGAAGAATCGGCGGAAGTATTACGAACTGACGCTAGCTATGGCATAGCCCGCGCACAACGTTTGCTGGCGATACGCTACCTGCGCGGCCGTGGCGTGCGTAAGGACGAGGCCATCGCCTTTTCTTGGATGCAGCTCGCAGCACAACAACATTTCGCTATGGCGCAGCGTGGTCTTGGCGAGTTGTATGAATTCGGTTTAGGTATTGCGGCGGACATTAGCCAGGCATCACACTGGTATCAGCTTGCAGCACTGCAAGGTGATTTCACTGCTAATGAACATTTGCAACGCTTGGCACAAGCAAAGACGGTATGAAAAAACAAACACTCCAGGCGACAAAGCCTCTATGAGCACGACGCTCATTCCCGTAGTTGATCAGCGCGCCGTCAGCCGTGTGGCCATCATTCCGGCGCACGCGTTTAGCCTAGGTGGTACGCTGGCGGACACGCGTGGTCGGCTCTTGCGTGACCTGCGCATTTCTGTAACTGACCGCTGCAATTTCCGCTGCACCTATTGCATGCCAAAGTTAGTATTCGACAAGGACTATCAATTTTTGCCGAAATCCGAACTCTTGAGCTTTGAGGAAATCACGCGCATGACGCGCCTGTTCGTCGCCCATGGCGTCGAAAAAATCCGCCTCACCGGCGGCGAACCTCTGCTGCGTAAAAACCTCGAAGTGTTGATCGAGATGCTGGCCGCCCTCAAGACGCATGACGGAAAATCACTAGATCTGACCCTCACCACCAACGCCTCGCTATTATCCAAAAAAGCCCGCGCGCTCAAGGCCGCAGGCCTACAGAGTGTCACCGTCTCCCTCGATTCGCTCGATGAAGCAGTATTCCGCGCCATGAATGACGTCGATTTTCCGGTAGAGGATGTGCTGAGAGGCATAGACGCTGCGCACGACGCGAGTTTTGCGCCCATCAAGATCAACATGGTGGTGAAAAAAGGGGGCAACGATCAGGATGTTGTTGCGATGGCGCGACGCTTCAAGGGTAGCGGCCACATCGTTCGCTTCATCGAATTCATGGACGTGGGCGCTTCCAACGGCTGGCGCATGAACGATGTCATTCCCTCGGCTCAGATCGTGCGCATGATCGGCGCCGAGATGCCACTCATCGAAGCCGAACCCAACTACACCGGTGAAGTTGCCGAGCGCTGGATCTATGCCGATGGTAGCGGCGAAATCGGCGTCATCTCCAGCGTGACGCAAGCCTTTTGTTCCACTTGCACGCGCGCCCGCCTCTCGACCGATGGCAAGCTGTACACCTGCCTGTTCGCGCAGTCCGGTCATGATTTGCGCGCACTCATCCGTGCGGACAAGAGCGACGCACAAATTGCCGCTGCCATCGGATTGATCTTGAGTCAACGTGAAGACAGGTATTCAGAAATTCGTACGGAAGAGACTGCACAAAGTAAAAAAATTGAGATGTCTTATATCGGTGGATGAAAATTTCATGCGCACCGAATATGAATTCGCCGACGCAGCCCGATCCGTTTCGGCGCTACGCGGGAGCGAATTTCGTATGACACAAGGCCGTACCGAACACACAATTTGACAGGGGGAGTTGGATGAATGAAGGCTTGCAATGAGTGAATGGGTCACAGTAGCGCGGGCCGAAGAAGTCGCGCCAGGCGAGCGACGGGTTATCGATGTAGACGACACGCAGATCGTCGTATTTAATCTCGACGGCCAGTATTACGCCATCGAAGACGTCTGCACCCACGATGGTGGCCAGCTTACCGGCGGCACCGTCGAAGGCGACCAGATCATTTGCCCGCGCCACGGCGCACGCTTCTGCATCCGTACCGGCGTGGCATTGTCTGCTCCCGCTTACGAACCGACCAGCACCTTCCCGGTACGCATAGAAAATGGCGAGGTTCAGGTACGCGATAACCGCTGGGATTGATGCACCTCTTGTCTGGCTGACAGTAAGCAGACAAAAAAAGTGAAGATTTATGTATTTGATATTTAAGCATTACGTCGCTTACGACTAAAGGTCAACAAACCGCATGAATAACACGTTCACAACACGAGCAACATCGACAGAAAAAATACCGAGTCCGGAGCAGCAATTTACCGAGCACGATTGGCGTCGTCTTCTCATCAGCTTAGGCGAGGATCCAGATAGAGCCGGCCTGGTAGAAACACCGTCCCGTGTTGCAAAAGCCTGGAAACACTGGACTTCTGGTTATGCGCAAGACCCGGCTGAGCTGCTGAAAGTGTTTGAAGACGGGGCGGAAGGGTACGACGAGTTGATCCTCATACGGGGCATTCCGGTCTACAGCCATTGTGAGCACCATCTGGCGCCGTTTTTTGGTACCGCCACGATCGGCTATGTTCCAGACGGAAAAATAGTCGGTCTATCAAAGCTGACGCGCTTGGTTGATTGCTTTGCCAAGCGATTGCAGGGACAGGAGCGACTCACCGTTCAAATTGCCAATGCTTTCATGAGCCATCTGGAGCCAAAAGCGGTTGGCGTAGTCATACACTGCCGACACCTGTGCATGGAAAGCCGGGGTATCCGCACACAAGGAGAAGAAACCATCACCTCAGCCATGCTGGGCGAACTTCTGTCTAATCTGGCGCTGCGCACGGAGTTTCTGGCATTGGCGAACGGACGATAATGTTATTTATGGACACATCTACAAGCTTAAAGGCGAGGACAGCAGCACGATGACTATCGAAACCATCCGCTTTAGAAATGTCGTGTCTGTGGTAGCGCAGACAGCATCGCCCAATACTCGGCGCGATCAACAAAGGGGCTCGCAGAAGACCAAACGTGACGACACTCTTGCCGCGGAAAGATTGCCAAAACCAAATTGGATACGCGTCAAGGCGGCGTCAGCCTCAGGCCGCTACAAAGACATCAAGGAGATCGTGCGCACCAATCAGCTGGTGACCGTGTGTGAAGAAGCCTCTTGCCCTAACATTGGTGAATGTTGGAGTAAGGGTGCCGCGACCTTCATGATCATGGGCGACAAATGCACGCGGCGCTGCCGATTCTGCAACGTTAGCACCGGTCGCCCCAACCCGCTCGATAGCACCGAGCCGGAACGGCTCGCCGAGACGATCGCCTTGATGAAACTCCATTACGTCGTGATTACCTCAGTGGACCGCGATGATTTGATTGACGGCGGTGCTGGCCATTTTGTTGAATGCATACGCCAGATACGGTCACGCTCACCCAACACGCGCATCGAAATCCTTACGCCTGATTTTGGCGGCCGGCTGGATTTGGCGCTCAGCATCCTCAGCACCGCGCCGCCGGACGTATTGAACCACAATATCGAAACCGTGCCGCGCCTGTACAAAGAAGCCCGCCCCGGTGCAGATTTTCAAAACTCACTCAACTTGTTAAAAAATTTCAAGCACGCGCATCCCGCCATACCGACCAAGTCCGGTCTCATGGTGGGGCTGGGTGAGACCGATGCCGAAATCTTGCAAGTGATGCGTGATTTGCGTGCGCACGCTGTCAGCATGTTGACCATCGGGCAGTACTTGCAACCGTCCGGCGGTCACATGCCGGTGCTGCGTTATGTGCACCCGGACACCTTCAAAATGTACGAGGAAGAAGCCTACAAAATGCACTTTGTGAATGCCGCCTCGGGCCCTATGGTGCGTAGTTCATACCATGCCGATCAGCAGGCATATAAGGCAGGAATCGTTGCCAGTGATCAGCAGTAAATGAAACAAAGCAGTTGCAGTAAAACATCCACCGTTAATAGCTGCACTGAACAAGACAAAAAGTGCGCCATTAACGGTTCATTTGAATATTTATCTGGAGTCATCAATGAACGCCATTACTGAAATGCCAGCACCGATTATCTTTAGTGATAACGCCGCAAGAAAAGTCGCCCAATTAATTGAAGAAGAAGGAAATGCAGAGCTAAAGTTACGCGTATTTGTGCAGGGCGGCGGTTGCTCAGGGTTCCAATACGGCTTCACTTTTGACGAAGTGGCCAATGAAGATGATACGACGATGGTTAAAAATGGCGTTCAGTTGCTGATCGATTCCATGAGTTACCAGTACCTGGTCGGCGCAGAAATCGACTACAAGGATGACTTGGAAGGGGCGCAGTTCGTCATCAAGAATCCTGGCGCGACGTCAACCTGCGGCTGCGGCTCTTCTTTTTCGGCCTGATTGTCAACATGACGACGCATTACGACCGCATCGGGGGCGTTGAAAAGGTGCGTGCCCTAGTCACGCGCTTCTACCAGCTCATGGATGAGCTACCCGAATCTTATGGCATCCGGCAACTACACCCCGGCAACTTGCGCGACTCTGAGGACAAGCTGTTCAAATATTTGTGTGGCTGGATGGGCGGACCAGCGCTGTATGTACAGGAGTACGGCCATCCGATGTTGCGTCGTCGGCACCTGCCATTTCCTATCGGCGAGTCTGAACGCGACCAATGGCTGCTATGCATGAACTGGGCATTGCGTGAAGAGGTAGAGAATGCCGATCTGCGCCGTGAGTTGTCGAGCGCATTTGCCAAAGTCGCCGACCATATGCAAAACAAACAAGGGCCTGTTTAGTAGAGAATTAAGCTGGTATGAATTTACTCAATGACATTAACAGCCCAGTCGATTTGCGTCGACTGTCGCATGCGCAACTACCAATACTGGCCGAAGAGCTGCGCCAATTCGTCCTCGATTCGGTGTCCCAAACAGGCGGTCATTTGTCGTCTAATTTGGGGACGGTCGAACTGACCATCGCGCTGCATTATGTCTTTAATACCCCGGAAGATCGCCTGGTTTGGGACATTGGCCATCAAACTTACCCGCATAAAATTCTCACTGGGCGGCGTGATCAGATGAAAACCTTGCGTCAGTTGAATGGCATTTCCGGATTTCCACGACGTGATGAAAGTGCCTACGATACCTTTGGCACAGCCCACGCATCGACCTCAATTTCGGCGGCTCTGGGTATGGCACGGGCAGCGCTGACCAAAGGTGAAATGGAGCGTCGCGTGATCGCGGTGATAGGCGACGGTGCCATGACTGCCGGAATGGCGTTCGAAGCGATGAACAACGCCGGCGTGTATGAGGATATTAATCTATTGGTGATTCTCAACGACAATGATATGTCGATCTCGCCACCGGTCGGGGCCTTGAATCGTTATCTGGCGCGCTTGATGTCCGGCCAGTTTTACGCCAAGGCCAAGAATACGGGTAAGGCCATACTACCGGAGCCGGTGTTCCAATTGGCCAAGCGCTTTGAAGAGCACACCAAAGGCATGGTTGTACCTGCGACGCTGTTTGAGGAGTTGGGTTTTAATTACATAGGACCGATCGATGGCCATGATCTGGACTCCTTGATTCCGACTCTGCACAACATAAAACATCTGAAAGGCCCGCAATTTCTGCATGTCGTGACTAAAAAAGGTAACGGCTACAAACTGGCAGAGGCTGATCCGGTGCTCTATCACGGCCCGGGGAAATTCAATCCGCTCGAAGGTATTCAGCCAGCGACTTCCAGCAAGATGACCTACACCCAGGTGTTTAGCGACTGGTTGTGCGATATGGCCGCGCAAGACGATAAGCTCATAGGCATCACGCCCGCGATGGCCGGTGGTTCTGGGCTGATCGAGTTTGAACAGCGCTTTCCCAAGCGCTATTACGATGTCGGCATTGCCGAGCAGCACGCAGTGACCTTTGCCGCAGGTCTCGCCTGCGAAGGTCTAAAGCCGGTCGTGGCCATTTATTCCACCTTCTTACAGCGTGCCTACGATCAGCTGATACACGACGTCGCGTTGCAAAATTTGGATGTCACATTTGCGCTCGATCGTGCTGGCCTGGTTGGCGCGGATGGGGCTACCCATGCGGGCAATTACGACATCGCCTATTTGCGTTGCATCCCCAACATGGTGCTCATGGCAGCTTCTGACGAAAATGAATGTCGGCAGATGTTAAGCACCGCCTACCACTACCCAGGGCCGGCTGCGGTGCGCTATCCCCGTGGGGGCGGATTGGGTGTCGCCATCGATAAGGCATTGACTGTGCTGCCGTTTGGCCAAGGTGAATTACGGCGTCAAGGTAAGGGCATTGCGATTTTGGCTTTTGGTACGATGCTGGCGCCAAGTCTGTGCGTTGGCGAAATACTCAACGCCAGCGTCGCCAATATGCGTTTCATCAAGCCACTCGATATAGCGCTACTGCTTGATCTGGCACATAGCCATGATGCCTTGGTCACGGTCGAAGAGGGTTCGATCATGGGGGGAGCCGGTGCTGCGGTGGCAGAAGCACTGGCTGCTGCTGGATGTGTCAAAGCGCTATTGCACTTGGGCTTGCCAGATCGCTTTATCGATCACGGTGATGCGACGCAATTGCTGGCCATGTGCGGATTGAATACAGAAGGTATTACAACGAGTATCCGTCATCGTTTTGGTAATGAGTCGGTCTGCTTGCTCGCCACTCAGAACCAAGTCACCTTAGGGTTGGTTAGGAAATAACATGAACGCCATTAAAGAGTTTTTTGCCAGTTTGATGCTACGTGACTTGATCAAGGGGCTAGCTCTGACTGGACGTTATCTGTTTGCGCGAAAGATCACGATTCAATTTCCCGAAGAAAAAACGCCACTCTCCCCGCGCTTTCGTGGTCTGCATGCATTGCGTCGCTACCCGAACGGTGAAGAGCGCTGTATCGCCTGCCAATTATGCGAAGCAGTCTGTCCGGCGCTGGCCATTACGATCGAATCGGAACAGTGTGATGATGGTTCACGTCGCACGACACGTTACGATATCGACCTGACCAAATGTATTTTCTGCGGTTTTTGCGAAGAAGCCTGTCCGGTCGATGCCATCGTCGAAACGCATATTCTGGAATATCACGGTGAAAAACGCGGCGATCTCTACTTCACCAAGGAAATGTTGCTAGCGATCGGGGATCGTTATGAAACAGAAATTGCGGCAGCGCGAGCAGCGGACGCGCCCTACCGTTGATTCACGTGTTGGCTGACCGTGGTTTAATTTTAACTATCTGTTTGTGGTGCGCGTCGTTAATGTTAAAGAAAGAATAAACGGTAGATTAATGGACATACTAAGAAAAAATGGATAACGAAATACTGCTCGCGCAGCCGCGCGGATTCTGTGCTGGGGTTGACCGGGCAATCGACATTGTCAAGAGAGCCTTGGCCCAATTTGGCGCGCCTATTTATGTGCGTCACGAAATCGTGCATAACGCTTATGTTGTCAATGGCTTGCGTAATAAAGGCGTTATTTTCATCGAAGAATTAAGCGAAGTTCCACCTGGTAATACGGTCATTTTTTCTGCGCACGGAGTCCCTAAAGTAGTGGTCGCCGAGGCTGCCGAACGCGGCTTGCGGGTGTTCGATGCGACTTGTCCGCTGGTCACCAAGGTGCATAGCGAGGTCGCCAAGATGCGGAGCGAAGGACGCGAAATTGTTATGATAGGTCATGCTGGGCACCCGGAAGTGGAAGGCACGATGGGACAGGCCAACGAGGGCATTTATCTGGTTGAGACAGTCGCCGATGTCGAGAATCTTCAGGTGAAAATGCCCAACATGTTGGCCTATGTAACGCAAACCACATTGTCAGTCGACGATACTGCCGACATGATAGCGACATTAAAACGCAAATTCCCCACGATTGCGGAGCCTAAAAAAGGCGACATATGCTACGCCACTACGAATCGCCAGGAAGCCGTCAAATTCATGGCGCTGCAGGTTGATGTAGTGATCGTTATCGGTAGCCCGAATAGTTCCAATGCCAATCGTTTGCGCGAAGTTGCGGAAAAAAAATGGGCGCTGGCTTATATGGTAAAGAGCGCTGCGTAAATCGATCCAGCATGGCTAGGAGGGAAAAAGCGCATCGGTGTCACTGCTGGCGCTTCCTCTCCCGAGATTTTGGTGCAGGGGGTAGTCGATCGCTTGAAGGAATATGGTGCGAAGAGTGTGCGGATATTGGAAGGAGTAGAGGAGACAGTTGTTTTTCCACTGCCTAGAGGGCTGAGTCCTGTTATCGGGGTTTAAGGCGCATGTGCGGATGCTGGATATGCCGGTGCGCCAGCGCTATGTTCAATCGAAGCAATTGGTTACATTGCGCGCATAAAGAGACAGCAGTAATGAAACAAAGCAATAGCAATTGCAGCAAAACATCTACCGTTAATAGTTGCACTGAACAAGACAAAAAGTGCGCCATTAACGGTTCATTTGAATATTTAATTTGAGTCATTAATACCTTCGCCGCGCTCGACGTGGCTTCAATCAACACTAGGCTGGCGCCGACTTGAGAAGCCGGCGCTGCGTTTTACCCTATTTTTTTATGAAGCAAGGAATTGTAATGAGCCAATTATCTTTAGATAAATCAAAAATCCGCTTTCTGTTGCTGGAAGGTGTACATAAAAATGCCGTCGATGTCTTGAGCGGCAATGGTTACACCAATATTGACTACCTGCACACGGCGCTCGATGAAGATGCGCTGATCGAAAAAATCAGGAACGTCCACTTCGTCGGCATCCGCTCGCGCACCAAAATTAATGAAAGAGTGTTGCAAGCGGCCGATAAACTGATTGCCATTGGCTGCTTCTGTATCGGCACCAACCAGGTCAATCTGCGCGCAGCGATGGCCAAAGGCATTCCTGTTTTCAATGCGCCCCATTCCAATACTCGCTCTGTGGCTGAACTTGTGCTGGCCGAAGCCATCCTGCTATTGCGCGGAATTCCGGAGAAAAATGCACTGGTGCATCGCGGCGGTTGGTCGAAATCTGCGGAAGGCTCGTTTGAAGCCCGTGGCAAGACACTGGGTATTGTCGGTTATGGCAACATCGGCAGTCAATTATCCGTGCTGGCCGAAGCGCTGGGCATGCATGTAATTTATTATGATGCCATCACCAAACTAGCACTGGGTAATGCCCGTCAGCTGGGCACACTGGACGAGCTCTTGGCGCAAGCCGATGTCGTATCCCTGCATGTGCCTGAAATTGCCTCGACCGAAAACATGATGGGGGCCAAACAATTTGCAACAATGAAACCTGGCAGCATCTTTATCAATGCAGCACGTGGTAGTTGCGTCGATATCGACGCGCTGGCTGAGGCGCTAGAAAGCAAACAACTCGGTGGCGCTTCTATCGACGTGTTCCCAAAAGAACCGAAAGCCAACGATGAAGAATTTCTGTCGCCGCTGCGTCGATTCGACAACGTTATTTTAACGCCGCATATCGGTGGCTCGACGTTGGAAGCCCAGGCTAATATCGGTCTAGAAGTGGCCGAGAAATTTGTCCGCTACTCCGATACCGGCGCCACGCTGTCCGCCGTGAACTTCCCGGAAGTGGCGGTGCCGCTGCTTGCAGGAAAACACCGTTTGCTGCACATACACAAAAATATTCCCGGTGTATTGTCAGCCATTAACCGCATTTTTTCCGAAAATGGCTTCAATATCGCTGCACAAAGCCTGATGACCAACGATGCGCTCGGTTATCTGGTGATGGATGTCGATGCCGACTACTCGACCGTGGCGCTGCACAAGCTGCAGGAAGTCGAGGGGACGATTTGGGCCCGCGTATTGTATTGATGAATCGACACCAGACCATGATTGAAAAACTGCAAGCCATCGTCGGCGCGACGCACGTCAAAATCGATGTCGACAGCCTGGCAAACTGGGCTTGTGACGCAAGCCGCCAATATGCGCCGGCCGCCACAGCCATTGTGTTTCCAGCCAGCACCGAAGAAGTGCAAGCCATCGTCAAACTGGCCAATCTGAAAAAAATCGCTTTGGTGCCATCGGGTGGCCGCACCGGCTTGTCGGCCGGCGCCGTGGCCGCGCATGGCGAAGTCGTGGTCAGCTTCGACCGGATGAACAAAGTGCTCGAGTTCTTACCTCTCGATCATATGGTGCGGGTCCAGGCTGGCGTGCTGACCGGACAACTTCAGCAGTTTGCCATCGAGCAAGGGCTGTATTATCCGGTCAATTTTGCGTCGGCCGGTTCCAGCCAGATCGGCGGCAATATTGCCACCAACGCCGGCGGAATCAAGGTGATCCGTTATGGCATGACCCGCGACTGGGTGCTTGGTTTGACCGTCGTCACCGGCAACGGCGACATTTTGCACCTGAACAAGGGTATGACGAAAAATGCGACCGGATATGACTTGCGGCATTTGTTTATCGGTGCCGAAGGCACGCTCGGTTTTATTACCGAAGCGGAGATCCGACTGGAACGCCAACCGCACGATTTGTGTGTGATGGTACTGGGTATGCCGGACTTCAATTCGATCATGCATGTCCTGGAGGCGTTTCAAGCCAGGCTGGACTTGACCGCATTCGAGTTTTTTTCGGAACTGGCGCTGCAATGCGTGATTGCCGGTGGCGATGTGGCCCGTCCGTTCGAGGATGCGACACCGTTTTATGTGTTGCTCGAATTTGAAGCTTCATCGCCCACCGTTGAAGAGCAGGCGATGCACGTCTTTGAAGCGTGCATGGAGGCCGGCTGGGTACAAAATGGCGTGATGAGCCAGAGCGAAACCCAGGCCAGGCAGTTATGGCGCCTGCGTGAGGACATTTCGGCGACGATCGCCAAATTTACGCCGTACAAAAACGATATTTCCGTGTTGATTACGCATGTTCCGGCATTTATTGCCGACATCGACGCTATCGTGCAGGCCAACTATCCGGACTTCGATATCGTCTGGTTTGGCCATATTGGGGATGGTAATTTGCACCTGAATATTCTCAAGCCTGCTAACTTGGGCAAGGACGAGTTCTTTGCCAAATGTCAGATTGTGAACCGATCGGTGTTTGAAACCGTGCAAAAATATGACGGTTCAATTTCTGCTGAACACGGTGTCGGCATGACCAAGAAGCCGTATTTGGGCTATACCCGGTCAAAGGAGGAAATTGCGTATTTACAGGCGATCAAGCAGGTGTTTGATCCGAACAGCATCATTAATCCGGGCAAAATTTTTGACCTGACATAGACAGCATTTGCGCGCACTGACTGTTCTGCAACTATGTGTAGCGCCCTCAAACCGGCGGAATTTGTCCATCTCAAATCACCAAACCAGCGATGGGATCTACATTGATCGGTTCGTCCTACGTTCGAAGTTGCTGCGGAGTTGTTTTAAGTTTTTCATATTGAAAAAGGTTATTGATTTTTACAGGACAAGCCTGATCGGTCTGATTTCGGTGTCTGCGGCCCGTCGGTAAACAGTTGTTTGGCGACAGGTCAGTTGCAAATGCTGGAGGCGGCGGCAACTGCCATCGAGCTGATCGAATCGAACATTTTGAATCCAGGCGGAGAGTTCGCTGGCTTGTTCGTGCAAGAACCGCAGAGTGAGGTGAACTGTCAATCCCGGACACACGTCTCAAGCAGATTTTTTCTGCCGGTTAAAATTATCAGCAAAAGCAGCTGGGGATAAATACCCCAATCGTGAATGCCTTCGTTGACGGTTATAAAAGATTTCGATGTACTCACCAATAGATGCCTCAGCTTCGGCACGGGTGGCATATCGCCGATGATGTACCAGCTCATTTTTTAAGCTGCCCCAACAACTTTCCATTGGTGCATTGTCATAACAGTTTCCTTTGCGTGACATGGACGCTTGCATGTCAAATTGCTCTAACAACAGGCGATAAGCATGGGCGCAATATTGGCTGCCACGATCAGAGTGATGGATCAGTCCAGCGGATGGTCGTTGAAGTGCTACTGCACGCCATAGAGCACGGCTGGTTAGCGTTTGCGTCATCCGATCACCCATCGCATAACCGACGATTTCACAGGTAAAGACATCCTTGATACCAGCCAAATATAACCAGCCCTCTTGAGTCGGAATATAGGTGATATTAGTGACCCATACTTGATTCGGTTGAGTCGGATTAAACGTTTGATTCAGTAAATTGTCAGCCACTGGAAAGCTATGATTGGAATTGGTCGTCACTTTAAATTGCCGCTTTTGCTTGCAAACAATACCTAACTGACGACGCAATCTCGTGAGCCGATCCCGCCCAACCGTAAATCCATCATTTGCCAATTCAGGCTGCAAACGTCTTACGCTATACGTTTCACGGGTACGTCGATGCGCTACTTTGATTGCTATTTTTAACCGTTCATCTTCGCAACTGCGCTCGCTCGGAACACGTGTCAGCCAATCGTAAAAACCACTGCGTGATACGACCAATACTTTACACAGTAGCTTCACAGGATAGTGGAGTTGCAATGTTTTCACGTGCGCGTACCGGGTAGCGACTCCCGTGCAAAGTACGCCGTTGCTTTTTTTAATATATCGCGTTCCTGGCGCGTTTCATGCAGTTCACGCCGCATTTTAGCTAGCTCTTCTTCCAGCTCCGCCACACTTCGAGATCCAGCCACTGTCATCACTTTGCCAGACTTATTACCCATGGCAAGAACTACCCATTTGTTCAAATTACTTTGCGACATCCCTAGTCGCATGGCCGCCTCTCTTCCTGACAGACCTTGTTCTAATACCATTTTTACCGCTTCAGCTTTGTACTCGTCGCTGTATCTCTTTTGCGTTTTCATCCACACTCCTTTGAACTCAGTTTATCAAATTCGTGTGTCCGTTTTTTTCAGACTACCTCATAACGCGGAGCGCGTCCTCCGCCGTCATCGTAATAGGGCATTTCCACAGTGTGAAGGGCATCGGGTGTTTCTAGCCCTTTCCACTGAAAGTAGCGCTGCCACAGTTCTGCGGGTGAGGGGAAAGCATCCAATGCCAGTTCCTGCTCGGTCCTTTTAGCCAGCCCAGTACGGTCATGCATCAGGAAGGCATCGCCATTGGAGCTAAACACAAACGGTACGCCGAGGGTTTCGGCATAGTTCAAAGCCTGTTGCATGCCAGCCCCGACGCTTTGAGCGTTTTCCTCGGCTTCGATGACTGCTAGCGGGATATTTGGCTTGTAGTACAAGATGTAATCTGCGCGCTTTTGTTCACCACGGGTATGCAGTTTGCCGCGCACAATCACGCGCCCCTTGGTAAAGCTCACTTCCTCGCGAATCTGAGTATGCAGATCCCAGCCTGCGGCCGTTATGGCCGGTGTGATGTACTTGGAGCAGATGTCGCGTTCGGAAAGGCTTTTCTTGTCAACGATAGGAAAGGATGTCCTCGTGTGTATCCGGGCAGTTGGCTTGCTTGCAAAGGTAGTGTTATTTAACTATTTGCAACATTTTATCTTACCAGAGGACTAGTTTATTGATGTTTTCAAGCATTATCGAGATACGTATACCTTCAATCTATTTCTTTTTGAAAAAACTCCATACAGTGAGGATTAATTGCTGATTCCCAACTTCCGATGCGGTTGTGAAAGTGCAGACTTGCATCAAGCATTATCAAAGAAATGGATTTCCCCTAAATTAGTGGCACTTAATAGTGTCTACTGAATTAGGGGAAGTCCAGCTAACTCACTATTCATGATGCCAATTCATGTGCTTACTTAGTGGAGTTTAGGCCAGGATCATCAGTTGCTTGCCTTGGAGGCGCTTTCACCGTGACGAATTAAATAAATTATTACATTGGAGTTGCTATATAAATGGTGTTATCGAGAAATTGAAGTCGAATCTGTACCCAAAAAAATCGAAGCAGGGCACTATCCGAGCTTTTCTAAAAGGCTTTCCGGTTTAAGGTGTGTGTATCTTTTGAGCATTTGCATACTTTTATGTCCAGTGATGCTGGCTACCTCCATCGGGTGCAATCCTTTTTCGAAGAGGCGCGATGCAGCTTCGTGTCGCAGATCGTGCCAACGCAGGTCTTTGATTTGAAGTTTCGCAAGGGCGCGTTTCCAAATACAAATGACTGCATTTGCAGTGGTATCCAGCACGAGTCCAGAGTTTGACAACGCGATTTCGCCTTTGTCATCTCTTGGACAGATCGCATGTAATGTCTTGATAGCATGTTTCGATAACGGTAATATCGCAGGCACGCCCTTATTCGCAATTTCTATAGCACCGGCCGGAAACCGTATCATGCGTGCCGATAGATCTATCCACTCCCACCGAAGTTTAAATAGCATACCTTGTCGCAGGCTTGTTTCAATGGCGAGATCGAAGGCGCATGCGGCACACTTGTTCTCACTTGCATTCAAACGTTCAAGGATCAGATCGTATTCTCCGATTTCCAAGCGGCGACTGCGGGCACGACTGCCAGCGGGCTTTCGAATATTTTGTAGGGGATTGGGAAGGCTTTCCATACCCCATTCTTTGCGAGCAATCTCGAATAGATGGCTGATGAGCTGGAGTTCCAGTCGGATTGTATTTTCTGCTCGACCGGCTTCTCGCCTAGCGTCCCTATAACGGGCAAAATCGGCACCCTTAAGGTTCGCCAGGGTTCGGTAGCAAAGGTCATTTTGCAGCCACCTGTTAATGCGACAGGTTTCTTGGTAGGGGTGGCGCTTGGTTGGGACGATATCTTTATTGTAGCGCTCAAGCGCCTCGCGTAGGGTAGTACGTTCTGCCTCGGCCCTATCAGCGTATAGACCCGAGTCCATTTCCGATTCAATACGGCGTGCCCATTGTTGGGCCTGCTTCTGAGTATCGAAGGTGCGATATGTCGGTTTGTATCCTTTGCGCCGAACTTCAGCTCTCCAATAGGCCCCGCGTTCCTTGATATATGCCATTCCAGTTTCTCCGATCGTTAATAAGGCGCTTGGTCTGGATTCTTTCATTCCGGCAGATTTCCGGCAAAGGCCAGTTTTTGAATCTAATCGGGAATAGATAGACGAAAAAAAAGCACTCCGATTTCTCGTAAGTGCTTGATTCTCTACTACTAGTGTTCTGGCTCCCCGACCTGGACTCGAACCAGGGACCTGCGGATTAACAGTCCGTCGCTCTACCAACTGAGCTATCAGGGAAAAGAAAGAAGCAGAATTATAGTCTCGAAAGATTCAAACTGTCAAATTTTTCGTCATTTAATTTGCAATCTTTTTTGGCCGAAAACGATTTAAAACCAATCTCGCGTTCGTCCAAAAGAGCCGCTATATTAAAGGACTTTTGCGATTGACGCTACAACATAATCAATATTTTTCGTATTTAATGCAGCAACACAAATACGACCGGTATCGATGGTGTGGATTGAGTACTCGTCGCGCAGTTTTTCTACCTGTGCTTTGGTGAGGCCTGTGTATGAAAACATGCCGCGCTGTTTGGTGACGAAGCTGAAATCGTGGGCGGGTGCTTGTTCTTTCAATTTCTTGGCGAGCAGTTCGCGCATTTCGCGAATGCGTACGCGCATGCCGGCCAGTTCTTCTTCCCATAATGCACGCAGCTCTGGCGATGCCAGTGCGGTGGCGACTACCTGACCGCCGTGAATCGGTGGGTTGGAGTAGTTGGTGCGGATGACGCGCTTGAGTTGCGACATGATGCGACCGGCTTCTTCTGCGGATGTGGCGACGATGCTTAATGCACCTACGCGTTCGCCGTACAGTGAAAACGATTTAGAGAACGAGTTCGAGATGAACAGTGGGCCGCCAGCGTCAGTGAAGCGACGTACGACTTCGCCGTCAGCGTCAATGCCGTCGCCAAATCCTTGATAGGCCATATCGAGGAAAGGAACGAATCCATTTTGCGTGACAACCTGAATGACTTCGGTCCATTGGTCGCTGCTCAGATCAGCGCCGGTTGGGTTGTGGCAGCAAGCGTGCAACAAGACAATCGATCCGCGTGGCATTGTCTTCAATGCGTCGAGCATGGCCGCAAAATTGACGCCGCGTGTAGCCGCGTCGTAGTACGGATAGTTGTTGACCGTGAAGCCTGCAAATTCAAACAATGCGCGGTGGTTTTCCCAGCTTGGATCGCTGATCCATACCTGCGTATCTTCTGCAGAAAAGCGTTTGAGAAAATCTGCACCTAGCTTCAACGCGCCGGTGCCGCCGATGGCTTGCACGGTGATGGCGCGCTTCTCTTTAATTACGGCGCTGTCGGCCCCAAATACCAGTTCTTGCACAGCTTTGTCGTACGCGGCTAAACCGTCGATAGGCAAGTAAGTACGCGGTGACAGTTTTTCTATCAGTTGTGCTTCGGCTTTGCGTACGCATTGCAGCAGCGGTACTTTGCTGTCGTCGTCGGAGTACACGCCAACGCCTAGGTTGATTTTGTTCGGATTTTTGTCAGAATTGAAGCCGTCAGTGACGCCAAGGATAGGATCGCGTGGCGCCATTTCGATGGCGGTGAAGAGGGAGGCTGAAAGAGGAGCGTTCATCGTGATAACATAAAAAGTTGGCTGCCAACAGGAGGTTTGCAGCTAGGAGTTTGCCGGACTATGGAAATCGGCTAAAAAATGACCTGAGCGGTCCGTATTTCACCAGTTTCTTGACCAATAGCATGCTATTGGCGCTGTGAATCCGGCAAAATCTATCCTCGCCCAGCCCATTTCTCGCTTCGACTCCGACAGTCCGACAGACTCCAGGTTGAATGCTGTGCCGGATCACAATCGAGGCGGCGCGAAATAACATCATATTCTACCAAAGGTCGACGCTCATGGCTGACAAATCACAAGTTGCACAGGTTTCTAACAAGATTGATGATTCGAAAATCGTCACGTTTCCCAATTCGCCTTATAAATTGTTCCAGCCATTTTTGCCGGCTGGTGATCAACCAGCGGCGATCGATAAGTTGTCTGAGGGCATTGAAGACGGACTGTTTTACCAGACTTTGCTGGGTGTAACGGGCTCGGGTAAGACATATACGATGGCTAATGTGATTGCACGGATGGGGCGTCCGGCGATCATATTTGCGCCTAATAAGACGCTTGCGGCGCAACTATATAGCGAGTTCCGAGAATTCTTTCCGCAGAACGCGGTGGAATACTTCGTTAGTTACTACGATTATTACCAGCCGGAAGCCTACGTACCGCAGCGAGACTTGTTTATTGAGAAAGATTCATCCATCAATGAGCATATCGAGCAAATGCGGTTGTCGTGCACAAAATCGTTGATGGAGCGGCGTGATGTTGTAATCGTTGCAACTGTATCGGCGATTTACGGTATTGGTAACCCGAGCGAATACCATCAGATGATTTTGACCCTGCGCGTGAGGGATAAGGTGAGTCAGCGGGATCTGATTGCGCGGTTGATTCAGATGCAATACACCCGCAATGAAATAGATTTTGGGCGCGGTACGTTCCGCGTGCGTGGCGACACGGTAGATGTGTTTCCGGCTGAGCATGCGGAGTTGGCGTTGCGCATTGAGATGTTCGATGACGAAGTCGACAGTCTTCAACTATTTGATCCGTTGACCGGGCGTGTCAAGCAAAAGATTCCACGCTTTACGGTTTATCCAGGTTCGCATTATGTGACGCCACGCGGTACGGTGTTGCGCGCCATTGAGACTATCAAGGATGAGTTGCGTGAGCGGCTGGATTTTTTCCGGCGTGAAAACAAGCTCATCGAAGAGCAGCGTATTGAGCAGCGCACCCGATTCGATCTAGAGATGATGCAGGAAATTGGGTTCACTAAAGGAATTGAAAATTATTCGCGCCACCTAAGCGGTGCGAAAGCGGGTGATCCGCCGCCGACTTTAGTTGATTATTTGCCAAAAGATGCATTGATGTTTCTGGATGAGTCGCACGTGCTCATTGGGCAACTTAATGGCATGTATAACGGCGATCGCGCACGAAAGACCAATCTGGTCGATTATGGATTTCGTTTGCCATCCGCGTTGGATAATCGGCCGCTGAGGTTCGATGAGTTTGAGGGCAAGATGCGGCAGACGATTTTTGTTTCGGCGACACCCGCCGATTACGAAAAACAGCATGCTGATCAGGTGGTGGAGCAGGTGGTGCGTCCGACCGGTTTGGTCGATCCGTTGATCGAGGTGCGCCCAGCGTTGAGTCAGGTGGATGACCTGATGACCGAAGCGAACGCTCGCATTAAAAAGGGTGAGCGGGTTCTGGTGACGACGCTGACCAAGCGCATGGCGGAGCAGTTGACTGACTTCTTGAGTGATAACGGTATCAAGGTGCGTTATTTGCACAGTGATATTGAAACGGTCGAGCGCGTTGAAATTATCCGTGATTTGCGTTTGGGTACGTTTGATGTGCTGGTTGGGATTAACTTGTTGCGCGAGGGTCTGGATATTCCAGAGGTATCGTTGGTGGCTATTCTGGATGCGGATAAGGAGGGATTCTTGCGCTCTGAACGAAGCCTCATTCAAACAATTGGTCGCGCCGCCCGTAACCTGAATGGTACGGCGATTTTGTACGCGGATCGGATGACGGATTCAATGCGCCGTGCAATAGATGAGACCGAACGACGTCGTGCCAAGCAGGTTGCTTTCAATCTTGAAAATGGGATTACGCCGGTTGGTATTCGGAAGGAAATTCGTGACCTGATCGATGGCGTGTACAGTCCTTCGGGCGCGCGGGAGGAGTTGCATGCGGCACAAGATCGCGTGAAGTATGAGTCGATGAGTGAAAAGCAAATGAGTAAAGAAATCAAGCGACTGGAGAAGCAGATGAGTGATCATGCGAAAAATTTGGAGTTTGAAAAGGCGGCGCAGGTGCGGGATCAAATGCATCAGTTGAAGCAGCAGTTGTTTGGTGCGCCGGGAGTGGATAATGTGGTGCCAACTTGATATGCTTTATGTTTAAATTGCGTCGATATTTGAGCTTGAATCAGATTGTAAAAAGACTGAATATAAATTTGAGCATTCATTCAAAAATTAGAGTGAAAAATTGTTATTTAAAATAATTTTTATGCATTATTAGGCATGTTATTAAGCGCAATATTAAGGCACCTTATTGGGCCTTAATATTGTCTCGTTAGGCAACTTGATGAAATTGATTTTAAATGATGAAGCTTGATCCATCTGATGCTGTTATTCCTTCGGATATCCATGTAGCGTTAGAGGTTGCTGATCCCTCCTGGCGTCCAATTTTGTTGGAGGGTTTGTCGGCGATGGCGGCGCTATATCCTGACTATCTGCCTGATTTGGTAAGGTCTGACTTTTTGCCGACGCAAGGGCGTTTGTTTGCTGCTTTTGCGCTGCCTTTGGATGAGGTTGAGTATGTGTTGGTCGGCGAAGGGCCTTATCCGCGGGATGCGAGTGCAACGGGGGTCTGTTTTATGGATGGTGCGGTTGGTGCGTTGTGGTCTGAAAAGGGCCTGTCAAAGCCCGTCAATCGTGCAACGTCGCTGCGTAACTTTATGAAAATGTTGCTGGTCGCGGACGGTCAGTTAAATATTGAGAGGACCGCGGGTGATGCGATGGTGGGGGTTGCATTGCAAGCGCAAAATAGTGCTTCTGCGACAATTCAGACTCTGGCTGAGCTACAAAAAAATCTGACTGCAAAGGGATTTCTGTTGCTCAACGCGACCTTGGTGTTTCGATCTTCTGTGCCGCCGGTCAAGGAGGCTAAGCCGTGGTTGCCGTTTTTGCAAGTTGTTTTGCGCGGACTGGCAGATCATAGTGTGAATGCGTCGCCTGAATTACCGACGCTGGTGTTGTGGGGAAAGATTGCCGAGCAAGTCAATGCGCTGGCTGTGGCTGCGCAATTCCCGAAGATGATGGCAGAGCATCCTTATAATCTGAGCTTTATCGGAAATGCGCGTATGCAGGGCCTGTTTGGGCCGATGCACTTGTTGCGGAAGGCTTGATTACGTTCTTGTTTTAGGTGGCCTTAATATTGAATGATCATTCAAATTAGGCTCATTTGGCGAAGGTCTAATTCAACCGTATTTTCGTCGGTTTCTGATGTGTCGTCTGGCTCTGGGAACATTGATGGCAAAGCTGGCAACCCTTCTGTTTCGCTAGATTTTTTTCCGGCTTTCTTTTTTTCTGGTTTGAACAGATTGGATTGGCGGAGATCGTCTTCGGCTTTTTGGGCTGCTTTTTCCGTCACGGGACGCGCAACCGGTAGTTTGGTTTTTTGGTCTGTTGTTGTTTTAGGTGATTTGTCCTGGCTTGGGTCGCGGGTCAGCCAGCTTGTGAGCATATTGTCAAACAGGGCTAATAACGCTTCTGGCGGGTTTGGTGTGTAGGCTTGCCGTATAACAAGGCCGTCCCACATGGCAGTCAACAGTAGTGCGACTTGCCCTGCATCAAGTTTGCGATCAATTTGTTTGCGTTTTTGTGCCGTGCGCAACATGTCAGCGAGGCCGTCGACCCATTCTGATTCTGCTTTTTTAACGATGGCGCCGACTTTTTTGTTGCGCAGTCCTTCGGCGTAGATTTCTGTCATCAACCCCGCGTCGCTGGTTGCCGCGTAGCGTAAGGCAAAGGCTTGGGTAATGGCAGATAGCGCTTGCGGCAAATTATCGGTGTCATGAAATTCGCTCAGCATCGTGCGTGCCTGACGTCGTTCGTCCTCGGCCATGGCGGCGATAATTGCGTCTTTGCCGGTGAAGTAGCGATAGACGGCACCCGGTCCAAGGCCGACCTCGTTGCAAATTTCTTGCATGGAGGTTTGATGGAAGCCAGTTTTGCGGAAGCATTTTCCGGCCGATTTTAAAATATCGGCGCGTTTCTTCTCAGCTCTATGGGTCGGTGACTGCGGTGTTTTGGATTTGCGGGTGGCCATGCGTCTGTGCTTCTAAATATTTATACCGGAAGGGGCGATATTATAGTGCTATCGATGGCTTGCTTGCGGCCTCGTTTAAAAGAAATGCTGATCTTTTTTGTCTTGCCCGGCGGTATCCTGTGAATGTGATCATTGCAAGGCAGAATAATCCGAGTGACTGAAAGAAATATCGTCAAATAGTGCGCAAATTAGAATAGATTTTGCTATAGAAATATCGTGCAAGTGATTGAAGTTTATATGAATTTTTGAAAATAGGGTAATACCTGACGGATTCACTCAAGTTTGTTATACTAGACAAAATTATTCAGGTATTCCGAATAAAGAATGAAAGAGTGTTCTACGAACGGAGATTCCATGCGGTTGACTACGAAAGGCCGATTTGCAGTAACAGCAATGATCGACCTGGCATCGCGCCAAGGTAACGGCCCTGTCACATTGTCAGCGATCAGCGAGAGGCAAGAAATTTCGTTATCCTATCTGGAGCAGCTGTTCGGAAAGTTACGACGCCACAAAATAGTGGAGTCGGTACGTGGACCTGGTGGTGGCTATAATCTGGCCCGACCAGCAAAAGACGTTACAGTCGCCGACATTATTATTGCCGTCGATGAACCGCTGGATGCAACACAATGCGGCGGGAAAGAAAATTGTCACAGCTCTGATCAAGGCGGTGGTCGATGTATGACACATGATCTGTGGTCGACGTTGAATGCAAAAATGGTTGAATATCTGGATTCGGTTTCGTTGAAAGACTTGGTGGATCAGCAAGAAGCGCACCAAAAAGCGCACCAAAAACCGAAAAACCCTGAACAAAATGTGGTGGTAATGCATCGTTCCCACCTGGTTGCTTGATTGGAGCTTGGAAAAAGTATGAACGCACCCCTGGAAAAAAGCCTGATAGATACATTGAAGGCACCGCACTTCCCTATATATATGGATTACTCAGCAACGACGCCGATTGATCCGCGTGTTGCCGATAAAATGATTCCGTACCTGCGCGAGCAATTCGGTAATCCAGCCTCACGCAGCCATATGTATGGCTGGACTGCAGAGAAAGCAGTTGAAGATGCGCGTGCGCAAGTTGCTGCGCTGGTGAAGGCTGACCCACGTGAAATCATCTGGACATCCGGTGCGACCGAAGGTAATAACCTTGCGCTAAAAGGTGCCGCGAATTTTTACAAAACTAAAGGCAAGCACATCATCACGGTCAAGACCGAGCACAAAGCGGTGCTGGATACCGTCCGTGAACTCGAGCGCCAGGGATTTGAAGCAACTTATTTGCAACCGCAAGATAATGGCTTGATCACCATCGAGCAATTGGAAGCGGCGATTCGCCCAGATACCATTTTGATATCGGTCATGCTGGTGAATAATGAAATTGGCGTGATTCAGCCAATTCAGGAAATCGGCGAATTGTGTCGCAAGAAAGGTATTATTTTCCATTGCGATGCGGCTCAGGCAACCGGCAAGCTTGAAATTGATCTGGAAAACTGGAAAGTCGATCTGATGACTTTCACAGCACACAAAACTTACGGTCCTAAAGGGATTGGCGCGTTGTACGTACGCCGCAAGCCGCGTGTCCGTCTGGAAGCGCAAATGCACGGTGGCGGTCATGAGCGTGGTTTGCGTTCGGGTACATTGCCTACACACCAAATTGTGGGTATGGGTGAAGCGTTCCAGATTGCACAGGAAGAAATGGCGACTGAGCTGGTGCGTATCCGCGCTCTGCGTGATCGTCTGGCGACTGGTTTGCAAACGATGGAAGAAGTGTATGTGAATGGCGACATGGATCATCGTGTTCCGCACAACCTGAACATCAGCTTCAATTACGTCGAAGGCGAATCGCTGGTCATGGCGATCAAAGATATTGCAGTGTCGTCGGGTTCAGCTTGTACTTCAGCTAGTCTGGAACCATCGTATGTTTTGCGTGCACTTGGCCGTAACGACGAATTGGCGCATAGCTCGATCCGTTTCACTATCGGTCGTTTTACGACTGAAGAAGAGATTGATTTCACGATTGATCTCATTAAAGGAAAAGTCGCTAAGCTGCGTGATTTGTCGCCGCTGTGGGATATGTATAAAGACGGGATCGATATTAGTTCGATCCAGTGGGCAGCTCACTAAAAGTTAGCTGATTCTAGTATTTTTTTCGGCTCGTAGTTGACTGACTACTATGCTGCAAGATCCATAACAAGGAGTAGCAAAATGTCCTATTCAGAAAAAGTTCTCGATCATTACGAAAACCCGCGCAATGTTGGTGCCTTCGAAAAGGGCGATGACACTGTCGGTACCGGTATGGTCGGCGCGCCAGCATGCGGCGACGTAATGAAGTTGCAAATCAAGGTCGGCGCAGATGGCGTGATTTTGGATGCAAAGTTTAAAACCTACGGCTGCGGTTCAGCGATTGCATCATCATCGCTGGTCACCGAATGGGTCAAAGGCAAAACGCTCGATCAGGCAATGTCGATCAAAAACACGCAAATTGCCGAAGAGTTGGCACTGCCGCCAGTCAAAATTCACTGCTCAATTTTGGCAGAAGATGCGATTAAAGCGGCAGTTGAAGACTACAAAGCGAAGCATGGAATCGTAGAACACAAACAAGCAGCCTAATTTTCGGACTTACGCAAAGTCGCCCCAGCGGCGTTGTGCTTTCCTTGCCGCACTCACGTGCTGTCTGCGTCGGCACGCCTTGCTGGGACGGCTTTGCGTAAGTCCGAGTTAGTCGTTGTTGATCTGGCTGAGAGCAGCTTCTCCGTGTAGTTGTAGTTGCCGGAACAATGACAACAACTAGCTAAAAAGTAACAGAAAGAGATGACAGGTTATGGCAATTACTCTCACTGAAAAAGCTGCAAAGCATATCAATCGCTACATCGAAAGACGTGGCAAGGGTATCGGCTTGCGTTTTGGTGTGCGCACGACCGGGTGTTCGGGACTGGCTTATAAGCTGGAATACGTTGACGAGAAGACGACTGAAGATGCGGTTTTTGAATCGCACGGGATTCAGGTTTTTGTTGATCCTAAAAGTTTGCCTTACATTGACGGTACTGAACTTGATTTCGCCCGTGAAGGATTGAATGAAGGTTTCAAGTTTTATAATCCGAATGTTAAGGATGAGTGCGGTTGCGGCGAAAGCTTTACCATTTGATGTGACCGGTCGGGTATCAGGCCAAGCAGATTGTGTTGCTGCTCGTTAGGCTTATTTTGAAGCCATAGCGAGTGCAGATGGTTAATTAATAAGTCTGTCGTGTTGTATCCCTCATGGACTAACTAAGCCTGTTGCAGTAGAACAGGCTTTTGTTTTAAGTAAATATGCAAAATCACTTCGATCTGTTCCATCTTCAGCAGCAATTTTCGCTTGATCTTACGGCGCTAGAGCAGGCGTATCACGAGGTTCAGAATCAGATCCATCCGGATCGGTTTGCGAATGCCACCGGCGCTGAAAAACGCGTCGCGATGCAGTGGGCGACGCGTGCCAATGAAGCCTATCAGACTCTCAAAAATCCGTTTAAACGTGCCGCCTATATGTGCGAGCTAAACGGCGTTGACTTGCAGGCTGAATCGAACACGGCAATGCCGGGTAGTTTTTTGATGCAGCAGATGGAGTGGCGCGAGGCCTTGGAAGATGCGCGGGACGCCAAGGACATTGAAGCCTTGGATCGGCTCGATAAGGCATTACGTTTAGCTCGAACCAAAGATTTGATTCAGATTGCCGCAACGCTGGATGCACAAGATTTTGAAAAGGCCGCGCAATACGTGAGGCAATTAATGTTTCTGGAGAAGTTTGGGGAAGAAATTGGTAATACGTTCTCGCTTCTCGAGTCCTGAAATTCACCATGTCTATAACGCAAACAGAAAGCAAGTATGCCTGAAGTCTGGTTGTTTTTACTTGCAGCAATGACGTTGACGCTGGCTCCCGGTCCGGACAATATCTACGTTCTAACGCGTGGTATTGCGCAGGGTAGAAAAGCTGGTTTGGTCGCAGCATTGGGATTTAGCTCTGGTTTGATTTTTCATACGATGTTGGCGGTATTCGGATTTGCGGCATTGATTAAAGCGTCGCCGTCTGCTTACGCATTGCTGCGATATGCAGGTGCTGGCTATTTGATTTATTTGGGAATTCGCACGCTACTGTCGACCGCCGCGATCCAGACCGAGGCTGACTCCAGCGCAATCAAGCTGTCCCGCATTTATTGGCAAAGCGTGATCGCGAATATGTTAAATCCTAAAGTTACCTTATTTTTTATTGCATTTTTACCGCAATTTGTGAATGCACGTGCCGGCCATATTCCGGCGCAGATGCTGTTGCTTGCGGCTGTGTTTATATTGCAGGCACTCGCTATTTTTAGTGTGATTGCTTGTTTCTCTGGAATGGTCGGCGCTTTTTTTCAACGCAAAGCATCGGCCGCCACTTACCTGAATCGATTGGCCGGCTCGGCGTTTATCGCCCTCGGTATCCGCATCGCTCTCCCGGAATAAAACTATGGCTCTCCTTCAAATCTCTGAACCTGGCATGTCCACCGCACCGCATCAACATCGTCTGGCGGTGGGGATTGATCTTGGTACCACCAATTCGCTCGTGGCGACGGTACGTAACAGCATTCCAGAAGTATTGAACGACGAAGAAGGGCGGCCTTTGATGCCGTCAATCGTACGTTACTTGCCTAACGGCCACGCGCACATCGGCTATAAGGCACAGGCCGCGCAAACCAGCGATCCAAAAAATACGATTCTGTCGGTCAAACGCTTTATGGGACGCGGCCTCAAAGATATCGCCTATGTTGAAAATCTGCCTTATGATTTTCAGGATATGCCGGGCATGGTGCAAATCAAAACGATTGCGGGTATCAAAAGTCCGGTTGAAATTTCTGCGCAGATTCTGGCGACGTTACGTCAGCAAGCGGAAGATGCATTGGGCGACGATTTAGTTGGGGCGGTGATTACCGTGCCCGCATACTTCGATGATGCGCAACGTCAGGCGACTAAAGATGCGGCGCAATTGGCGGGTATTAATGTTCTGCGATTGCTCAACGAGCCGACTGCAGCTGCGATTGCTTACGGTCTGGATAACGCGTCGGAAGGTATTTATGTTGTCTACGATTTGGGCGGCGGTACTTTCGACATATCCATCCTGAAATTGACCAAAGGTGTGTTCGAGGTCTTGGCAACTGGTGGCGATTCGGCACTTGGCGGTGATGATTTTGACCATCGTATTTTTTGCTGGATCAGTCAGGAGTCTCAACTCGCACCTCTCTCCGATAGCGACACGCGGGTCTTGATGGTCAAAGCCCGCGAAGCCAAAGAATTACTCTCGTCAAAAACAGAAGTCACCATTGATGCTGCGTTGAGTTCTGGTGAGCAAGTACATTTGACGTTGACCGCGGGCATCTTCGGCGAGCTGACTGCACACCTTGTTGCCAAAACATTGACGCCCACCAGAAAAGCGTTGCGCGATGCGGACCTCACTGCGGATGATATCGATGGCGTCGTGCTCGTCGGCGGCGCAACGCGCATGCCAGCGATCCGCAAGGCGGTGGGCGATTTTTTCAAGACGATCCCTTTGGCGAATATCGATCCCGACAAAGTCGTGGCGTTGGGCGCTGCTATTCAAGCTAATTTGTTGGCTGGCAATCGCGCTCCCGGCGATGACTGGTTGTTGCTTGATGTGATTCCCTTGTCGCTTGGAATTGAAACAATGGGTGGATTAGCTGAAAAAGTCATCCCGCGTAATTCAACGATTCCGTGCGCGCGTGCTCAAGAATTCACCACATTTAAAGATGGTCAAACCGCGTTGGCGGTACATATTGTGCAGGGCGAACGTGAGCTTGTGAGCGATTGTCGTTCCCTCGCACGTTTCGAATTGCGTGGTATTCCGCCAATGGCCGCGGGTGCAGCGCGGATTCGAGTGACGTATCAAGTCGATGCAGATGGCTTGCTATCTGTTTCTGCGCGTGAGTTGCGATCCGGTGTTGAAGCGTCGATCAACGTGAAACCGTCGTATGGGTTGGAAGATGATCAGGTTGCAAAAATGTTGCAGGATTCGTTCACCTCGGCCGACGTTGACATGCAGTTACGGGCGCTGAGAGAGGAGCAGGTAGAAGCTGAGCGAATCGTGCTGGCGACCGAGTCGGCACTGACTAGCGATGCTGCCTTGTTGTCCGAGCAGGAAAATGTGGCGATCGCAGCGTTGATCGTCGAGGTGCGCGCCAAGGCGCAAGGTGATGATCATCTTGCGATCAAGGCGGCGGTCGATGCGTTAGCGCGTGGGACCGAAGAGTTCGCGGCGCGGCGCATGGATCGTAGCGTTCACGATGCGCTTACTGGTAAGACGCTCGATCAGATTTCATAATTTTTTGCCGTTAAGTTTTGAATTAGTCCATAACACCCAAATATTGTAGAGGTAATTACCGTGACTCAAATTGTCGTACTGCCCCATCCTACTTACTGTCCTGACGGCGCTGTGTTGCAGACCGTTGCTGGCAAAACGGTGTGTGACGTCCTTCTCGCAAATGATATTGACATCGAACACGCCTGTGAAAAATCGTGTGCTTGCACTACCTGCCACATCGTCGTGCGTGAAGGCTTCGCTTCACTCAATGCGCTTGATGATAAAGAAGAAGATTTGCTTGATATGGCTTGGGGACTGGAAGCAACATCGCGTCTATCGTGTCAGGCGATTGTCGGCGAAGAAGATCTGGTGGTCGAGATACCAAAGTATACGATCAATCATGCGAGCGAAAATCACTAATAGGTTGATGTCGGTGATTGATGCGCTTATCGATGTTCGGCGTTGACCAAGGACATTGGTAAGGTTATGGTTGAAAGTCGATGAGTGAAGAGTGACAATCGGCTGTTCAGGCAACGGATTAAATGCCCAACGTGTGATTGAAATAATATTTCGACGCCGCCGGTTTGCAGTTTTAAAAGGATGAGCGTAATGAAATGGATTGATACACTGCTAATTGCAGAGTCTTTGTATGACAAGTTTCCAGATGTTGATCCGACGACGATTCGCTTTACCGATTTGCACCGTTGGGTCTGCGAACTGGATGGATTCGACGATGATCCTAATCGGTCAGGCGAGAAAATTCTGGAAGCTATTCAGTTGGCGTGGATAGACGAGGCTAAGTAAGTACGGCAAATAAGTACGCTTTATTCCTGAGGTAATAGAACCAAGTTCAAAAATGGTTTGATCGGCCCATGTTAGCGCAGGCTGATAAGTTGGTAAGGCATTAAAAAAACCGCTGTCACTACATTTTGTAGTGACAGCGGTTTTTTTTGTAGCAATCTTTTAAGCGTTTAGCCGCGTCCTTCCAGGTGACCATCCACAACACGTACCGGATCGCCAACGCGCCATTCTTGTGCCGACTGTGGAAAACTCCGCAATTTACCGTTTTCCATCCGCACTTCTACGCGGTAGCTGGTTGTGGTGCGGGTCCGACTTTCGACCTCATTACCAGCAAAACCGCCGCCGACTGCACCGGCAACAGTCGCCAGTGTGTTGCCGTTTCCGTGGCCAACCTGATGCCCGAGGACGCCGCCTAATATTGCACCAGCGGCGATACCTAAGCCACTTGGTTTAGCTGCCTGTTGAATCGCTTGTATCGATTCAACGCGGCCACAACTATAACAAACGGGCGCGGGAGGAGGAGATTGTTGCTCGTTCGCATAACGTTGCGATGGAGGCGGTGCATGGCGTTGCTCAGCAACATAATTAGATTGTGATGAGGGTGCCGGATTGTTGTTTTGATTCGCCGCTAGTGCGGGTGTGGGTGCAATATTCGAATTGTTCATGGATGGTTGATTGTCGACCCCAGGCGCTGGTGCAGACATCGCTGCTACCGGTGGCGCACTGCTATTAGAGGTGGGAATCAAGCCGGTGATGGCCGCAACGCCCACCAGGCAAACCAGCGTGACAGCAACCGCGGCGGTTGCGACAAGGGGATGAATACGGCGCTTGATTGGATCAGACATTTTTATCTCCTCTAACAGTTTTTATTCAGTGGTTTCATTATCTATGATTCTTTCATGCAATTTTAGCAGCAGAATGTTTCAGATGTAATTGCTTGTAACACATTGTACAAATATGTTGGATTTTGACCAAAAAGTGATTTTTATAGTTATGTAGGGCAATATTTTAGATATTTATGGCGCTATCTGACGCCAATTCACGATCGATGTGGTTTCGAACAGAAAAATAACGAATCACCATGGCGTGAGGCGCACAGTTGATGACCGACTCCAAGCCTGAGCCCAGCAGGTGCTTTGCTAAATAGTAAAATACAGGTGTCGTCAGTGCAGATGTAAACGCAAATTGCCACCAGCGTGAAGCTGGCGGCAATTGGTTGATACGCCGGTTTAATCGGTCTGCTTATTACTAAGGACTAATCTTCCCGACGCAGATGTGGGAACAAAATAACATCACGAATGTTCGGCGAATCGGTGATGAGCATCATCAGGCGATCGATGCCAATTCCGCAACCGCCAGTCGGTGGCAAGCCGTATTCCAGCGCACGAATATAGTCGGCGTCGTAATACATGGCTTCTTCATCGCCCGCATCTTTGGCGGCAACTTGCGCCTGGAAACGCGCTGCCTGATCTTCGGAGTCGTTCAACTCCGAGAAGCCATTGGCGATTTCGCGGCCTGTCATGAATAGTTCGAAACGCTCGGTGATACCCGGTACAGTGTCCGATGCGCGGGCCAACGGTGACACTTCGACCGGATAGTCGATAATGTAAGTTGGGTCCCACAATTGGGCTTCTGCGGTTTCTTCGAATAGCGCCAGCTGCAACGCACCGAGTCCGGCGGTGGCGAATGGCTTGACGCCGAATTTTGCCAATTCAGTTTTGATGAAGTCAGCATCGTGCAGCTGTGCATCTTCGTAATGTGGGGCATATTTGTTGATCGCACCAACAATTGTCAGCCGTTCAAACGGCTTGCTCAAATCCAGTTCGCGGCCTTGATAGGTCAGGGTTGCGGTACCGTGGGCATCGATTGCAGCTTGTCGGATGACTTGTTCGGTGAAGGTCATCAACCATTGGTAGTCGACATATGCGGCATAGAATTCCATCATCGTGAATTCCGGATTGTGGCGCGGCGACACGCCTTCGTTACGGAAGTTACGATTGACTTCGAACACGCGTTCAAAACCGCCGACTACCAAACGCTTCAGATATAGTTCTGGTGCGATACGCAGAAACATTTGCATGTCGAGCGCGTTGTGATGGGTAATAAACGGCTTCGCGGCAGCACCGCCGGGAATCGTGTGCAACATCGGTGTTTCGACTTCCATGAAGTCATTTTTTTCCATGAAGCGACGGATCGATGACATCGTGGCAGTGCGTGCCTTGAATGTGCGACGGGTTTCTTCGCTCATGATCAGGTCAACGTAACGCTGGCGATACTTGGTTTCCTGATTGGACAGTCCGTGAAACTTGTCTGGCAAAGGGCGCAAGGATTTGGTCAACAAACGCAGGACGCTAATCTTGATCGATAACTCACCGGTTTTGGTCTTGAACAATGTGCCTTCTGCACCAAGAATGTCGCCCAGATCGTAATGCTTAAAAGCTTCATATTCCGCTTCACCAGCGAGCTCTTTGGTGATGAATAATTGGATACGGCCATCGGCTTTTGGACCTGATGCATCTTGCAAGGTCGCGAAGGAGGCTTTGCCCATGACACGTTTCAGCATCATGCGTCCGGCGACGACAACCTTGACCTCGGCGGCGTCCAGCGCTTCTTTATCGAGTTCGGCGTATTGCGCGTGCAGATCGGCGGCTTTATGGATGGGGCGGAAATCGTTTGGAAATGCGACGCCTTGTGCGCGTAGGGCAGTTAATTTGGCGCGGCGTTCGGCGATGATTTTGTTTTCGTCTTGTGGGACAGGTTGCTGCTGATTATCTGTCGTCATGTCAGGCTCTTTTTGATAAATACGATGAAATAACGGGTACTGATTGTTGGTGTTCAATGCGCTCGTGAGAACGTGGACATTGCGCACAATAAGCACGTTGCGCCAAATAGTTACTGGCTTCTGGCGCAACGTCGGCGCTTATCATGTTGCTGTTAAGTCTTTAATTGCTCTGTTCGCAATCTCAGCATCTCAGCATAATTAGCGCATTGAACATGTTAAACGCCTTGTTTCAGCGATGCCGCAATGAAGTCATCCAGATCGCCGTCGAGAATCGCCTTGGTATTGCCGCTCTCGAAGTTGGTGCGCAGATCCTTGATACGGGATTGGTCCAGTACGTACGAGCGAATCTGGTGACCCCAACCAACGTCGGTTTTGGAATCTTCCAGTTTTTGCTGCTCGGTCATACGATTGCGCAACTCCAGCTCATACAACTTGGCTTTCAGCATGTCCCACGCTTCGGCGCGGTTACGGTGTTGGCTGCGGTCGTTTTGACATTGAACAACGATACCGGACGGGCCATGCGTCAAACGCACCGCTGAGTCGGTCTTGTTAATATGCTGACCACCGGCACCGGAGGCGCGATAAGTATCGACGCGCACATCTGCCGGATTGACGTCAATATCAATAGAGTCGTCTACTTCTGGATAAACGAACAGGCTTGAGAAGGACGTGTGACGGCCATTGGCTGAGTCAAACGGCGATTTTCGCACCAGGCGATGGACGCCAGTTTCTGTACGCAAAAAGCCATAGGCATAGTCGCCTTCTACTTTCAAGGTCGCAGTTTTAATCCCGGCAACCTCGCCGTCAGACTGCTCCATGATCTCAACTTTGAAGCCTTTACGTTCGCAATAGCGCAAATACTGACGCAACAACATCGATGCCCAATCCTGTGCTTCAGTTCCACCAGCGCCGGCCTGGATATCAATAAAGCAGTTATTCGGGTCCATCGGATTGTTAAACATACGGCGGAATTCCATACCTTCGACCAGCTTTTTGAGCTCTTCGGTATCGGCTTCCACGGCTTCTACCGTTTCTTCGTCCTGCTCGTCGCGCGCCATCTGGAACAGATCGCTGGTATCGCGCAGGTCGGCTTCAATCTTGGTCAAGGTGACGACGATTGATTCTAATGATTTCTTTTCTTTCCCGAGTTCCTGGGCGCGTTTCTGGTCACTCCAGACGTCCGGGTCTTCGAGTTCGCCATTGACTTGATCGAGTTTCTCTACCTTGGTATCGAAGTCAAAGATACCTCCGTAATTCAATCTCACGTGACGTGAGGTCTGAGAGGAGGGCTTGCAGGGAATTTAAGCGTTCGGCTTCCATGATGATGTCTCTTGCAATAAACCCTAAATTATACGCGAGCCATTGGTTATCGAATGCAAAACGATGAAGGGGAGTCGATTTGTAGGCGCGATTTCATCCCGATTCGTTGGGTCAAGGTGAACTTTTGTTAAATCGCCAGTCTCTGAGCATCAGCAAATTACAATCAGAACGGCTCCTGAATGCTTTCTCCGCATCTTTACTGTTATTTAAGTTGAATAGAATCATGTCAAAACAATCATCAAAACTGGCTGCCCGTAGTGTGGCGCTCAGCGTTGGACTAGCCATATCACTGAGCGGATGCGGACTTTTTGCGCCGATCCCCGCGCCGCGTGGAGAGGTGCAAGGCGCATCGGTCAGCGCGGGCGAGTTAGCACAGTCGGACGTTAACCGCGTGGCAACATTGGCGATGCGCGACAATCTTGACAGCTTATATCGCTTATTGGATAAGTTGTATCGACGCAACCCAGCCGAGTGGAAAAAGACGGCAACTAGTCGGGACGATGCAATCAAACGTGTACGGGTTGCGATAGAGGCGCGCCAGCCTTGGGCAGAGTTGCAGGGGAAGCATGATATTGCGGCATTGTCGTTGGCCCTTGATCCAAGCTTTCAGGGCGATCGCGCAGCGGCGTTTATTTATGCCACGGCCGACATGATCATTACCGCGCATGGTGGTAAAACCACTTTTTATCTTATTGATGGCCTTAACGCCCAGTTTTTATACAACGCGGCCCGCAACCTCGAAGTTGCTTCATGGATACTTGGCACGCGACGAAATCCTGCTGGCCAGCTATTGCTACTGTCTAACGATATCTCTGAAGGTGAGCACAATCTAAGCTTTGAACGGGAGTTCGGCAAGATCATTGGTCGTATTGATTTGTTGGCGGTGGTGATCACCGAAAAATACCGGCGTGCCGGAATCAGCTATGTACAGAATTTGCTCGGCGGGACATTCCTGCAATTTTTACCTGTGCGATAAAATATTTTTTTCCGTCTTCATTTGAGTACTTCGCTTCCGGCTTGCTTGTCACGATTACTTTCTTGGAAGCTGGCAACAAACCATGCACTTGTACACGCATTAGATTTGATCGGTAGCGACCGCATCAGCTGGGTTTGGCGGATCGCGGCGAACGGTTGTTGCCACGCTCATGATACGGGCGCGGACCACGCTGATGGCTTGTTTCAGGGCGTAAACGTCGCCAAAGTATTGTTGTGGAATACTGATTTGGTTGGCATTGGCGTCAATTTCTTCGATCTCATCGCGCCATTGATTGACACTTTCAACAGTCGGATTTTTGGTCGCCCATATTTCATCTTCAAGCGATTTTATTTCTCGGTACCACACCACCAACCGCTTTCTCATCGTGGCCGCATAGATTCTTGGTATCACTTGTAGCAAGCCAAATAGCAGCGCCATAAAAGGCAGCAAAATAATAAATCGGCGCTCTATGAAGTTAGCTAACCAAAACGGTAAGTAGCGCTGCAAGAAAGGACGACCAGATTTGAAATAGCGTTTGGTTTCGTCAGAAATAGGAAAATCTTCGGCGTTTTGATTGGGAAAATATCCGCGTGGCGTGAAGTAATCTTGCGCTCCGTGAATTTCATTGGCGCCGTCCAATAACAAATAAGCCAATGCCGGATGCAACGTATCTTTCGATACGAGTAGTGCGGTGGCCGCCAACAAGGTCACGTCGGTATGCGGAAGGTCGTCCGCGAGACTGGTTGAGGCGCGTGGAAAGGTGACTTTGGATAGCGATGGAAATTGACGTACCAATGCATCGGCTTGAACAAAATTCATCAGCTTAAGATCGCTTTTGAGCAACCTCTGCATCATTTCGGAATCTGGTCGTCCTATGAAGAAAGCGGCATCGAGTGTACCGTTTTTTAATGCCTCATACGCTTTAGCCGAACCCAGTTCTTGTAGCTTGGTGTTTTGTTTGTTAAGCCCATTTTGCTTTAGCAGATCAGCCGCCACGATACGTAACCCGCTGCCGGGAACGCCGATGGAGACCCGCTTCCCCTGCAGTTGGGATAAACGCTCAATGGTGGTGGATGCCTGGTAAAAGACCCAGATCGGCTCGTAGGATACGGCGGCAATCGTTTGTAGATTTGGCGCGCGGTTAGCGTCACCAATACCAGACTGAATCAAGCCTACTTCATATGCGCTATCGGGGTTCTTCAACCGATCAAAATTTTCTACAGCTCCGGATGAACTGCGTATATCAAGCGTAATTCCTTCACGTTTTAAAATTTTGGCATAGCGCTCGGCAAAACCACGATAAATGCCGCCATCTGCACCGGTGGTGATCACGATGGTGCGTTGAACCGCTGGCTGCACAATGGCAATTGCAAGCCAGACTAAGCCAGCCAGTAACACGACACTGCCGATGATAATGAACCGCAACCGGCTACTCGTCATCAACGGTTTTTGAATGCGGTGGAGTGGCGGGCGTGTACGGGACATAGGATGTGATTTGGTCCGTTAGTATCAAAACACTGTCGCTGGCCTGACTAGCCTTACCAGCTAACGAAAAATCACCGCAGCTAACTGTGTGATAGAAGCGCAGCGGTAATCCCCAGAATTGCCATGATATTAACAGAGGTTTTTATCCAAAGTTCGAACCGGCTAAATGTCGACAGATCGACTATCTACTAAGTAAGCTATTAAGTAAGCGCCTCCGCATGCTCCACCATTAATTGTACTTTGGTAACGCCGTTGTATTCATTGGCATCAAGACGGAAGGCTACCTTGGCTTTGCCACCGAGTGCGTCGGTGTGCCCAAACCAGATTGCATCGTATCGTGTGCCATTTCTTTCTAACAAGAGTTTTAAATGTTTCTCTTTGAGAATACGCTGGCTGATGACCTTGAATTCGTCGCAGAATACCGGTGGTGCAAAGCCTTGGCCCCACACCTGGCCTTCCATCTGCTCGATGAATTGCGTGGTGTAATAGGCGTCTTCTAAAGGGCCATCGGTTTCGATGATTCGTTCAAGTTGATGTTTGCCGAGCCAAGCGCTGCCGACTTTTTCGAACGCTGCTGAGAAGGTCTCGAATGCATCCGCACGTATTGTTAATCCGGCAGCCATGGCGTGACCACCGAATTTTTCAATCAGACTTGGGGCATGCTTAGATACCAGATCCAGCGCGTCGCGCAAATGGAAACCGGGGATCGATCTGCCTGAGCCTTTGATCATGCCATCGCTGCCAGGGGCAAAGGTGATAGTTGGTCGAAAAAATTTATCTTTTAGTCGCGAGGCAACAATCCCGATGACACCTTGATGCCACGAAGCATCAAATACACTGATCGTATTACTGTCAGCCGGACTGAAATTATCGAGTAATGCGAGTGCGGTGTCTTGCATTCCAGCTTCGATTTCTCGACGTTCTTTATTGATGGTATCGAGTTGTTGGGCAATGACCCAGGCGCGGCCTTCATCGTCGGTGGTCAGGCATTCGATGCCTAGCGCCATATCGGCCAATCGTCCTGCAGCGTTCAGGCGTGGACCCACGGCAAATCCGAGATCGAACGGCGTGGCGCGGCGCGCCTCACGTCCTGCGGCCCGAAATAGGGCGGCAATCCCGGGGTGCATTCTGCCTGCACGCATCCGTTTTAAACCTTGGGCGACCAGAATCCGATTATTTGCATCCAGTTTAACGACGTCGGCAACGGTACCAAGTGCAACCAGATCGAGCAACACATCTAGTTTAGGCTGGGTTTGTGCATCGAATATGCCACGCTTGCGCATCTCTGCGCGCAACGCCAGCAACACATAAAACATCACGCCGACGCCTGCCAGATTTTTGCTGGGGAAACCACATTCGGGCTGATTTGGATTCACGATCACGCGTGCTGCGGGTAATGTATCGGCAGGCAAGTGATGATCGGTGACGACAACTTCGATGCCACGCCGATTGGCTTCGGCCACGCCATCAATGCTGGCGATACCGTTGTCGACGGTGACGATAATGTCAGGCGACTTTTCTCGTGCAGTCAGTTCAACGATTTCCGGCGTCAGGCCGTAGCCGTATTCAAAACGATTCGGCACGATGAAGTCGACGTTGGCACCCAGCAACCGCAATCCGCGCAGACCGACCGCACAGGCGGTCGCGCCATCGCAGTCGTAGTCGGCAACGATGACCATTTTCTTTTTCGCTGCAATGGAATCAGCTAAAAAGATGGCGGCGTCACCAATATGCAACAACCCGCTCGGTGCAATCAAAGAGCTTAATTCGCTTTCAAGTTCTTTTACGTCGAGCAGACCGCGTGCCGCATAGACGCGGGCCAGAACCGGATGAACGCCACTTTGGCGTAAACGCTCGGAGTCGCGAAATGGATAGGGCCGAGTAGTGATGCGCGTCATTGCACTGGCTCTTCCGCAGTCGTGGTGAAGGCCTCGTTTAACGAAGGCTTTATCCAGAATTTTTTAAGGGAAAGCGGCGTGGTGGTCAATTCGGTGATCCGGGTATTGTCGGTAAATGTGAGTGTCAATTGTTTCAGTTTGCCTTGTTGCACGGCGTTTAAGAGCGGGGCAAACCAGTCACGTTCCATCGCTTGAAATGCCTGTATCCATTCTGACCATTCGCCGGTCAGCGCAGGAGCGATTAAATCATCCAGTAACAGCAGGCCACGCTCGCCGCTAGTGGCGATAAGCTTTTCCGCATCGCCCATCACGTTGGCGTTAGGCTGGCTATCTTGCCCAAAAGCGCGCGACCAACCGTGCAAATTAAAGGTGTGGCTATAAAAAGGTAAGGCGCTTGACCCATCAACGGGCTGTGCGCTGGCGCCGCCCCACATCCATAAGGCATTCACAGCTTGCTGACGCGTTGCAGCGCGTTGTTCGTTGACGCTGTTTTCAAACCATTGCATTTGTACTTCATTTTGCAATTTGCGCCACGGGCGTGCACCTTCTCCGTGCGGCATCCAGATATCGACGTTATGGCCGCATGCCGCATCCGGTGTTGAGGTATTTAATTGCTGCCAGTCATCGGCGCGCATAAACCATGTATTGGCATCGCCATACAGCAAGATGCGGTTCTCGCCATCGAAAAGGGATTTAGCCTCTTCAAATAATGCGCGAGAATCCTTTTCGGACAGGCTTACCTGTCGAATATCGGTCAATACCAGATGGTCGCGCGCAATGTGAATGTGGGCCGGGTGAAGCATGAACCAGTAACCGTCGTCTACGGTCAGACCACATGCGCGCATGGCAGCGACTGCGACTGGAGGGCTTGTCGGTGCGTTGTTCGAATTATGCGGCTGAATGTTTTGGTTGGTGCTTAAACCGAAGTGTTGCGATAACCACCCTTCATGCGGCAGCGCCCTGGCAAATTCATCTAGAATCTGTTGTTGTTTACTGCCGCCTTTGGCGCGAGCAACAAGCGTGCTCAGCGCAGGCAGTTTTATTTCACGCAATATGTCGCGTGTCAGTTCAGCGGGCGGTAGGCTGAATGGTAGAAGAATGTCGAGATGTTTCATGCCCGAATTGTATGGCATCTCTGTAGCGGAAGTGGAAAAACCGTTATCTTTAGATTGCTTTACCTTTTTAAGGTAAGTGCATCTCCGCAGTTCTTTGACAAAAGAGCTTAGATCCATCTCCCAACATCTCGAGATGTAAATGGTATTTTTAATCGATAGTGCCGGTTGTTTTTATGGGTTTATCTGCCCGTTAACATCACTGGCGAATTCTGTGAAGTTTCCTATACTGTTTATTTTCAAGGAGAAAACCATGGGGCCAGAGCTGATAATGGATATGTGGGGCAATACCAGTCGGCAAATACCGCGTGCTACTTTTGAAGACTTAGTGGAAATGTTAGCGACAGAAATTGCTAAAATTTCCGATAAGTTATCAGAAGATGAACTTTATCGCATCATCGCCATTGGCGCGCTTTTTTACCAGCGCGGTTTTAAGGAAACGGGCGGATTCAGTACCGAAGATTTGCTCATTAAGACGTTATATGAAGGTGGCAGAGCATGACTGCGCTATCGAACTGGGTTCTGGTCTAGGGACGCCGCATTTAGGTGCATGTGTCAGATATCGCTAACTCGGCATTTAATAATTCATCTTTCATTATTTATCGCTGGTTGATTCAATTGACTTATTAAATTTGCACCAAATACTTTGGCAAACGCCTTTAAGTGTTTGAATTCGTTACAAAACGTTATAAGACTTCTGAATTATGGCAAACTGCTTGCTGATTTCAGGAGCCTTGCATTGAGCATTTTTAAAAATATACCGTTTGAGTGGTTGGTCGGCATACGCTACACCCGCGCTGGCAAGCGGAGTGGCCGTAATAGTTTTATTTCCTTCATATCGTTAATATCGATGGCTGGGATCGCGCTTGGAGTGGCGGCGCTGATCGTGGTGTTGTCGGTGATGAATGGTTTTCAAAAAGAGGTGCGGGACCGCATGCTGTCGGTTTTGGCGCACATCGAAGTATTCGATGGCTCCGGTGAAATGCCAAATTGGGAAGAGATCGCCAGGCAGGCTTTCAATAACAAAGAGGTCATTGGCGCTGCGCCATACGTCGAGGCGCAAGCCATGTTAACGCGTGATGGTGAAGTGCGCGGGGTTGGCATCCGTGGTGTGATGCCTTCAGAAGAGCCAAAAGTCTCGGATGTCACCAAGCAAATCAAACAGGGCGATTTCAATGCATTGAAGCCGGGTGAGTTTAATATTGTGCTCGGTAGTGAATTGGCGCGTGGGTTGCACGCAGGTATCGGTGACAAAGTTACTATGCTGGCTCCGCAAGGGCAGGTGACGCCCGCTGGCGTAGTGCCGCGTCTGAAGCAATTCAATGTCGTCGGGATATTTGAAGCCGGTCATTATGAGTTTGACTCGTCGCTGGCTTTTATCCAGATGGAAGATGCAGAAAAAATGTTTCGTCTGACTGCACCGTCCGGTTTGCGTCTCAAGATTACAGATATGTTGCGGGCGCCAGAAGTCGCGCAGCAGTTGGCGAAGACAATGCCAGCTAATTTGTATTTACGTGACTGGTCGCAGCAAAACAGTAACTGGTTCGCCGCGGTTAAAACCGAGAAGCGCATGATGTTTATTATACTCACGCTGATTATTGCGGTCGCGGCCTTTAACCTGGTTTCGACGCTGGTAATGACAGTTACCGAGAAGCAGGCGGATATTGCTATTTTGCGCACGCTGGGTGCTTCACCGGGTTCGATTATGAAAATTTTCATGATTCAAGGCGCGTTGGTGGGATTGATCGGCACCGCGCTCGGGGTGGGGTTTGGGGTGTTGATTGCGTTGAATATCGATGTCATCGTCCCGGCGATAGAACACGCGCTGCATGTCCAGTTTTTACCGAAAAGTATTTATGTGATCAGCGAGTTGCCATCTGATTTGCGCTGGCCTGACGTCTATACCATTGGCGGTGTTGCGGTAATATTGGCGTTTGTTGCCACCTTATATCCAAGTTGGTGGGCCG
This sequence comes from Glaciimonas sp. Gout2, assembly GCF_035018905.1. Lineage (NCBI taxonomy): Bacteria > Pseudomonadati > Pseudomonadota > Betaproteobacteria > Burkholderiales > Oxalobacteraceae > Glaciimonas > Glaciimonas sp. Gout2. The sequence goes on along the minus strand of NZ_JASJXA010000008.1, from coordinate 93,449 downwards.
CACGGGTGAAACCAGCGGAGGCGCTGCGCTATGAATAACTCACTGAAATCCAACAATGACGGTAACAGCATGAACGAAATTATCTTGTCGAGCCGCGGCTTGGGAAAAACCTTTACCCAAGGCAGCTACTCCGTCAAGGTGCTAAATGGTATCGATATCGACGTCGTTAAGGGTGAGCAAGTCGCGATCGTCGGTGCGTCTGGCTCGGGTAAGTCAACTTTGCTACACCTTTTAGGCGGTCTTGATACACCGACGACCGGTGGCGTCACGTTGCTAGGTAAAGATTTGAGTAATTTGGGTGAAAAAGCGCGGGGCGATTTGCGCAATACTGCGCTTGGCTTTGTTTATCAGTTTCATCATTTGTTGCCGGAGTTTTCGGCATTAGACAACGTAGCCATGCCATTGATGATTCGACGCCTGAGTCGCAAGGACGCCCAAGAGCAAGCGCATGCAGTGTTGTCACGTGTGGGTTTGGCAAATCGTGTGATCCATGTTCCGGGTGAGTTGTCCGGTGGTGAACGCCAGCGCGTGGCGTTAGCGCGGGCTTTGGTCACGCAACCGGCATGTGTGCTTGCAGATGAGCCGACGGGGAACCTTGATCGGGCCACGGCACAGATGACATTCGATCTGATGCTGGAATTGTCGCAAACAATGGGGACCGCATTTGTGATCGTCACCCACGATATCGAACTGGCGCGACGTTGCGGTCGTATTTTGCGTTTGTCCGACAATGGCCTGGAGCCTTACGTCGACTAAGGTCTTATCAGTGGTCTGGGCTTAACGGTCTGGATCTACGACTAAATGATCAGCGCGCCCGGCACCATTAGCTTGATCGGGGCTGGGGACTTGCTGATCACGAAGGCTGCCGAAATACAGCGCATATTGGCGTGTGAACTGCGCCCCAAAAAAGAAAATCTGCGCTGAATAGTAAATCCACAGAAGTAACGCCATCACCGATCCGGCTGCGCCATAGCTCGACGCCGTGCCACTGTTACCCAGATAAATTCCGATCAACATCTTTCCTACGATAAACAGTGCGGCAGTGCCAATTGCGCCAATGCAGACATCGCGCCAAGGTAACTTGGTTTGTGGCAACAGCCGATAAATAGACGCGAACAGCGCCGCAATGACGGCAAACGAAAATAGCGAGGATATGAACGGCAGGACGATAGGGATATCGCCAAAAAAACCACTCCAATATTTTTGCAAGACCGCCAGCGCCGCGCTAATTACCAAAGAGACCAGCAACAAAAACGCCAGGACCAGTACTAGCCCGAATGAAAGTAAGCGGGTTTGTATCAGCGTCATGAGTCCCGATGACTGATTGCGTTTCACGTACCATATTTCATCCAGACTATCCTTGAGTTCAGAAAATACGGTGGTTGCGCCGACGATTAAAGCAAGGGACGCAATAGTGGTCGCAATCACACCTGACTGACTGCTATGCACGGCGGCTAGTAACAGTTGAATCGCGCTTGCGCCAGTGGGGCCGATCAAGCCGGATAGTTGACCGACAATCTCTCCTTGCGCCGCTTGTTGTCCAAATACGGCACCAGCGATGGCTATTACCAAAACCAGGACCGGTGCCATGGAAAATAGTGTGTAAAAGGCTAATGCGGCACCTTTGCTGCCCGACCGTTGATTTAGCCATTCTTGAACCGTGCTGATAAGCATGGCACGAATGCGAGGCGGAATCAGAAATTTTGGATTCATTTTCATGGTTTTTTGCCTAAGGGAATGCCTTCCATTGGGTGTGTTTATTTATTACCAGAGTCAAGTCCTCACGAAAAGAGCCTATCAAATTCTACAATTTGGCTTACCGAGTGCTTTCACCCTACTTAAAGTTGACAGTTATAGCCCAAAACGTGAGTGTTCAAAGCGTGGATCTGGCCCATTTTCAAGCTTTTTGACGATACCAGCCTCATCAAAGTACACCGTCATCAAGGAGTTCCAAACACCGCTTTCTTTAAAGCCGTAGTTCCAGCCTTCCAGTTTGACACGGCTATAAAAGATGGTATCAAGCGGATGTCCGACGAGGCGCAGGACGTCGTTCTTTGATTGACCGACCTTGATTTTGGCGAATTGCTCCAGGGTTAAGACTTGCGTATAGGAAATCAGGCGTCCATCCGGGCTAATCCGCGCCATATGGGTTTCCTGCCCGAACGCACCCTGATCGTATTCAAGCAGGCGTTCATTGCCGTCTTGATATGTAGCAGTGGGCTTGCCGAGGCGACTGATGACTTGGGTTTCAGGGTCGCCCGGATTTACTGGAACAGCGCAGCCTGCCAGAATGACTGCCAGGCTGATAATAAGGGCGCTTGCGAGGTTTTTCATAATGATTCCTTATTGATAAAAGTACGGAATGACCTCTAAAGGAGCGAGCAAGGACTACCTTGCTAGGACTGCATTTAGGAGGCTTAATTCCGTACGCGATGCAATCATTTGGATCCGGTTAAAGTAGTTTGGCAATAACCATATGATAATACCGGTCTTATAATATATAGGCAGACGTGATAACGGCGTCAAGTGATTGAATCCGTAGAAGTTTTGCTATATACTGCGCCTTTGGTCTATGTGGGCCATTTTTAATTATGTAATCACGGTATATGGGGTTTCCACTCTGTGTACCGCTTGTGAAAGGTAAGTATGACTATCGAAAAAACAGCTAAAGCCGCTATTGTCGCTGACAATGCACGCGCGCAAAATGATACTGGTTCGCCAGAAGTGCAAGTCGCTTTGTTGACAGCACGTATCAACGACCTTAATGGTCACTTTAAAGCACACGCTAAAGATCACCATTCACGTCGCGGTCTGATTATGATGGTTAACCGTCGTAAGAGCCTGTTGTCATACCTGAAAAGTAAAGATCTTGGCCGTTATCGTTCGCTGATCGAAAAACTCGGTTTGCGTAAGTAATAGGCTTGTTGATAGGCTTGTCATTGATCTCCAATACTTTGTCTCGATATTTCGTGACTGTATTGTTGCTTAATCGATAGGTAAAATGCCTGCGTCAGTCTCTGATGCAGGCATTTTTGCTTTTTGCGAAGCGTATTTGTTCATAAGTGCAATTGTAAGAAACCGGATTTAGCGCCTAAATTAGTGCAACGCATTGGTTGACTGACGTGTCTTATCCGGAAGTATTTCGTAAGGAGACGATTTTTTTACTTCAATATGAAGTGATCAAACCGTCTGTGGTGAGGTGAACGACAGCCCCTGAAAATCTGTCGGTAAAATTAGAGAGGAAATATCGTGTTTAATAAAGTTACTAAGACTTTCCAGTACGGCCAGCATCAAGTCACGTTGGAAACAGGCGAAATCGCTCGTCAAGCTTCTGGCGCAGTATTGGTATCGATTGAAGATACCGTTGTTCTGGCTACCGTGGTTGCACGTAAAGATGCTAAACCAGGTCAAGATTTTTTCCCATTGACTGTAGATTATGTTGAAAAAACTTACGCTGCTGGTCGTATACCAGGCGGTTTCTTCAAGCGCGAAGGTCGTCCTTCGGAAAAAGAAACACTGACATCGCGTCTGATCGATCGTCCGATCCGTCCGTTGTTCCCAGAGGGTTACATGAACGAAGTGCAAGTGATCATTCACGTGCTGTCGGTCAATCCTGAAATCGATCCAGATATCGCTGCGATGATCGGTGCATCTGCTGCATTGTCAGTCTCTGGCGTGCCATTTTCTGGTCCGGTCGGCGCTGCCCGTGTTGGTTACATCGACGGTCAATACGTCCTGAACCCGACCACGACACAATTGAAAACATCGTTGCTGGATCTGGTTGTTGCCGGTACTGAAGCAGCAGTGTTAATGGTTGAGTCCGAAGCCAAGCAATTGTCTGAAGAAGTCATGTTGGGTGCAGTTGTCTACGGTCACGATCAAATGAAAGCGGTTATCAACGCGATTCATGATCTGGTACGTGACGGTGGCAAACCAGAAATCCAATGGAGCCCAGCGCCAAAGAACGATGCGCTGATCGCTCGCGTTGCGCATTTTGCAGAAGCTAAATTGCGTGAAGCATATCAAACTAAAGACAAGCAAGCGCGTACTGCCAAGCTAAAAGATGCGACTAGCGAAGTTATCGCTGCGTTGGCTGCTGAAGCTTTGTCGATTAACGCTGCGGCACCGGATAGCTCCGAAGTCGGCAATATCTTGTTTGATCTGGAAGCCAAGATCGTTCGTTCGCAAATTCTGGATGGCGAGCCACGTATTGACGGGCGCGATACACGCACTGTGCGTCCAATCAGCATCCGTACTGGTGTTTTACCACGTACGCACGGTTCAGCCTTGTTCACACGCGGCGAGACACAGGCATTGGTGATTGCTACCTTGGGTACTGCCCGCGACGAGCAAAAAATTGATGCATTGATGGGGGAGTACTCGGATCGCTTCATGCTGCATTACAACATGCCTCCGTTCGCTACTGGCGAAACAGGTCGTGTCGGTACACCAAAGCGTCGCGAAATCGGCCATGGTCGTCTGGCTAAGCGTGCGCTGTTGGCAGCATTGCCAGCACCGGAAGATTTCAGCTACTCCGTCCGTTTGGTATCGGAAATTACCGAATCTAACGGTTCATCGTCAATGGCTTCGGTCTGTGGCGGTTGCCTGGCATTGATGGACGCTGGCGTGCCGATGCAAGGACACGTTGCTGGTATCGCTATGGGTTTGATCAAAGACGGCGGTAAGTTTGCGGTGTTGACAGACATTTTGGGTGATGAAGATCACCTTGGCGACATGGACTTTAAAGTCGCTGGTACTGCAAACGGCATCACTGCGTTGCAAATGGATATCAAAATCCAGGGTATCACCAAGGAAATCATGCAAGTCGCTTTGGCGCAGGCTAAAGTCGGCCGTATCCACATTTTGGGCGAGATGGAAAAAGCTGTTCCGAGCGGCACTCAATCGGAATTGTCTGACTTCGCTCCACGTCTGATCACCGTTAAGATCAATCCGGAAAAAATCCGTGACGTGATCGGTAAAGGCGGCGCTGTGATTCGTGCGCTGACTGAAGAGACAGGCACACAGATCGATATCAGCGATGAAGGTGTTGTCACCATCGCTTCTGTCGACGCAGCTGCCGGTCAAGAAGCGAAGCGTCGTATCGAAGAACTGACAGCTTCCGTTGAAGTGGGCAAGATCTACGAAGGTACAGTATTGAAGTTGCTGGACTTCGGCGCGATTGTGCAAGTGTTGCCAGGCAAAGACGGTTTGTTGCACATCAGCCAGATTGCCAACGAGCGCGTCAATGCGGTCGCCGACTATCTGAAAGAAGGCCAGCAAGTCAAAGTCAAAGTGTTGGAAACCGATGACCGTGGTCGCTTGAAACTGTCAATGAAAGCTGCACAAGAAGCCGGTGATGTTGCTCCGGTTGCGCATGTTGCTGCATCGACTCCAGCTGCGCCTGCCGCACAATAAGCTGATTTAATTTAGCTTTGAACAAACCGTCCGAGATGCTGATTGCATGTCGGACGGTTTTTTTATTGTCTGGTGAGAGAATAATGGCGCGATTTTCTCGTTTCAATCATTGACGATCCTCGCGCACTGTCACCTGCTGATCTCCATCAATGATCAATGGTGCGGAATGAAGGCTGTTTTAGCCCTCTCGATTTTCAACCGTTAACTTTCGGCGATGCCTGTGAATCAGCTAAAGTGACACAAGCCCAGTCAAAGTAGTAAGAGTTAAAAATAAAAAATAAAAAATAAAAAATAAAAAATAAAAAATAAAAAATAAAAAACCGTCAAGGTAAACTACCTTGACGGTTTTTTTATATCTCGAAGAGAAGGGCTATAAAGCCAGAATTCACCCCAGTTATTGCGCTATATCAACGAGTAATCAACTAATAATCAATCAAAGACTGGTGACTCAACACCCAGAATTTTGTGCAATTTAGGCGAAGTAGTGGTGTATTGCATGTGAATCTTCTTGTCAGGGAAAATGTACGGTGCAGCACCAAACGCAGCTAACGCGGCTTCATGGAAACCAGACAAAATAAGCTTTTTCTTGCCCGGATAAGTGTTGATATCTCCGACCGCAAAAATCCCAGGGATATTGGTTTCGAACTTCTCAGTATCGACGACCTTTAATTGTTTGCGTTCGATATCCAGGCTCCACTCGGCGATAGGGCCAAGTTTTGGCGACAGGCCAAAGAAAACCAATAACGTATCCAATGGCAGACGACGGGTTACGCCATCAGGACCGGTTACCTTGATCTCTGATAGCTTGCCGTCTTTAACTTCGTGCCCAGTGACCTGACCGACCAGAAATTGCATTTCAAATTCTTCACACAACTGCTTCATTTTAGCAACCGAGGCAGGCGCAGCGCGGAAGTCTTCACGGCGATGCAACAGCACGACTGATTCTGCTTTGCCGACCAGATTTAAGGCCCAATCCAGTGCGGAGTCACCGCCGCCACAAATGACTAAATTTTTGCCGTGAAACTGGAGTGGATCTTTGACCCGATAAAACAATTGAGAATTGTTGAACTGGTCAATACCTTCGCTTTTGATCGTCCTTGGTTGGAATGACCCGACACCGGCCGCAATAAAGATGGTTTTGGTGATGAAGCGGGTGCCGACCGATGTTTCGACATTAAAGCGATTGTCTTCACGACGCTCGACCACAGTGACTTCCTGGCTAAGATGGAAGGTCGGATCGAAAGGAGCAATTTGCTTTAACAGGTTGTCGGTTAGCTCTTGTCCGGTACAGACAGGCACAGCCGGGATGTCGTAAATCGGCTTGTCGGGATAGAGTTCGACGCATTGGCCGCCAACAACTGGCAGTGAGTCGATCACGTGAGCTTTAATCTCAAGCAGACCCAGTTCGAATACCTGGAACAGACCGACTGGACCAGCGCCGATAATGACGGCGTCCGCTTCTATCGGTGCGTTGTTGCTATTGTTGATAACGGGGAGAGTAGATGCATCAATCTTGGCGCTGGTTTCCATACGACTATCTGATTCCTGTTTGGTTTGGGTCCCCCAATCGTTACTGCGAGCAATAACGAATGGCATTGACCTGTTTGCGGCACAAGCGACGCTGAGTTGCTTGCGACGTATATCGATCACATTTTTTTGGCTAGCAATCAGCTACGAGGACTTTTTCTTCGTACCTGAGCGCATTTGGCGAAAAATGCGGAAAACACTTTAGGGCGTTCATTTGCAATACTTCGCAATACTATTAATGCTATTTAAATTTAACGCTGAAGAAGATGCAACTTCTCCGTAACGTCTTTAAAGTCGTCAGCGTCGGGCAACGGTGGAATTGTCTTGGTGATCGACGGCCAGAAGCGCGACAGGTCTTCATTTAATTTAATGAATTGCTGTTGATCAGCGGGAACGTCTTCTTCTGCGTAAATCGCATTAACAGGACATTCAGCGACACAAACGGCGCAATCAATGCACTCATCCGGATCGATTGATAAAAAATTCGGGCCTTGGCGGAAGCAATCAACCGGGCAAACATCTACGCAATCGGTATAGCGACAGCTGATGCAAGATTCGGTCACAACGTGGGTCATAACAACAGTCCAATCTGTAAGTATTACTTGAAGCGGCAACGAGTCAAAGGTCAGGCTAGATGGCGGTGTTAGCCACCAGAGCATAATCTTGGCGCGCTCTTAGTTGCAAAGCACTGTATTTTAAGGTAATTCGGTATTTCCTACAAACGGCGGTTATATAGAATTCATATAAGCAAATTCACAATTCTGCTTAAGACGGCGTTGGCGGGTCTTTTCCATAGCGAGATATGCCGTTATGCTGCAACTTATCGGGTTTTAAGTGTTGAACTTCTCTCTGTCGATGCTTTGACGGAGCATAACAATAAAATCCAATCGCGGTTGCGTGAGGGCAAAAAATTAGCTAGTGTGTCAACTTTTGCAGCACCTTTAACCGTTAACCCATGGCGTCAAAAAAATATGGCATCCCATAACGAAGGTTCAACCAAGGCGATTTTTTACGCTTTAGGGGCTAATGGCGGTATTGCTCTCGCCAAATTTGTCGCGGCTATATTGACTGGCTCCGGAGCGATGCTGGCGGAAGCAATTCATTCGCTCGCTGATTGCACCAATCAGGTTTTTCTCCTGATAGGATTGAAAGAGGCCAAAAAGCCGGCGAATGACTCTCACCCGATGGGATACGCGCGGGTGGTGTATTTCTGGGCGATGATGGTGGCGATATTGTTGTTTTTTGTCGGTGGCGCGTTCTCGGTTGTGGAGGGAATCAAGCATCTGAGAAGCCCCGAGCCAATTAATAATCCCTGGGTTGCTTTAGGGGTATTAGGCATTTCGGTCGTATTGGAAGCTTTTTCCCTGCGTGGCGCGATGATTGAAATCCGTAAAATTTCACACGGGAAGTCTTTTTTTAGATGGTTCCGTGAAACGCGCCAGTCTGAACTCATGGTGGTAGCGGGTGAAGACATTGCCGCGCTGGCTGGGTTGGCATTAGCATTTGTCGCAGTGGTCCTGACGGTCTTGACCGGGAATCCATTATGGGATGCCTGCGGTTCGATTGCGGTCGGATTATTGCTGATGATCGTCGCGGTCATCGTGATGCGGGAAGTTAAGGCGATGGTGACCGGAGAGTCAGCCGCCCCCGAACTGCATGCTGCGATTGAAACGCATATTGCAGCGCATCCGGAAATCGATCATGTAATGAACCTGATATCGATGCAATGGGGTCACCAAATAATGATCGCAGTCCAGGCCGAAATGCGGCCGCAGACATCGGATATCGCGCTGGTCGATGCTATCAATGCTATTGAAGCTGACATCCAGTCACGCTGGCCGCAAGTGGTCTGGTGCTTTTTTGAGCCGGACCGGAAGAAGCCGCCTGCAGCGGTAACGGAGACCGAATTGTCCAGCTATCCGTAGCGTGCCGAAAATGATGTTAAAAAAACTCCTTAAGCCTTAAGCCATTAACTATTAACCGTAATATCGAAGTGATATTAGCAAAGTCGATACTACGAGTTGTCCCGATGGCTCACACACTATTTATATTTGGCACACCATGATCATTCGCTCCCTTCTCGATACCGATCTGTATAAATTCACCATGATGCAAGTGGTATTGCATCATTTCCCCGCAGCAGAAGTTGAGTATCGGTATAAATGTCGTAATGACGGGATTGATCTGACGCCGTATGTCGACGAAATTCGGGATGAAATTGCCGGATTGTGCCGACTGCGTTTTCAAGACGAAGAACTGAAATATTTGCTGAGTCTGCGCTTTATCAAAAGTGACTTTGTCGATTTTCTAAGTTTATTTCATCTGCAACAAAAATATATTACGGTGCAACCTTCGCCATTGAACAACGGCGAAATTGATATCTTGGTAAAAGGTCCATGGCTGCACACGATATTGTTTGAAGTGCCGGTCCTTGCGATTGTCAATGAGGTGTATTTCCGCGCTACTCAAAAAAATCCTGACGTTGAAGAAGGGCGAAAGCGTTTGCACAACAAAATGGCGCTCATCCGCGACGATCCTGCCATGTCTGGTTGTAAGGTGGCGGACTATGGAACCAGACGCCGGTTTTCACGGAGTTGGCACGAAGAAGTGGTGCAGACCATGCAACGCGATTTTGTTGAGCATCTGGCCGGTACATCGAACGTCCATTTCGCGATGAAATTCGGATTGATTCCGCTTGGAACGATGGCGCATGAATACTTGCAAGCGTGTCAGGCACTTGGGCCGAGACTGCGTGATTCGCAAATATATGCCTTTGAAATGTGGAGTAAAGAATATCGCGGAGATTTGGGTATTGCTTTGTCCGACGTCTATGGAATGACTGCTTTTCTTCGCGATTTTGATATGTATTTTTGCAAACTCTTCGATGGTGCGCGCCACGATTCTGGCGATCCGTTTGATTGGGGAGAGCGCTTGATCCAACAGTTTAAAGATAATCGTGTTGATCCTGCGACGAAGACCTTGGTGTTTTCGGACAGTCTTGATTTTGGCAAAGTGACAGCTTTGTATTTACGCTTCAAGGACAGGACGCGGATTGCGTTTGGGGTTGGTACCAATTTGACTAATGATTTGGGTTATACCCCGCTGCAAATTGTCATGAAGATGGTGCGTTGTAATGGGCAACCTGTCGCTAAATTGTCGGATACTCCATCAAAAAACATGTGCGATGATGCGGCGTATGTGAACTATTTGCGGCAAGTATTTGAAATTCCCGACGTTGCTAAAAATTCATAATTGTTATTTATAATAATGAATTAAGTTAATGTCAGACAATGTTATTTTAATCACAAATTTTTGTGTAATTTAAACCCGCTTAAAATAGTGCACTTTTATCTGATTCGAAAGATGCAATTGCTCAAAAAGATCCTCATCACGCTTGCCAGTTTTCTTCCTATTGCAGCCCACGCCGCCGAACTTGATGGCGCTCAATTATCCGTATGGTGGGGGATTCCCTTCATGGGCTTATTGGTCTCAATTGCCATGGGGCCGCTACTGATACCAGGATTTTGGCATCATCATTTTGGCAAAATCGCGTTGGGTTGGTCAGCGGCATTTTTGATTCCCTGCGCTATCTGGTTCGGTGTCCCATTGGCGGCGGCAGGCGTGGTGCATGCTTTTATGGCCGAGTATTTACCTTTTATCATTTTGCTGACCGCGTTATTTGTGGTGGCGGGTGGTATTTGTTTGCGGGGCAATTTGCACGGCACGCCCGCCCTTAATACCGGATTGTTGGCACTAGGAACCGTGCTGGCGAGTCTGATGGGGACCACAGGCGCTTCGATGTTGTTGATTCGGCCGTTGATTCGAGCGAACGACAATCGTAAGCATGCTGTCCACATTATTGTATTTTTTATTTTTTTGGTCGCAAACGCTGGTGGCGCACTGACACCATTAGGCGATCCACCGCTATTCCTCGGATTTTTGAAGGGCGTCGACTTTACCTGGACCTTTAAAAATATATTTTCCGAAACCATTTTCATGTGGGTTGCTCTGCTGGTGATTTTTTATTTTCTGGATCGTCATTATTTCAACAATCGCGAAGAACAATTGCCGCCGGTCCAAGATCCAACGCCTGACAATCCGAAATTGCGTTTCGAGGGGAAATTTAATTTTATATTGTTGATCGTTGTGATTGGTCTGGTATTGATGAGTGGGTTGTGGAAGTCGGGTATTACGTACGACATTTACGGCACGCCGGTAGAATTGCAAAATTTGTTGCGCGATGGATTGTTGCTGGTCGTGATTGTCGCGTCGTTGTGGCTAACCCCGAAAATTGCCAGAGAAGGTAATAATTTCACATGGGAGCCAATGTTGGAAGTTGGTAAGCTATTTGCTGCGATTTTTATTACGATTGCGCCAGTCATCGCCATGTTACGGGTTGGCGTACAAGGCCCATTTGGCGCGATTGTGGCGGCGGTGACGGGACCGGACGGACAGCCCAATAACATGATGTATTTTTGGGTCACAGGAATATTGTCATCATTCCTCGACAACGCGCCGACCTATCTCGTATTCTTTAATACGGCGTCTGGCGATGCTATCGAATTGATGGGTAAATTGGCCGGCACTTTAGCGGCAATATCTTGCGGTGCAGTGTTTATGGGCGCCAATAGTTATATCGGTAATGCACCTAACCTGATGGTCAAGGCGATTGCCGAAGAACGTGGTATCCGTATGCCTTCCTTCTTCGGTTATATGGCATGGGCATGTGTCGTGCTGTTGCCACTTTTCGCTATTATGAGTTTTATTTTCTTCCGCGCATAAAACTATGCGCGACCAAGCATTGAAACCGAACAAACATTAAGGACGTTGTCATGGGGAATACATTGAATGCATTAAATAAGCCAAAAATTTTGCTGGCCCGTGCCATTTTTCCGGAAATCATCACGCATCTGGAGCAATATTTTGAAGTCGAATCGAACCAGATCGATCGTATTTTTTCTCCTGCAGAACTGATTGAAAAACTGCAGGATAAGGATGGTTTGATCGCTACCGGCAGCGAACCTGTTTCGGCTGCGGTACTAAGCGCCTGTCCCCGCCTCAAGGCAGTGTGCAATCAGGCGGTTGGCTATAACAATATCGACGTAGCAGCGGCTACCAAAGCTGGTGTCATGGTGACTAATACACCGGACGTGCTGAACGAAACGACCGCCGATTTTGGTTGGGCGTTATTGATGGCGACGGCGCGTCGCATTACAGAATCGGAGCATTGGTTAAGAGCTGGTAACTGGAAGCAATGGCGCTTCGACAGTTTCCTAGGCGCTGACGTGCATGGTGCGACACTCGGCGTCATTGGAATGGGACGGATTGGTCAAGCCATAGCCCGGCGCTCAATCGGTTTTGACATGCAAGTGCTTTATCATAATCGCTCCCGCGTAACGCCGGAATTGGAAGCGCGTGCCAACAATGCCCGTTTTGTCAGTAAGGAAGAATTACTACGTCAGGCCGATCATGTGGTTCTGGTGCTACCGTACTCGAAAGAGTCGCACCACACTATTGGCGCTAAGGAACTGGAGATGATGAAACCCGGCGCTACGTTGGTCAACCTGGCGCGTGGCGGGATTGTGGACGACGTGGCACTGATCGCGGCATTACGCGCCCAAAAAATTGCGGCGGCTGGACTGGACGTGTTTGAGAACGAACCGGCCTTGCATCCCGACTTTCTTACGCTGTCTAATGTTGTACTCACCCCGCACATCGCCAGCGCCTCAGAACCAACGCGGCGCGCAATGGCGCTATGCGCAGCGGCCAATTTACTGGCAGCATTGTTGCCAGCCACGGTTGGGGCTTTGCCACCGAATTTGCTTAACCCAGAGGTAAGAAGGGGTTAAACAAGAAGGGGTTGAAACATGCACTACCGAAATAAAAAAAAGGCCGCACCACATTTATAGTCGTACGGCCTTTTTTCTGCATGATCGGTTTGCGTGGGAATTAACCCAATAAACTGTCAGAAGATGGGAGGCATGGTTACGCTTGCAAGTCTTTTACAAAATCAATATATTGTTGTTTTGCAACTTCTTGGGATGTGCCTTTCAATGCATTCCAGGCATCCCATTTTGCGCGACCAACAAAGTCTGTCATGCCGGGACGATCTCCAGTTGCATCGCCCAGGCTACCTTGCTTGTAAATGGCGTACATCTTTAGCAAAGTCATATTATCAGGACGTTCAGCGAGGTTCTTGGAGTCGGCTAATGCCTGGTCGAATTCAGTTTGCAGAGTCATAAGATATTTGGGTAAAAAATGGAAATGCCTGAAGCAGGCAGATTGATGAGAATGTAAACGGTGGATGGGTCGCAGGACGCATAGGCTGTGCCATGGATTGTTTTTGAGATAGCCTGGTCAACTGATTGGCTAAATTAAAGTTACCATTTTAGGCATATTTTTTGCTCTACGGCGTGCAAACACTTAATCAACAACTGCACCTACCACTGCGCCGCCAGCTTTCACTGTGCCACTCACAACCGTACTTGCCACGCTAACGGCAGCAGATCCAACTGCCACCGTCGCGCCAACGACAGTTGTTGCCACACTGACCACAGTACATCCGCTCAACGTAATTGCCGCAAATAGGCCCGACGCTAAAATAGCGCTAAACGCAATACCAGACGTATGTTGCATAAGTGGAATAAGTGGATTCGATACGATGTAGTCAGTGGCCTAGCGTATTATTTATACGCCGAGCAGTTCTACTTCAAAAATCAGCGTTGCGTTTGGTGGAATCGCACCGCCAGCTCCACGGGCACCGTAGCCGATTGCCGCAGGAATCACCAGTTTGCGAACACCACCGATTTTCATGCCTTGTACGCCTTCGTCCCAACCTTTAATGACATGGCCAGCGCCCAGCGGAAACTCAAACGGATCGCCGCGATCTTTGCTTGAATCAAATTTTTTGCCTGCGCTGCCGTCGCTATTTTGTAACCAGCCGGTGTAATGAACGCTGACGTGGTCGCCAGCTTTGGCTTCTGCGCCTGTGCCGACAGTGGTATCTTCGTATTGCAAGCCAGAAACGGTAGTAGTTGACATTGCTTTCCTCTTTGATTGGTTAATATGGATGGCAGTGTAAACCAAAATCAACGGTTTAACAGAACGAAGTATTGTAGTAGTAGTCTACAAATAGGTGTACCAGGGTTTGATATTTAGTCTGGTTGCCACGCTTTGGTATGTCACCTTGAGATCAGGCTGAGTATTCAAGCTTTGTTTTGTAACGTTCTTTATATTGTGATTTAAGTCAAAGGGCGCAGCATCGTTACGGCTTGCGCGGTAAAATATCTTTTTTGCTCTTCTGAATGTTGCCATGTCCGATTTTGCTGGCCTTACCACGCGTTCTACATTTTCTATCCGGTCACTAGCCACCGCCTGCGGATTGCTGACAGTATTGTTTGCATTGCCCGCACTTGCGGTGCCACCGGGCGCTGTTTCCCCCATTGTTCCACTCGCAACTGCTCCTACTGTCGTTGTTGTCCTGAATTCGCGTGATGCGACTATTAGTTTGATCGATCAGAATACATTTAAGGAAATCGGATCGTTTCCGGTTGGAAAGGAGCCACACCACCTGATGCCGACGCCAGACAATAAGTCACTGATCGTCGCTGCTGCTACCGGTAATGAATTGTATTTTTTGGACCCTAAAACGGGGAAAATACAGAGTCTCGTAAAAGATATTGCTGATCCTTATCAAATCGGTTTTTCGCCCAATCAAAAATGGTTTATCTCTAACGGTTTACGTCTGGATCGCATTGATATTTATGGCTTCGATGGTAAAACGCTAAAGCTGGCCAAGCGTCTGCCGCTGCCTAAAATGCCAAGTCATATGACCTTCAGTGCGGATAGTACGTTGGCTTTCATTACACTACAGGGCACGGATGAGATTGCAGCCGTTGACCTGGCCACCCAAACGGTCAAGTGGACCATGCCAATTGGAAAGCAACCGGCTGGTATCTACATGACGCCTGACAATAAGTATCTGTTGGTGGGTGTCATGGGTAGCGATTATGTCGCCGTAGTGGATTGGCGTACGCAAAAAATTGTCAAGAAAATCAAGACCGGCGATGGCGCGCATAACTTCCGCCCACAAGGCGATAAGCGTCACGTGTTTGTATCGAACCGGGTTGCCGGTACGATCAATATTCTGGATTTAGAGACACTTGAAAATGTTGGTGTGATTAACGTGCCAGGCGGTCCGGATTGCATGGAAGTGACGGCTGATGGCAAGACGATGTGGGTCACGCAGCGCTGGGTCAAGCAGGTTTCGGTGGTGGATATTGCTAGCCGTAAAGTGATTAAAACGATCCCGGTAGGTCGGTCACCGCATGGTATTTATTTTACCAACCGCGCTTCGGAATTGTGATGACCCGTTCTTCGATAAAGTCCGGCAGGCCTCGTACCCGGTTGGCTACCATAATGACGGTGGCAAGTTGTGCTGGCCTTCTGTTCTTGTCACAAGCGCAAGCGCAGGGGACCATTCCTGCCACCGCCTGCAAGGGTACGTTGTACCTGACCTTTGATACCGGTAGCCAATCGCAGGCAGAATTTATCGCCCAGACATTGCGTCGTCATCACATTAAAGCCACTTTCTTTATGGCAAATGAAAAAACCATCAACGGCGACTATTCTCTTGATCCATCGTGGGCACCTTTTTGGAAGTCATTGGTAGCGGATGGTCATGCCTTCGGCAGCCATACTTTCGATCATGTGTACGCGAAGCGTGACTTGGCAGATGGAAACATTGAAATGAAGCCCCAGTTTGGCGCTAATGGTGGCAAATTGTTATCATGGACGCCTCAGCAATATTGCGAAGAAATCAATCGTGTTGAGCAGCGTTTTCATAGTTTGACGGGTGCCCATCTTGATCCATTCTGGCGCGCTCCTGGCGGCCACCTGACGCCACACACCTTGGCTGCGGGACAAGCTTGTGGTTATTCGCACGTGGCCTGGGCCGATGCCGGATTTTCAGGCGACGAACTCCCCAGCGACAGATGGCCCAATAAACTGTTGTTGGAGCGTGAGTTAAAAAACGTCAAGGACGGAGACATCCTTATAGCGCATCTGGGTATCTGGTCGCGCAAAGATCCATGGGCACCCGCGGTCCTCGAACCACTTATTACTGGATTAGAGAAAAAAGGGTTTTGTTTTGCTACCTTAAGAGAGCATCCTGCCTATAAAATTTCAGCAGAAAAAGCGAGAGGCAAAAGCCCCGGTCCTTATGACATTGCCGCAAGCGCTAGTATCGGTAGAAAGCAGCCAGCATCATGATTGATAGTCTGATTAATCTGTTTTCCAATGTGCAGGCATGGATATTTCAGGTTGCCGTGCAACCGTTGATGTTTCATCTAGGTTTCAGTGAATACATTGAAGACGCGTTTGATGGCGTCGAGTGGTTTTTGATCGGGGTGTGCGAATTGATTGTCTTATTCATCATTTTGCGGCCATTGGAATCTGCTATCCCGGTCCATCCAATAAGCGACAAACGGGCTCGTCGGATTGATTTTTTGTACACCGTGATTCAGCGTCTGGGCGCATTTTCAGTTCTAATATTTTTTCTGATCGATCCGGTTGTTGCGCAGGTGACCGAGTGGTTCCATCTGGAAGGCATACATCCTTTCAATTTAGAGAATCTGTGGCCTGGCATCACTGATCGACCATTGGTCACTTTTTTGGTGTATTTGGTTGTTCTCGACTTTTTCGATTACTGGTACCACAGGGCTCAGCATAGTTTTGGCTGGATGTGGGGTTTGCATAGTTTGCACCACAGTCAGCAAAACATGAACCTTTGGTCGGATGATCGTAACCATCTGTTAGACGACTTAATTCGCGATATTTTCATGGCCCTGATCGCCATCGCGATTGGCGTCGAGCCATCGCAATATGTGCTCTTGGTGGCCGCGTCCCGCATGCTTCAAAGTTTGCAACATGCCAACGTCAGGATTCATTTCGGCAAGTTGGGCGATGCTATCGTAGTTTCACCACGCTTTCATCGTTGGCATCATGCGATTGGAATCGGTCATGAAAGTAAAGGTAAAGGATCATTAGGCGGTCATAATTTTGGTGTCTTATTCTCCTTTTGGGATGTGCTATTTCGCACTGCTTTTTTTGGAAAAACGTTCGAACGCACCGGCATCCGGGATCAGTTGCCAATTCCGCTCGGCAAAGAACGTAACTATGGCAGCGGTTTTTGGGAGCAGCAATGGCTGGGATTAAAACATATGGTTGAATTTGGCAGAAAGCCCCGTCGCTGATGCGCCCCGTCATCGTCGCATTCGGTCGGGCGCTGCTGTCGCAACTGCATTTTCGGATGTTGATACTGACTTTTTTACCATTTTTGCTATCCGTGATAATTTGGGGTTTGGCATTGTGGCTGGGTTTGCAACCTTTGCTTGACTGGCTGCAAAGTTATTTGGTTGGTAGTACCGGGATGAATGCCGCGGGCGGCGCCTTGAGTTGGCTTGGTCTTGGTGCCTTAAAGGCAGTTATTGTGCCTTGGGTAGCATTGTGGTTGCTGTTGCCGATGATGATTCTGACCGCGCTGGTATTTGTTGGATTGTTCGCATTGCCAGCTGTTGCCCGCCATGTCGGTGGCCGTCACTACGCCACATTGTCACAGCGCAAGGGCGGCTCTTTGTTCGGCAGTCTTTGGATTTCAGGCTCATCGTTTTTATTATTCTGCGTCTTGTGGCTGATCACCCTGCCATTGTGGTTGATTCCCCCATTGGCTTTCATTATTCCGGCGCTTTTGTGGGGTTGGCTGACTTATCGGGTGATTGCTTACGATGCACTTTCTGATTACGCCGATAAAGATGAACTAAAGGCGATTTTGAAGATTCATCGTTGGCCACTCCTGACAATCGGTATTATTACAGGCATGCTGGGCGCTGCACCGACTTTGTTATGGTTGGGAGGAGCGCTTTGGTTGGTTATCCTTCCTTTTATGGCTGCCGGATCAATTTGGTTATACGTACTGGTGTTTGTGTTTACTGGTTTGTGGTTTGAGTATTATTGTCTAGAAGCGCTGAGCAAGTATCGCGCTGGCAAGTTGGCTACAATTATCATTGCCGAGCGTGGAACTGATGCCGTCGATAGCGGTGCTGCAAGTGGAAATGGCGCTAACAGCGGACTTTCGATCGGCGATGAAGAGCCGCGTCGTTTAATGTGAATTTCAGGAAACTTCAGTGGGCTTCGGTAAACCTCGGTAAATTTTCATCGATTTCGGTAATTTCCCCCCTTACTCATCGTAAAAGAACCTCTTATGGCAATCGGACTAATCATCATCGGCGACGAAATTCTGTCTGGCAAACGGATTGACAAGCACTTTCCAAAAGTGCTCGAAATGTTGACTGCGCGAGGCCTGACCCTGAGTTGGGCCGAGTATCTTGGAGACGATCCGGCGCGCATCATCGCCACATTGCAACGTACATTTTCTAGTAACGACATAGTGTTTTGTACAGGCGGCATCGGTGCTACCCCCGACGATCATACGCGTCAATGTGCCGCCGCTGCGCTTGGTGTTCCACTGGTTTTGCATCCTGAAGCACGTGAAAAAATTCGTGAACGGGTCGCCGATACTGCACGTGAAGCGGGTCTCGAGCCAGACTATGAGACGCCCGATAACCTGCATCGTCTTAAAATGGGTGAGTTCCCATTGGGTGCCGACATTATCCCTAACCCGTATAACAAAATTCCTGGATTTTCATTCAAAAACAAGGGAAAAGCGCCAGGCCAAGCGCAAGGTATACACCATTTTGCACCGGGGTTTCCGGTTATGGCATGGCCTATGTTTGAGTGGGTGCTCGATACCTATCACGCAGACTTATTCCATCAAAATCCGCAACTTGAGCAGTCGGTATTTGTGTACGGTGCGATGGAATCTGTTCTGACGCCTTTGATGGAGGCGATTGAAATTGAATTTCCATTGGTAAAGGTGTTTAGTCTTCCGCACGTAGGCGACGCTGAGACGCAGCGCCACATCGATCTCGGTGTCAAGGGCGAGCCAACCCAAAGTGCTGCGGCGTTTATTAAGATGTTGGCAGGACTGGATCAGCTGCACATAGCTTATCGGTTAATTGGTTAGTTGACTCGGGTTCTTGCGGATGAGGTTTATTGTACGAAGCTAACAATTCTTAAGCCGATTGGTGCTCGATCATTTAAACTGCTGCTGGGCATGCTTAACGGTAAATTAAGCGCTTTGAAGGCTAGTTAATAGCGCTTAATGCTTAAAGTAATTATAGTTAAGCGCTGATTATCGGCGCCGTACTTATTTTCTTATTTTCTTTTTTCGGATTTCAGACTGTGTCAGAAATCAGTTGCGCCTCTATTTGATTGGTATCTATTTTATGTTCGGTTTTCTTTTTAAGCGTGCAGGTCGTTCTGCCGCCGCGGCACAATCAATGGTGGTACAGAAAGCACTTCAGCAAACGGAACTTCGCGTTGCCAGTGCGCAAGCCATCGATAGTGCGCGCCAACAGGCATTAAAACAAGCGGCTAGTTTGACGGAAGAGTCTTCGGCGGTGGTCTTTATCCTGAAAGCCGAATTTGCCGATGCGCGATTGCAAGCGGCGCAATGGGTGCATAGCGCTAACGGCCTGGAGCAAGTGTTGAAAGCGATGCGGAACGTCGATCGTCGTGTCGTAAAATTGATGCTATCCAGACTCGATGTATTGCGTCGTCAGCAACAAACCTCGGCGCAAGCAGTTCTTTGCCTGCAAACCGCGCAAGAATTGCTGAATCAAGAGCAGCTATTGCCGAATCAAGTCGCAGAACTGGATCGCGCCTGGCAGCAAATCGAAAACCCGCTTGAGATGCAACAGCAAGAATTCCGACAAATCAGTGCGGCTTTGGCGAGTCGGTTATCCGCGCAAGCTGAATTACAGCGGGCCGTGCTGGGTTTGCTAGCGCGTTTACGGCAATTAAATCAGCAAATTAACGACGATCCGTTGGCACACACTGCAGATGAGGTCGCATTCCAAGCGGCCC
Organism: Glaciimonas sp. Gout2; assembly: GCF_035018905.1. Classification (NCBI taxonomy): domain Bacteria; kingdom Pseudomonadati; phylum Pseudomonadota; class Betaproteobacteria; order Burkholderiales; family Oxalobacteraceae; genus Glaciimonas; species Glaciimonas sp. Gout2. Next base: position 73,523 of record NZ_JASJXA010000008.1, on the reverse strand, counting down.
AAATAGCCGAGCACATGCAGCAGCATCAGACCAATGTTGAGGCAATAACTTTACCGAAACAACTGGCGTCAGAATATGCGGTCGCCTTCCAAGTCTTGCAACAGCGCCTCCAGACGTTGCTGAAATCGCAGGAAACACTCAATGCACGGCTTGCATTGTTGACGCAATGGGAGTCAATGGCAGCCGAGACCTTGAAGCCTGAACTGTTGCGCCGCAGTTGGACTAGCTTGGGTGTTCTTTCAGCAAGTCAAGCATCTGATCAGATTGCTGAGCAACGTTACGAAGCGTTATTGAAACTGAGTATTGCTTCAGCTCAGCCAGTAGTTTTACCTAAAAGCGCACAGCCACTTGTCGGTGTTGAGCAGCCGACTGATACGGATAAAGTCGCCTCGCATCAGCAGTTTGTTGCTGCGTTAGAGGGCTTGGAGGCCGCGCTGGAAGAGGGTGCTTTGCAAGTCGCAATGGATTACGACAAGACGTTACGCGCGATGGATTTCAAAGCGCTAAAAATCACGCCACCACAAAATGCACGATTAGTGCAGGCACGTGGTGAGTTAGGACGCTTGCAAGGCTGGGCGCGTTGGGGCGGTAATGTCTCGCGCGAGGAGCTGATGAAGGCTGCGCAGGAGTTGTCTGATCAAGGTTTAGCGGTGATCGAATTAGCCAAAAAAATTGGCAGTTTGCGGGCACGCTGGAAGTCACTTGATAGTTCGGCCGGCTCCGCGCCAAAAGTGCTATGGGATGGTTTTGATGCAGCGTGTACAGCCGCCTATTTACCGGTAGCGGCACATTTTCAGCTGCTGGCTGAAGAGCGTCAACGTAATCAGATCAAGGCGCTGCTGTTGATTGATGAGATACAACAATATGCGGCGGTAGCACTGAACAATACTGATTCGGATCGCAGCACCGGTTCTGTTGCTGGACTGCCGGATTGGAAGGCCATTGCACAATTCTGTCAGCAGAAGCAGCAAGCCTGGAGAGGTCTCGGAGCAATTAACCGGAGTGAAAAGAAGTCACTCGATAAGTCGTTCGCCAACGCAAGTCAACAACTGCTGGCGCCGTTGTTGGTGCAACAGCAGCGAGAGATTACCAATCGCGAAAAGCTGATTACTGAAGCCTCTGAACTGCCGGTAAATCAGCGTGATACTGCCGAACGTCTGCGCGAATTGCAGCTACGTTGGCAAGAGCAGGCCAAGGCGCTGCCCTTGTCGCGACAGGATGAACAATTGTTGTGGCAGCGCTTCCGTATTGCTTGCGATACGATTTTTACGCAGCGTAAAGAGGCCGCGTCGACCGCCGATACTGAGCGTCGACAAAATTTGCAAGTCAAAGAAGAGTTGTGTACCAGCCTTGAAGCGGCAATCAGCCAAATAGAAGTTGCCGTGCCGAGTGTTTTAACCGGAATGTTGCGTCAGACACAGCAAGACTGGAGCCGGACTGGCGCGGTCCCACGCGGTGCAGAAGCGCAAATAGAAGCGCGCCTTAGCGCTGCGGTTGCCAGCTTGCAGGCGCACATCGATCAAGCCAGACATAATGCCGTGATCGCCGAGGCGCATGCACTGTGTGACAAATTGGCGCTTTGCCAGTTGGTCGAGGTTAGTTTGGGGTTGGATGGCGATGCCGAACCGGAAGGCAATCCAGATCGTTGGGATGCCAATTGGCAAGCGATGCCGACGTTACCGAGTGTGTTTGAAAAAACAATGCGGAGCCGTTTTGATACCGCTCTTCAATTACATCGGGTTGCGGAGCGGCCCGCGATAGATGCCTATCTCATGACGCTTGAAAACAATCGCGAAAAACTCTTGCAAGAGCTATTGCGGGCAGAAATTATTACCGGTGTTGATAGTCCTGCGACGCTGACGCGCGAACGTTTGCAGGTGCAGGTAGAAGTACTGCAAGCAGCATTGAAAGCCGGTACTTCAGGGCTGAGTAGCAGCGATCAGCTATTGCGTGCATGTGGTTTGCCAGCATTAATGGATTATGTAACGCGGGAACGGGCCGAGCATCTGATTATGTCAGTCAAAGGACGGGCAGAAGTGGCAAAGGCTTAAAACTGGTTACGCCGTTTGGGAACGGCGTAACCGCGACTTGATGAACATAACAAATGAGGAGGGCCGGGCTTTCACCTGGCACCTCCTCATTTTTCATTTTCATTTACATTTATTGCCATTCATTCGCGCTTTTTACGTTTCCCCTTGGTGCCATTCGCTACTTTAACTGTGGGACTTATTTCTTGATATTGACGGCAGATGCTTTGGCTGCGGTTTGTGATAGCTGATCGACTGCGGTATTGACATTACTTTCCATCGTGTCCATCGCTTGCTTTGCGCTTTTAGTGAATTGTTCGTATCCGGCGCTGGCATTTCCGATCGCAGTTGTAATGAAAGCAATCGCGCTTTCACTGCCTGCCGGAGCACTTTTCGATGCTTGTTCAAATAACTCCATGACCTTACGCTTGGTTTCGGCAACTTGTGCGTCTGCCGTTTTGCTAAGTTCAGCTTTAGTTGACGCAGCTATAGTCGCTAAATGACGGCTGTACGCAATGACTTTTTCAGTATTGGGTTGTGCATGAGCCAGGCTCAACGACAAAAATTCCTGAGGATCTTTCGCTGAAAATAGTTTTTTTGTCGCAGCACTCGAATCCTCAAAAGATGCTTTTGCAGCAGTCACATTGAGTTCTACCAGTTTTTCCATGCCACCAAATGCTTTAGCTGTGAAATCAGTAAAGAGTGCCAGATTGGCTTCAAAATTGGCTTTAGCTGCGGAGGAAAATTGTTCGGCGGGTGTAGACATAAGAGCTTCTCCAGAGATGCTATACAGTGTGAGTGAGGAACAAATGGATATTGCAAGCGCTATTGACTGATGCGTAGTAACCACCGTGTGTGCCGGAGCAAAATACGCCTTGTGCGATGCAATAATTAAATTTATTCTCATTGCATTTGCCTGTCAAGTAATTGTTGGTGCGACGCAGCAAATGGATGGAAAGTTTGAAATAGGGGAGTCATCACGCAATGTGGTACAAGGCATTTCTCACGTGAAATCTTCTCATGGTTTTGAATCTGAAGAGCATCGCTTAAGCTGATAAACTGAATGCCTTATTGTTACGGCCATGGTTTAAACGTGAAAGCCTTTTACAGCGACCATTTCGTATTGCCTCTGCCGGTTGGACATCGCTTTCCAATGCAGAAATATCGATTGATACATGAAGGTGTACAGGCAACTAGTGCTAGCGGGGGTGGCATTACGTTGCACGAAGCGCCATCCACCACTGATGGCGTTCTTGCGCTGGCGCATCATCCTGATTATATCGAGGCCGTTTCTGCAGGTAGTTTATCCACGGCAGCACAAAAGGAAATAGGTTTCCCCTGGTCAGCAAAAATGGTTGAACGTTCTCGACGCTCGGTCGGTGCGACGATTGCTGCTTGTCGTGCTGCGCTAAGCTCCAGTGATCAGATTGCGGTGAATTTGGCTGGTGGAACGCATCACGCCTATGCCGATCATGGTGGTGGTTTTTGCGTGTTTAACGATTCAGCAATAGCGGCGCGCCTGATGCAGGCTGAGCGCCATGTTCAGCGGGTGGCTATTGTTGATCTGGATGTGCATCAAGGCAACGGTACTGCGTCAATCCTGGCACGTGACGACTCCATATTTACCTTGTCGCTTCACGGCGCGGCTAACTATCCGTTTAGTAAAGAGTGCAGCGATCTGGATGTCGGATTGCCGGACGGTACCGGAGACATTGAATATTTACAAGTATTACAGGATGCGCTTGATCAGATGTTTCGTCTTTTTATGCCGCAATTAATCATTTACCTCGCTGGCGCAGATCCCCATGAGGGCGATCGGTTGGGACGTTTAAAACTCACTTTAAATGGCTTGGCGCGACGCGATCAAATGGTATTTTCCGCAGCCGGTCAGCGCGCAATTCCACTAGCGGTCACAATGGCTGGCGGTTATGGCAAAAACATACAGGACACGGTAGCAGTTCATTTACAAACGGTCGCTCTGGCGGCGCAGCATGCGAGTCGCCAGGTCACTTATCTGGCGATGCCCTCGGACAATGCATCGCCCTTTACTTCAGGATAGATATTTCTTTTTATGCAGCCAGTTAATCCTCCCTCTTTAGCGACTTCTACGGTGGTGCAATCAACAAATCTTAAATCTGGAAGTGGCTTATTACGAGGCTTACTTTTTGTGATGCCGATGGTGTTTGTGCTGCTGTGGAGTACCGGTTTTATTGTCGCCAAATTTGGCTTGCCTTACGCACCGCCACTCACTTTTTTATTAATGCGGTTTGCGGGCGTCCTGATAGTGTTAGTGCCGCTGGTACTCATCCTGAAAGCACCGTGGCCAGTCGGGACAATTAGGCATATCGCTGTGGCAGGAATATTGCTACAGGCCGGTTATCTTGCTGGCGTCTGGTGCGCGATCAAATTAGGCATGCCAGCGGGATTATCGGCACTTATTGTTGGCATGCAACCAATACTGACTGCCGTTGCCGCAAGATGGATTGGAGAGTCGGTCAGTCCACGCCAATGGATCGGTCTGTTACTTGGACTTGGCGGTGTCGGTTTAGTCGTGGCGGCCAAAATCAGTCTGGTGGGATTGTCTTTGTCCAGCATTGCCTTCGCTGTCATGGCGCTTATATCTATAACGATGGGAACGCTTTACCAAAAACATCACTGCCCGCATTTTGATTTGCGCACCGGCACCATCATTCAGTTTAGCGCTTCATTCATTGTGATCTTGCCGTTTGCTATTTTTTATGAACATCTTTCGCCAGGATTGTCCTCGGTGCAATGGACTCCCAGTTTTATCGGGGCGCTGTTGTGGTCAATATTTGCGCTATCAATTGGGGCGATCTTTTTACTCTTTACGTTAATTCGTAATAGCGCTGCCACTAGCGTGACCAGTCTGCTATATCTGACCCCGCCGACGACCGCCGTAATGGCGTGGTTGATGTTTGGTGAGGCGTTTAATTTGTTAGGAATTATTGGTATGTTGGTGGCCATTGCTGGGGTCGTCTTTGTAGTGAAAAAATAATCTCGGGACCGCGGCTATTTTGGAAAAGAATTTGTAGCCGTTAAGCGTATATCGCGTACATCGATGTTATTACCTTCTTTTCAAGAGAGATAAGAATGAAAAGTGTTGACACCAACAGCCCTGACGCAACTCTGCGTAAACACGATCAATTGGTTACCGAACAGTTTGGCAGCACGGCCACGGCCTATTTAACGAGCACCGTTCATTCGCAAGGTGTCGATTTGCAGGATATTGCTGCTTACGCGCAAGCATTCCATCAACCAGTTGCGCTTGACATTGGCTGCGGTGGCGGCCACGCCAGCTTTGCGCTGGCACCCCACGTTGCAAAAGTGATCGCTTACGACTTGGCGGAAGAAATGTTGCGCGTGGTTGCTGGCGCTGCCCGCGAGCGCGGTTTGGAGAATCTTGAGGTGCAACAGGGCAGTGCCGATCTTCTGCCTTTCGCTGATGCGACATTTGACTTAGTGTGTACTCGCTACAGCGCTCATCATTGGACAAATCTGCCGCAAGCACTAGCCGAGATGGCGCGTGTTTTAAAGCAGGGCGGAAAGTGCATTGTTGTTGATACCGCTTCGCCGGATAACGTGTTGGCTGACACTTACCTGCAATCTATCGAGTTGCTGCGCGACGCTTCGCATGTGCGCAATCGCAGTTTGCCAGCCTGGCGAGAATTGTTAAGCCAGGCAGGCTTCAAAGTCATGTCCGATAAAGGTTGGAAGTTGCCTTTGCAATTCGATAGTTGGGTTGCCAGAATGCGAACGCCAAGTGAGCGCGTAGTTGCTATTAAGTCATTGTGGGACAGCGCGCCGTCAGAAGTGTGCAGCTACTTTCAGCGGGAAGCTGATTATTCATTTTCGATAGATTCCGTGATGATTGTAGTTGAAAAATAGACAAGTTTACATAAAATACAACTAATGGGTGGTTATGTTGACAACTATTCAAGAGGATTTTGAGTGCTGTCGATATGCGCAATGAGAAAAGTGTTTAAATACGACTGCTAACTCCTTAATTCTCTTGCGATTTTTGCTTGATATGCCTACACTTTGACAGATTATTTGCTTGTTGAATCAGGAGCCGTCCATGGCCAAATCCGCGCTTGTCATTTTATTATCATTATTCTTTGCAGTTGCAACAGCATCTGCGGCGCCGGATAACGATTCGACCACATCCAAAGCAGGAAAGGCCTCCTCTGCTAAAAGCTTGAAGAGCAAAAACGCCAAGGCTGCATCGAAAAAAACAATTGCGACCAAATCTCATCGGTCTAAAAATACCAAAGGTGATGTCGCCAGCGCCCCAAATAAACGTGAGCGTATCGCTAACCGTGCATCCGGCAAAAAATCAGGCCAGCATAATCTCGCCTCACTTGAGCAGCGCGAAGGTTTGGTCCGAAAAGTGGTGTATGTCAAAGGCCATCGGAAGGTTGTCTTTCAACGGACCGCTTACACTCCGCCAGCCGTCATCATCCCGCCGATATTAACAGCCGGTGAAATCGCAGGTTTAAATTTAACGCACGATCCGCTTGAGTTGAAGTCGAACGTTGCATTGGTGATTGATCAAACCACCGGTCAGGTTCTGTTTGACAAAAATTCGCAAGTGTCCTTGCCGATTGCCTCGTTGACCAAGCTCATGATGAGTATGATCGTGGTCGAAGCGCGGCAGGATATGAATGAGATCATCACCGTCACGGATGATGATATCGATCGCGAAAAGCATAGCAGTTCACGTTTGCGTATTGGCTCCCAACTGAGTCGCACGGATATGCTGCATATCGCGTTGATGAGTTCTGAAAATCGTGCTGCGTCGGCATTGGGACGTAACTATCCCGGTGGATTGCCAGCATTTGTCGTCGCAATGAATGCCAAGGCCAAACAACTGGGCATGACTGGCGCTCATTACGTTGATTCCACTGGCTTATCGCATCTTAACGTGGCAAGCGCGCGTGATTTGGCCAAGTTGGTGATTGCGGCTTATCAGCATCCCATTATTCGTCAATATTCTACCGATTCCAAATACCTCGTAGAGCCGGGTGGTCGTCCATTGCAATACAATACGTCGAACCATCTGGTTGAAAATCCAGGATGGCAAATTGGCCTTCAGAAAACCGGCTACATTAACGAAGCTGGTCGTTGCATGGTCATGCAAACAAATATCGAAGGTCGCTCTATGGTGATGGTATTTCTCGATGGACGTGGAAAATATTCGCGTCAGGGGGATGCCGATCGGATCAAAAAATGGTTAGCAGAAAATAATTCCCCGCTACCTACATTGACAGGCTCCAAGATTGCATCAGGTCAAAGCTAAGTAATAGAATTTTGGAGAAAGCGCTCTTTGCACAGAGCGCTTTTTTATGTGCGGTTCTCATGCGCGCTTGTTCTTGTTCGTATTCTTATTGGCGCGACTGTCTATAAAATATAGTTGTGATTGTTTGTGAGTTTTAATATGCGCCCTTACATTACATCTTGTGATATTTGGTGACATTAACAGAATGCTTTATTTTTTTTAATCAGCTTTATTAAATAGCCTCTTTCTACCTTGATTGCAGTGCGCCGTACCTTTCTTATTCCACTTATCGTAGCCTGTGCGTTGTTCATGGAAAACATGGACGCGACTGTGATTACGACGTCATTACCGGTACTCGCCCATGATCTCGGGCAGCAACCCATTACACTCAAACTGGCACTCACTGCCTATGTGGTTGGACTCGGTGTCTTTATTCCCATTTGTGGTTGGGTGGCAGATCGTTTCGGGGCGCGGACCGTATTTCGTGCCGCCATTGGCGTCTTTATGGCCGGATCGTTGTTGTGCGCCGCATCGAGTTCCTTATTAGCATTTGTCGCTGCACGCTTCTTGCAGGGAATAGGAGGTGCGATGATGGTACCAGTTGGGCGGATTGTGATTTTCCGGTCCGTGCCACGTTCGGATCTGGTGACGGCCATCAGTTACCTGACCATACCGTCATTGCTTGGACCGGTAATCGGTCCACCGTTGGGCGGCTTTATTACAACGTATTTTCACTGGCGCTGGATTTTCATTATTAACGTGCCGATTAGCCTTCTCGGCATTTATCTGGCGGGTCGTTTCATCGAAAATTTTCGGGCTGATGAACAACAACCGTTGGACGTAAAAGGTTTTATTTTGTCTGCTATCGGCAGTACGCTGTTGATGCTGGGGTTGTCGCTGATTGATGGCGAGTTGGTCTCGGCAAAACTTGCGGGCGGCATGTGCGTGATTGGCATCATCTTTTTATTGCTGTACTTACGTCATGCGCGTACTGCACCATTCCCGCTGCTGGATTTGAGTTTGCTCAGAATTCCTACCTTCCGTGTCAGTGTGCTGGCCGGTTCATTGTTCCGGATTGGTCTTGGAGCGGTGCCATTTTTGTTACCGCTATCATTACAAATCGGTTTGGGAATGACAGCTTTTCATGCCGGCACGATCACGTGCGCATCGGCTTTTGGTGCCATTTTCATGAAAGCGATAGGCGGCTCGGTGTTGCGTCGTTTTGGGTTCCGTTCGGTACTGATCTGGAATGCATTCCTTGCCGCATTAGCACTGGCGTCCTACGGCCTATTCACGCCAACAACCCCCTATTTGGTAATGGTTGCCGTGGTGTTGTTGGGCGGTTTTTTTCCGTCAATGCAATTTACCTGTTTCAACTCGATGGCATACGCCGATCTCGACAGCGCTGACGTCAGTCGCGCTACAAGCTTGTCGAGTGTGGTACAGCAAATTTCTCTGGGTCTTGGCGTCACTATTGGTGGGCTAGCGATCATTTTTTCAAGCCGTCTGCAAGGACATGCGACAGTTGTCGCTGCCGATTTTTGGCCTGCATTTATCGTCATTGCCTTATTCTCGCTGGCATCGATACCCATCGCTCGTCGCTTGCCGCTGGATGCCGGAAACGCGTTGACTGGTCATGTCAGGCCTAAAACACAGTAACTATTGTCACTCATGAAGCTTGCGGTTGTGATTCCCGATGCGCTGAACTTCGTCTGACAAATCGACTCTACGTTATAGAGCCAGTTTTTATCTGATAGCCTGATATTTGCTAAACGCGGCCCGTACACGCTGAAGATCAACGCTGACAATAAATTGTACTCGTCATCTTCACGGTCCCAAGACCATGAAGATGTTTCGCGTCGTCGTTCGACTAAATGCGTCAAAGTTGGTGGCGCTGATGCTGCAGATACTCAATGGGTTCTAGTCTATCGCTTCGCAAACATGGTTTGATACGTTCTATAAACCCTTGTTGAGTCGTTTTCCTTATCTGATATATTGATAAAATTATCAGGAGGTCACGCTAATTACGAGGAGTTATTGCTATCGATTACTCTCTTATCTGGTACCTGATCGTCGGCACCTTGTTACTGTCAATGGGATTATTGGCATCGCTTTTAGAGCGTTTGCCAGTCAGTCCTGCGATGTTTTATTTGCCGGTTGGTTATATTTTAGGGCCCGCCGTCAGCGGTTTGATTAACTTCGTCCCGACTGAACACGCTTTGTTGCTGACAACGGTGGCCAAAATCGCCTTGCTTCTATCGTTATTTACTGTCGGCCTTAAGTTACGCATGCCTTTTCGTGACAGCATTTGGCGCTTACCGATGCGTTTAGGCGTACTGGCAATGTTGGTCACTATTCCGCTCGTGGCGGTGGTGGGACTTTTTTTATGTGATTTGCCATTGGGTGCGGCGATTTTGCTGGGCGCAATTTTGGCGCCGACTGATCCTGTATTGGCTTCGGACGTCCAGATCAAAGATATCGGTGATCGAGATCGAATTCGATTCAGTCTCACCGGCGAAGGTGGTCTCAATGACGGTACCGCTTTTCCCTTTGTGATGCTTGGGCTGGCCTTGCTTGGCGTACCGTCTGCCGCCTCTTTTGCGAATGCCTATACGGTCCCGCATGTGCTGTGGAGTATTGTTGTCGGGCTTGGTGGTGGTTGGATTTTGGGATGGTTGGTGGGGCGATTGGTGATTGGGCTACGTCGACGCTTTCGTTTGGCTTTGGGTATGGAAGAATTTCTCGGGATTGGGTTAATCGCGCTGGCTTATGGTGCTACCGAACTGATTCACGGCATTGGTTTTTTGGCCGTCTTTGCAGCCGGCTTGGCGATGCGCCGCATTGAGTCTACCAACAGCGGTCAACGCAGCGCCGATCGTGAGGACGGTGAAGCGCTGGATGAGGCGCCTGGCAAAGGTGGCGAAGAACTTGCCACGCATCCAGTGAAAGCGTCTGCATACATGACTGAGACGGTATTAGGCTTTAATCAGCAACTCGAAAATTTTGCAGAGTTTTTGATGGTAATACTTACCGGCATTCTCTTATCGCATATCGGCTTTTCGGCAGTCGGCGTCGTGTTGGCGTTACTCCTCTTTTTTGTCATTCGACCGCTATCGGTCGCCATCGCTTTAACAGGTGCCAAGGTCACAACCTTGCAGCGACGTCTGATGGCATGGTTTGGTATAAAGGGAATCGGTTCTATTTACTATCTTGCATTTGCACTGCAATATAAATGGATTGCCCCAGCCGGTTATCAGGCGGCAGCATTAGTCCCGCACGTCAGTTCTATCGTGTTGACGGTAGTAGCAATGTCTATCGTCATGCATGGCATTTCCGCAACACCATTGATGGAAATGTATCAACGCCGACGTCGGCGTCAAAATCAAGGTTGAGGTAGAACTCTGCTGAGTTATTCGGAGTGAAGCCGATTTTATCATCCGCTTTTCACATTACCAAGATGCCGCTTAACGCTTGCTGGATCATTGGAATGATCGCGTCTCGGGGCGCCGAAATCATCGTTTAGCCAGCACTTAAATGCGTTCTCGATTGAATCAACACTGGCCGATACGTTATTATGCGGAATCTATAGTTGGTTTTAGGAAAGTATCTCCTAATCCCTGCTGAAAACGTATCTCTTTGTTGATTGGCAGCGACGGATGAAGCAGTTCGGCAGGATGGTCAAGTTGGTTGATAGTTGGATCATCCCAAGCTTGATTACATCCGAATGGATGCCGAATGGTCGCGCCATTACCTCAGCGCAACTCATCCCATAGCAATTTTTTTTAGGAGACTATCAACATGCCGGCAGTAGAGTTGTTCATCCAGGATTTGGCAGTGATCATGTTGATCGCAGGAGTGGTCACGGTGGTATTCAACCGCTTCAAGCAGCCGGTCGTTCTCGGCTATATCGTGGCCGGGATTATCATCGGGCCTTACACTCCGCCTTTCCAGTTAATTCAGGATGAGCACACGATTCATATCCTGTCAGAGCTTGGCGTGATTTTCTTGCTGTTTTCTTTAGGGCTTGAGTTCAGTCTCAAAAAGCTTGGCAAAGTCGGTGCAACCGCCTTTTTAGTGGCACTGGCAGAAATTAGTCTGATGCTCTGGGTCGGTTACGAGATCGGTATGTATTTCGGCTGGAAGACAATGGATGCAGTTTTTCTCGGTGCGATGTTGGCGGTCTCATCAACCACGATCATCGTCAAGGCATTGACCGAGCTGAAGATGAAAGAGGAGAAATTTGCGCAGTTGATCTTCGGTATTCTGATCATCGAAGATATCCTCGCGATCGGCATGATTGCCTTGTTGTCGGGAATTGCGGCAACAGGTTCCGTGAATGCAATCGATGTCGCAGGAACGGTTGGGCGTCTTTTATTATTCATGATTGTAGCGTTGGTATTAGGCATTTTGATCGTGCCACGCCTGTTGGCTTATGTCGCGCAATTCCGAAACAAAGAAGTTTTTTTAGTCACTGTCCTCGGTCTTTGCTTTGGTTTTTGTCTGCTCGTGATGAAGCTTAATTATAGCGTCGCGTTGGGTGCCTTTATTATTGGCGCAGTCATGGCCGAATCCCGGGATTTGCCACAGATTGAGCGCCTGATTGAACCGATACGGGATATGTTTAGCGCGATCTTTTTTGTTGCCATCGGATTGTTGGTCAATCCAACGGTTCTGGTGAAATATTGGTTGCCTATCCTGGTGATTACGATTGCCGTAGTATTGGGTAAACTGGTTAGTTGTGGCATCGCTACTTTTTTGTCCGGTCACAACGGCAGGACTTCCATGCGGGTCGGCATGGGTCTGGCCCAGATTGGTGAGTTCTCGTTCATTATTGCGGCGTTAGGCGTCAGTCTGAAAGTGACCAGTGATTTTCTGTATCCAACGGTCGTCGCCGTATCGGTCATGACGACGTTGCTTACGCCGTATCTGATTAAGCTGGCAGACCCACTGTCAACACGCTTGGCCAAGTCGATGCCGGTCAAATTGTCAGCAGTCTTCGGTATGTATTCAACCTGGTTGGAGAGTCTGCAACCGCAAGGTGATCGCGCCGAGCTGTCAAAAATTATTCGACGTATTTTGTTACAGGTAACGGTCAATTTGGCGATGGTTGCGGCAATTTTCATTATCAGCGGTTACTTTTCTGACACATTGGGTAACGCTATGTCCGCCTGGATTGCGGACTTGCAAATTCAAAAAGCAGTCGTTTGGGGCGGCGCACTGCTCATCTCGTTACCATTTTTGATTGCGACGTATCGTAAATTACAGGCGCTCAGTATGTTGTTAGCCGAAATGGCAGTACGACCAGAGCACGCCGGTTTGCATACATACGCGGTCCGGCGTGTGATCGCCGAGGTGATTCCAGCATTATCGATCATCGGCATTATGTTATTGATCGTGATCTTGAGCAGTAGAATTTTGCCGACAACCAATTTACTTATTTTAGTATTGATTGCTGCAGCTGGATTGGCGTTTCTATTGTGGCAGCGGTTTGTGAAACTTCACTCGAAATTGCAAATTGCATTGTTTGAGACATTGGATGAGCAACCAGACGAAAAGCACTAAGGCCCGGAGCTGCGAAAAATCGCCCCAGCTGCGTTGTGCTCTCCTTGCCGCCAACGTGGCTCGACGTACGCGGCCCCGCACATTCGTACTGTCTTCGTCGGCACGCTTTGCTGGGACGGTTTTTTGCAACTCCGGTGGATACGTATTTGAATCTTGCGAAGCGCAGTTTACGGGACCGTTGCGGCGTAGCCTAATACTGCTGAAATCTGTTGCGCGGTGGTCATCAAATCTTCTACCCATTCCTCTTGCAGACGATCGGCTGGGGCTGAGATCGACAGGCCGGCTATTAGTTTGCCTGAATCATCACGGATACCGGCGGCCATGCAGCGCACACCGAGTTCGAGCTCTTCGTTATCACGTGCATAGCCGAGCGAGCGTACTAATCCTAGTTCGCGTTCGAGTTTGCTCAGATCGGTTATCGAGTTTTTATTATGACCTGCTAAACCTGTCCGTGTCGCATAGGCACGCACCAGTTTCGGATCATCTATCGACAAAAAAAGCTTACCGGTTGAGGTCAGATGCAATGGTGCGCGGCCTCCGATTGCACGAACTACTTGCATTCCTGAACGCTCCGAAAATGCTCGGTCGATATACACAATTTCGTCACTTTGACGTACCGAAAGATTGACGGTTTGATTGGTTTTGCGATGAAGAGTACGCATAAAATCAAGCGCTGCTTCGCGCACGTTTAGACGGCTTTTGACCACGTTTCCAAGTTCCAGCAATCGCATGCCGAGTCGATAGGTTCCCGGTTCGGAGCGATCAACAAAACGCTTCAGGACCAAGTCATTCAGAATGCGATGTGCGGTCGAAGGATGCAGGTTGGTTGCCGCCGAGAGTTCTTTCAGGCTAACCGGATCGGGATAAAGCGCGAGCGTATCCAGCAATGACATCATGCGTTCAATGACCTGAATCGAGGTCTTGCCAAGGTCGTCTGCGGAAGCTGGTTTCATCGGGATTTCTGGTTTCGGGTGAGTAGTTAAAATATTGCACTGCAATGATACGTTATATCACAATGTGAAAAACTGAGAAATGCTATTCTCATATTCACAACAGTTACCCGTAATGTTGCCATAGTAAAAAATGGCTAATCAGGCTTTTTAAGGGCTTGCTGCCTTGTACTGCCTATCTTTAAACAATCGAACGATTGATTTTACTTTTGGATTATTGAATCTTCCGGAGTTTTTTTTAGATTACCTATTTTTTCCCCTGGCCACTTGATTACCCTCCGATATGTTGGATGGTTCAGCACCTATTAAACGACACTGTTCACTACTTGTCAGATCGTCACTGTCGAGTTTGTCCTACCCGAGTAATGATGCCGTTTTTGAAACCGGCGTATCATGAAATGAGCTTGCCTCCGACCATCACCACCTAGCCGGGCTGTCATAGAAGCAGGCCCACGCAACAGAATGATGCCCGCAGCGAAGGCTGCTAAACCAACATGAAGGTTGCTGATGCCACTTCCTATTGAAGAATATGCAATGATTGGTGACTGCCATACCGCTGCCTTGGTCGGTCGTGACGGTTCCATTGATTGGCTTTGTTTGCCGCGCTTCGATTCCGGCGCTTGCTTTGCAGCGTTGCTGGGCGCGCCGGAACACGGTCGCTGGCTGATTGCACCAAAAGCCGAGATTCGGTCCACCCAACGACAGTATCGCGACGGTACCCTGATTTTAGAAACCGAGTTCGAGACCGTTGAAGGCATTGTTCGCATTGTCGATTGCATGCCGGTGTCGGATGAACGCTGGGATGTGTTGCGTATCGTTCAAGGTGTGAGTGGACGGGTGGCGATGTCCATGGAGCTCATCATTCGGTTCGACTACGGGTCTATCGTGCCTTGGGTGCAACAAGTCGATGATCTATTGTTAGCAACAGCTGGACCACACACGTTGGAACTACGAACGAAAATCCCGGTCCATGGCGAAAATATGAAAACAGTCGCTGAGTTTTACGTGAGCGAGGGCGAGTGTGTGCCGTTCTCGCTCAACTATCGACCTTCCTACGAAGCGACGCAAAAGGTGGTTGATCCGGAACTTGCGCTAAAGGCAACCGAAAACGGATGGCGAGAGTGGTCCGGACGCTGCACTTACGAGGGGCGCTGGCATGATGAGGTGGTGCGGTCCTTGATTACGCTGAAGGCGCTTATTTACGAGCCTACTGGTGGAATCATTGCAGCGCCTACGACTTCGTTACCCGAACAACTGGGCGGCGTGCGCAACTGGGATTATCGCTATTGCTGGTTGCGTGACGCGACCTTCACGTTAAACGCGCTTTTATTGGCCGGTTACCATGAAGAGGCGATTGCCTGGCGTGAATGGTTGCTGCGCGCTGCTGCCGGCAGTCCCGAAGACTTACAAATACTGTATAGCGTTACCGGTGAGCGGCGGCTCGATGAAACGGAGTTGGATTGGCTACCCGGATATGGCAATGCGGCACCAGTGCGCGTCGGCAACGCGGCGTCCAGGCAATTTCAGCTGGATGTTTATGGTGAAGTGATGGACACGCTGCATCTGGCAAGATCGGTAGGGATGGAGTCGGATCTTGCAGCATGGGGAATACAAGTCAGTTTGCTTCACTATCTGGAATCGAACTGGTATTTGCCGGACGAGGGTATTTGGGAGATTCGTGGACCGCGCCTGCATTTCACGCACTCTAAGGTGATGGCTTGGGTAGCCTTTGATCGCGCAATTAAGGACGTTGAAGTGTTTGGTCTGGAAGGCCCGGTTGCGCGTTGGCGCGAGGTGCGCGACGCAATCCATGCACAGGTTTGCGCCGAGGGATACGACGCGCAAAATAATACATTTGTTCAGTCTTATGGCGCGTCAAATCTTGATGCAAGTTTACTGCTGATGGTGCAGGTTGGATTTTTGCCTTGCGACGATCCGCGCGTGCGTGGAACAGTGGAAGCGATTGAGCGCAACCTTTTAGTGGACGGGTTAGTGCTGCGCTATTCAACAGGTAGTAATGTAGATGCACTGCCACCGGGCGAAGGTGTGTTTCTGCCTTGCTCATTCTGGTTAGCGGACTGCCTTGTGTTAATGGGACGTCGTGAAGAGGGCGAGGCATTGTTTGAGCGCTTGCTGGCCTTGCGCAACGATGTTGGATTGCTATCCGAGGAATACGACGTGCACGGTCAACATATGCTGGGTAATTTCCCGCAGGCGCTGACCCACATGGCGTTGATTAATACCGCCAGATTGCTCTCGATACCAGTACAACAAGCTACCCGCGTCGGCGAGAAAGCGGAGCGTCCCGGGGCCGTTACGCGGACATCATGAGTACCAAAAAACTGTTAAAGGACAAACCGATGAAAATACTTGTCATTGACGTTGGCGGCTCTCACGTTAAATGTGTTTCTACTGATCATAAAACGCCCGTTCGATTTGAGTCTGGCCCTAAGATGACGCCCGAACAAATGGTGGAAAATGTCCTGAAGATCACAAAGGGCTGGAAATTCGATGCGGTCTCGATGGGTTATCCCGGCGTGGTCCGACGTGGTCGCGTGGTGCGAGAGCCAGAGAATCTTGGTCCGTGCTGGGTTGGCTTCGATTTTCAAGCCGCGTTCGGGTTGCCGGTGAAGGTCATCAATGATGCTGCAATGCAAGCATTGGGCGGCTATGAAGGCGGGAAAATGCTATTTCTTGGCCTGGGAACGGGTCTGGGTTCAGCATTCATCGTCGATGGCGTCATAGCGGCAATGGAACTGGGACATTTGCCCTACACGGATGGACAAACGTACGAGGATTATCTAGGTGAATTGGGACGTGAAAAGATGGGAAACAAGAAATGGCGTCGCATGGTCGAGGATGTCGTGAAGGGTTTTCGCAAAGCATTGTTGCCCGATTACGTGGTGTTGGGTGGCGGCAATATCGCGCACCTGAAGCGACTGCCGCCGCACACACGCCGCGGAGACAACGCATTTGCCTTTCTTGGCGGATTTCGACTGTGGGAGAGAAAAGATCAGAACGCGCCTGGGAAAGTACAGATTGACTGGACCGTCGCCGATGAAGGTGACTGGCACGAACCGGTGACCAATCCTTCGCCGGTTGAAACGGCGAATTGAGGTTATTCGATCTGGTCGCCTCGTTTTGCCAAGGTGCTGATCTTTCGATCTCAAAGCCGATGTTTTCGTAGGCTAAAGGGTAAGCTTGTCATATGAGGCTGTTAAAATTCGTCAGCAGCACCAAAACGCCTATTAATGTCATCGGCAACCTTTTCCGAAAAATCAGATTTGAAGCGAAGTTCAGCATGCGTAAAAAATCCCAGATCCGACCACCCACTTCGCGAGAAATGCCTAAATCCAAACCGCTCGGTCAAAGAACATCAGCGACTGCAGAACAACCTATCAGCGAATTTAAGAGCACCAAGGGTCTCAAGCGAATATTTTCCGCGCTCTTTTATTCTTTTGATGGATTGAAATCCGCCTGGAAAAACGAGAACGCATTCCGGCAAGAACTGATGGTGGTCATTCCAGGCATTATCATCGCCTTTTTTTTGCCGGTCTCAGCCATTCAAAAATTGCTGCTGATTGCCGTTCTGGTCTGGATCATTATCATTGAGCTGATCAACTCAGCTATCGAAGCGGTTGTAGATCGGGTCTCATTAGAGCGAAATCCCTTATCAAAAAATGCAAAAGATTTTGGTAGTGCGGCGGTTTTGCTGACTTGCATTGTCGCCGTCGCGACGTGGGTCGTGATCCTTTATCCTTTATTGTAGTAGTAACGGCCCTCCCTTATTCATTAGGGTTGTTCATGCATATCTGTTTTTCGCATAACGAGAGAAGAAAGAATTCGTTCTTTTTTCTTTCCACTCTGATTAATCTGTCTTCTCCAAAACAAAAAAAGCTCAGGGAAGCAGATCATGTTGAAACAAATCGTCCGGTCAGTCATTACTATCGCATTGGTCGCGCAAGTGGGCATCGTCGCCCCCATCGCCCATGCAGCAGATTTTTCGATCTTGAATGTCTCCTACGATCCGACCCGCGAGCTTTATCAGGAATATAACAAAGCGTTTGCCAAATACTGGAAAGAAAAAACCGGCGATAACGTCACGATCAAAGCGTCCCACGGTGGCTCTGGCAAGCAAGGACGTTCCGTCATTGACGGTCTGGATGCAGACGTCGTGACGCTGGCGCTGGCCTATGATATTGACGAAATTTCAGCTAAAGCCAAACTGCTTCCGCCCGACTGGCAAAAGCGTCTCGCACACAACAGCACACCTTATACCTCGACTATCGTCCTGCTTGTACGCAAGGGAAATCCGAAAGGCATCAAGGATTGGGATGATATCGCCAAGCCCGGCGTATCAGTAATCGTCGCCAATCCAAAGACATCCGGGGGTGCACGTTGGGCTTATCTGGCAGCTTACGGCTACGCACTCAAAAAGAACAATAATGACGATGCCAAAGCACGTGATTTCATTAGCCGCGTGTATAAAAACGTTCCGGTGCTGGATTCTGGCGCACGCGGATCAACCGTCACCTTCGCTGAACGTGGCGTAGGCGATGTCTTGTTATCGTGGGAAAACGAGGCTTATCTTGTGCAAGCGGAGTTTGGCAAAGACAAGTTTGACGTGGTGTTTCCGTCCAGCAGTATTTTGGCAGAACCTCCGGTTGCCGTCGTGGATAAAGTGGTAGACAAGCGCCGCACTCGCAAGATTGCGGAGGCTTATTTGCAATATTTATATTCGCCTGAAGGTCAGGAAATCGCCGCGCACAATTTTTATCGTCCTACTGATCCAAAGGTCGCGGCCAAGTACGCATCAAGATTTCCGAAGTTGAATTTATTCACTATCGATACGGTTTTTGGTGGATGGCAAAAAGCGCAGAAAACACACTTTAGCGATGGTGGCGTATTCGATCAAATTTATCAGCCAAGTGCTAAGTAAAGTCTATTTTTCTTATCGCTGATAGCGTTACGGACCGCAGCGGCATACGATTTTTTTAGCTGCTGTCAGTCACGTCTTCCCTGTTTTAGAACATCGTTTAAAAAGTACGATTAAAAATGACTATCTTGTTATTGGCCGGTAGCCCCTCGGCACCTTCTCGCTCGACCCGGGTTTTGCATCACATTGGACAGAAACTGGCATTGTTGGGACATCGGTATACGAAGCTCGATGTGCGGGATTTGCCGGGCGATGCGGTAATGCGCGCCGATTTTGGAAATGTGGCAATTCAAACCGCACTGGCACAAGTTGCGGCCGCTACTGCGGTGGTGGTTTCAACGCCAGTGTACAAGGCGGCTTACAGCGGTGCATTAAAGGCATTTTTGGATTTGTTGCCGCAATTCGGGTTGCAAGACAAGTTGGTGTTGCCTTTGGCCACGGGCGGCGGTCAGTCACATATGCTGGCTTTGGATTATGCGTTACGTCCGGTCTTGTCATCGCTGGGTCCACGGCACGTATTGCAAAGTATTTATGCGACAGAAGTACAGGTCGGTTGGTCGGAAGAGGGAGGTCTGGTGCTGGCAGAAGAAATCGTCAGTCGAATTAACGAGGGTGTTGATCAGTTGTCTAACAGCCTGCTGGCGCTGCATGCATTAAACGGGAACCGCTTCACCTCCATTCCATTTTCTCAAATTCGATGTAGCGTTTAAACGACGTGACGGTTATGAGGGCAGAAGTTTCCCAGAAGATGCCTTCGCCCAACTTAATTAACATGGACATTATTTTCCTGACCGTATCGTACGGCGATGCTTATAAGCACGCGTGATCGTGGTGGGGAGCGTTTTTTTTAAAAATTGATATTTCAGGATGCGTTATGAACGAATTCAAGCAAAAAACACTTACGCGTCGTCATGCGCTGGCAATGTTATCTGCCGCCGGAGCCGGAGTTCTCACCAGCTTTGTTCCGCAATTTGCACTTGCACTGGACAAGAAAGCCAATCAAGGTCTACTGCGGATCGGGTATCAGAAAGCAGCCAGCACACTCGTATTATTGAAAGCGCACGGGACGTTGGAAAAACGTCTGGCGCCGCTGGGTATCGAGGTTAAATGGGCGGAGTTTTCAGCCGGTCCGCAATTGTTGGAGGCTTTGAACGTCGGCTCGGTCGATTTTGGTTATGTCGGCGAAGCCCCGCCGATTATCGCGCAGGCGGCAGGTGCCGATTTTGTGTATAGCGGCTATGAAATTCCAACACCATTAGCAGAAAGTATATTGGTCCAGCAACATTCGCCGATCAAAACCGTCGCTGAATTAAAAGGTAAGAAAATTGCCTTTAATAAAGGATCGGACGTGCACTGGCTAGTCATTAGTTTATTGAAAAAAGCCGGTATTACTTATTCAGAATTTCAGCCCATCTACCTTGCACCTGCGGATGCACGTGCAGCATTTGAGCGTGGTGCGGTTGACGCGTGGGCTATATGGGACCCGTTTCAGACTGCTGCCATCAAACAGCTAAACGCCCGTGTTTTAGCCAGCGGTGCAGGCGTGGTTAGTCATCATCAGTTCTTTTTGAGCGCACGAAAATACGCAGAAAAAAATCCAGCGATCATTAGTGCCATCCTTGAAGAAGCGGGCAAAGAAGGACAATGGATACGCGCTAATTTGAAAGATGCGGCGGTACAACTAGCGCCGATTCAAGGATTGGATAAGGATGTTATTGAAATCGGTTTGAAAAATTACGCGCATATTTACAAGCCTATCGATAGCAAAGTACTCGATGAACAACAGAAGATTGCCGATACTTTTTTCGAACTGAAGCTGATTCCTAAAAAAATCTCGACGCGTGATGCGATGCTGGCTACTCCGTCGCCGAAGGGTTAGATGAAAACGACCATGAAAAAATCCGTTATTCATCGGCGCTTCGACTATTCCGCATCTTTTAACGTGTTGCGCGCTTTTGCTTTGTTCGCGATTTTGTCGTTCTTTGGTACGTCGGCAATGGCGGCGGTGGATAAAAAAGACCCAGAGCAAATTCGTATCGGATTTCAAAAAAGTGCTGTCAACCTGGTGATTTTGAAGCAGCGTAATATTCTGGAGCAGCGCTTTAAGAACAGCAAAATTGTCTGGCTCGAATTTCCAGCCGGCCCGCAATTGCTGGAAGCGTTATCAGTTGGTAGCCTGGACTTCGGTTTGACTGGTGACAGTCCGCCTGTCTTTGCACAAGCTGCCAATAAAGACTTGCTCTATGTCGGCGCAGAGCCGCCAAAACCAGAAAGCTCGGCCATTATTGTGCCGTCCAACTCCACCATTAAGACGTTGGCGGATTTGAAAGGCAAAAAAATCGCACTGCAAAAGGGTTCCAGTGCGCATTTTCTTTTGGTGCAAGCCGTAAAAAAAGCAGGATTGGCGTGGACGGATATCCAGCCGATTTATCTCGCGCCAGCGGATGCACGTGCAGCATTTGAACGCGGCGCTGTGGACGCGTGGTCTATTTGGGACCCTTATTATGGTGCTGCCGAATTGGCGCTGAAGCCACGCGTATTGACTACCGGCAAAGGCCTAACGAATAATAATTCTTTCTATCTGGCATCGCGTTCCTTTACCCAAAGTTATCCGAATACTGTATTGCGCTTATTGGATGAGCTGACGAAAGTAGATCAGTACGTGCAAGCAAATCGAAAAGAAGTAGCGCAACTTATTTCTGATCTAAGTGGTTTGAATCTGGCGACGGTTCATCTGTTTTTGGCACGGCGGCCCGGACCATCGCCGACCACGGTGTTGCATGCAGCCATGGTGACAGATCAACAGCGTGTCGCAGACAGTTTTAAAGAAATTGGCCTCATACCTAAGGCGATCAAAGTTGCCGATATCGTTTGGCAGCCGCCTGTGCTGCGCCCGCGATAGCTAAATAAAGTAACAAATCTCATCAATTTGATTCACATTTTTAATACGGAATCTGCAATGAATGTTTTCTGGTTTATCCCAACGCATGGCGACAGTCGCTATTTAGGCACCTCGCAAGGTGCTCGCCCGGTTAATTACGACTATATGAAACAGGTCGCTGTGGCTGCCGATACGCTTGGCTATGACGGCGTGTTGTTGCCGACTGGACGTTCGTGCGAAGACGCATGGGTGGTTGCATCCAGTCTTATCGGTGCAACCCAAAAGCTCAAATTTTTAGTTGCTATTCGCCCCGGTCTCAGCAGTCCAGGTTTGGCGGTTCGGATGGCTTCTACATTTGACCGGCTGTCCAATGGGCGGCTTCTGATTAATGTCGTTACGGGTGGCGATCAAGGTGAATTGGAAGCTGATGGGGTATTTGCCGAACATAGCGAACGGTACGAAATTTCAGACGAATTTCTGCGTGTCTGGCGTGCCACGATGGCGGGCGAGGGCGGCGCTGCCGGTTACAGTTTTAGCGGAAAACATATCACCGTAAAAGGCGCAAAAACGCTTTATCCACCAATCCAGAAACCTTATCCTCCACTGTATTTTGGCGGATCGTCGGGACCCGCGCATGAACTGGCGGCCGAACAAGTTGACGTTTATCTGACGTGGGGTGAACCACCAGCAGCGGTTGCCGAAAAAATCGCCGATATGCGCGCCCGGGCAGCTAAATATGGGCGCACCGTTCGGTTTGGTATTCGCTTGCATGTGATTGTGCGTGAGACCAATGAAGCCGCCTGGAAAGCCGCTGAAGAGTTAATTAGCTATGTCGACGACGATATTATTGCGCGGGCGCAGGCCGCGTTTTCGAAGATGGACTCAGAAGGTCAGCGCCGTATGGCGGCCTTGCATGGTGGCAAGCGCGACAAGCTGGAAGTGTCCCCCAATTTATGGGCTGGTGTCGGGCTGGTTCGCGGCGGTGCAGGAACAGCGCTGGTGGGTGACGCTGCCATAGTGGTAGAGCGGATGAAAGAGTATGAAGCACTTGGGATCGATACGTTTATCTTGTCCGGTTACCCGCATCTCGAAGAATCATATCGCTTTGCTGAACTCGTTTTTCCATTGTTGGGCAAGGGTCATGCCGCTGATGGTGCGCATTCCTTAAGTGGTCCGTTTGGTGAAGTGATGGCAAACAATATATTGCCCCAGGCGGTAGCTGACCAAGAAACGGCCACCCTTACAGCAACTAGTGTTGATTAACTACTGCGGGCAATGTGATCGAACAAAAAAGGATTATCAGGTCTCCCACGACAGGTAATCAGCACTATTTTATGAGCACTAAGCAGCACCCCACATCCGTTGGATGGAAGGATATCACTATGAGTACCGTTGTTGGCCCATCAGCCGCACCAAGATTCACCGCTTCTACCATAAATCCAAAGCAGAAGAGGACTGTCATCAGCGCTCGCGCTACGGCATGGCGTGCGGGACTGTTGCCTTGGTTAGTACCGTTGCTGCTCATCGCGGGCTGGGAATTAGCTGCCCGAGTTGGCTGGCTTTCGAGCCGTATTCTGCCCGAGCCTTTTGCAGTAGGTCGTGCGGCATGGTCGTTGACGTTATCAGGTGAGTTGTGGAAGCACGTATCGGTGAGTGCATGGCGAGCAATTTCAGGCTTTGTCGTCGGTGGCGGTTGTGGGTTGTTGCTGGGTTTGCTGACCGGAACGTTCAAGACTGCTGAAACATTGTTGGATACGACGATTCAGATGATTCGTAATATTCCTGCTCTGGCGCTGATTCCATTGGTCATTCTGTGGTTCGGGATTGATGAATCGTCAAAATTGTTTCTGGTGTCAATTGGCGTATTTTTTCCAATCTATTTGAATACTTTTCATGGCATTCGCTCGGTCGATAGGGGACTGATTGAGATGGCTAAAAGTTATGGCCTATCCGGCTGGCCGTTATATCGGGACGTGATCTTACCGGGAGCATTGCCATCGATTTTGGTGGGCGTACGATTTTCTCTAGGCTTGGTGTGGGTGCTGTTGATTGTCGCAGAAACGATTTCTGCACAGGCGGGAATCGGTTACATGACGATGAATGCACGTGAATTTTTACAGACCGATGTCGTATTGGTAGGGATTCTTTTGTACGCGTTACTAGGCAAATTGGCTGACATGCTGGCGCGTGGCTTAGAGCGCTATTGGTTGCGGTGGCATCCGGGCTATCAGTGAAAAGTCAAACCTGATTTCTGATGCCACTTAACCGCTGCGTTGAAATAATACTGGCAGAAACATTCACCAAAAAAACGGATATGAATATGCAAATTGACTCTGTTGAAAACGCTCACGTCAAAGCCGTGGTGGACCATTCCGCCACGCCACGCGGTGGCATTAGCATCACCATTCAGTCGGTATCTAAATCATACGCTGGTCGCGACGTGTTGAAATCACTGGATGTTGAGATCGGTGCTGGCGAATTCGTGGCAATTGTAGGTCGTAGCGGTTGCGGAAAAAGTACGTTATTACGATTGATAGCGGGACTTGAAACCGAGAGTGCTGGCGAGATTCAGTTTGGAGTGGAAGCCAATCTTAAACAAGCGCCCGAAATTCGGATTATGTTCCAGGACTCGCGCCTGCTTCCCTGGAAAAAAGTACTAAACAACGTCGCATTAGGTTTGCCATCCAGATCATCTACCGTGATAGCGGGTAAAGCATTACGTCAGGTCGGATTGGAAGATCGCGCCAACGAATGGCCGGCAGTGTTATCCGGTGGTCAGCGTCAGCGCGTAGCCCTCGCAAGAGCGTTGGTGCATAACCCGGCGCTGTTATTGCTGGATGAACCGTTAGGCGCGCTCGATGCCTTAACCAGAATTGAAATGCAGCAACTTATCGAATCACTATGGCAAACCAGTGGCTTTACTGCGGTATTAGTCACCCATGACGTGCAAGAGGCCATTGCGCTTGCCGACCGCGTGCTACTAATTGAAGAGGGCGAAATAACACTAGACGAACGCATCGATTTACCCCGTCCAAGGACACGCGGGAATCTGATATTTGCCCAACTGGAAGAAAAAATTCTAGCGCGCGTATTAAAACATCCCGCACCAGAAATCGACAAGACACTGGGCGATATTTCCTTCCATCGCACGGTAAGTCAGGTGAGCTGGGCAATTTAGATTAATGCCTATTCTCACGCAGCATTCCATCCGTATTTTTAAAATTCAGGAGAAGTCATGAGTATTCAAGCAATCAATGTCCGCAATCAATTCAGAGGAAAAATTATCAGCATTGTTGAAGACGAGGTCCTCTCGGGCCTAGATATCGAAACCCCGATAGGCATCGTATCGTCCGTCATCACAACCCGCTCAGTAAAAGACCTCGGACTAGTAATCGGGTCAGAAGTCGTGGCACTAATTAAAGCCACCGAAGTATCCATTGGAAAATTGTCCTAGTTGTTACTAATCTGTAGAAACACAGACCTATAGTCAATGCCAAGAATTTCCAGCCAGAATCAAACGGTAGTTTGTAGTTTGTAGTTTGTAGTTGCAGTTGCAGTTGCAGTTGCCTTTGTCCTTGACCTACCCCGTCATTGGCGCTGCCAAGTATTTCAGCTGTCAGTCGGGAATTATTGGAAGACATGTTTGAGCCTAGCGAGTTGGTCTTTCAATCCGACTGGCGGCTGAAATACTTGGGAACCCGAAGGGCAGCGGCTCTGCGGTCGCCTTTTCTTTGGTTACTTTCGTTTGGTGGGGAGGGGCGCCTAGCCAAGCAAAAGAAAGTAACTAGCTGTCGGGCCACCCCCGACTAGCGTCCACGGAGCAGTAGCCGTACTGGTTAGCAAAGAACGAAGAACGAAGAACGAAGAAACCAATTGCACCACTTAATCAAACGAAATTAATCTAAGGAAACATCATGTCCATCCAAGCCATCAACGTACGCAATCAATTCAAAGGCCGCATCAAAGCCATCATTGAAGGCACAGTAGTCTCCGAAATCGATGTCGAAACACCTGCCGGCATTGTCACCTCAGTGATCACCACGCGCTCGGTAAAAGATCTCGGACTAGTCATTGGAACCGAAGTAGTCGCACTGGTGAAGGCCACCGAAGTATCCATCGCCAAGATCTAATATTTTAAGATTTCAACCTGGGTAATCCATGTTATTTCCTACTTTGGACAAATACCTGGCTCGCCTGCATGACAATTCGGCCCACAACGGGCGAGCTTCAGTGCAGTCAGGCCAGTCTCCATCAATAAGCGTAAACCGGACACATCGCGTCTGGCTTGATGCTGATGGTCGCGTGCAGGGAAGTTATTTCAACACCGCTCTCACCAGTGTCTTTCAGCCGATACGTCAGATAGCAGTTGGCCCGGAACTAGAAGTCACTAATTCAAACAAGCACGTCAATGAGATTATCGGCTACGAAGGTTTCGCGCATAGTTACTCTCCCAATGACAACGGATTGTACCTATGGAAACTACTCGATCATGCTGCCAGCGACGACGAGTCGATTGAACTTGATCGCCTATGTCGCATGCTGCATTCGATCAACTTTTACCGTCAATCTCCGGAAGGCGACCCGCGTGTTCACCTGACCCAAAATACCGCTCTCTATCTCAGTGTGCACGCACGCCTGTTAGCGGCAGTCGATAGTAATCATGGAACTGCGTTCCGTCGAATTTTGAAATTGTTGGGATTACCGTATGAAAATATTGTTCTGCAATTGCCAAAGATTACACCCACGCAAAGCTGGTTATTAAACTATGTGATGGATAATTATCGCCGCAATCAATTTCGTCTGGCAATCAATGCCGATACCGTAGCAGAGGCGCATAGTCTGCTTGAGCGCGTGCGACCGGACGTCCTTAAGATTGATGGGCGCGGAGTAACGAACGACGATGCGACCCGACGTTTGCTGGATCTTACTCATCAACACGGGATTCATATTATTTTTAAGCGTCTCGAAAAATTACGTGATTTTGAAAGTTTACAAAAACTGGCGCAACAGGCATTTGTTGCAAATGGCGCGCGCATTTCGGCACAAGGGTTCTTCTGGGATCTGCCGCAGGCTTCATTGGATGCATTTTCAACGACTCAGCGCGCGGACAAATTCGCCACAGCATCAACGTTGAATGGTGTCCCCCATTAAAAGGGCTCCCTCCTTAACTATGCCTAACTTATCGTTGAAGCGCTCACTGTCTGATTTTTGGGTATTGATCGTGCCTGGATTAAATAACAGCGGGCCCCAGCATTGGCAATCCCGCTGGGAACGCCTATACCCTGCATTTGAACGGATCGAACAGAAGTATTGGGATCAACCTGATTTGGCGATTTGGTCGCAACGTCTGCGGGATGTATTGGCGAAAAAAGCGGTGCTGAACAAACCGCTTAAGCCAATATTATTAATTGCGCATAGTTTTGGTTGTCTGACGACGGTTCATAGCGCGCTGGCTGAAGGTCCGCTGGTGAAAGAGCTGATTGCAGGGGCTTTGCTTGTTGCGCCCGCTGATCCAGAAAAATTTGGGGTGAGTGCGGGATTGGGAGCAAGTTTGCCCTTTCCGGCGACCGTAGTCGGGAGTCTGAATGATCCCTGGATGGAGGCCAGCGAAACGGTTAAGTGGGCGAAACTGTGGGGCGCAGAGTATGTCGATGTTGGTGCGCTGGGTCATATTAATGCCGATTCTCAGCTAGGCGACTGGCAGGTTGGACAAGCCGTGCTGGCGCGGTTGGTGCAGACGGTGAGAGCGAATTAATACCATTTCCGACCGATCACGGACAGCGCGTCAGGGCATCATAATGCATCTTGTAGTTTTGCTTGGCTAATCCACAGCCATTAAATATAGGTTGTTATAAGTGCCACAGTATCGACCTTAACGCTTCCAAGACGTTAAATACGTCCCCTTCGTTGTTCTTTCTTTAATGGCGTCATGACGTCCTCGGCCTGCTTATGCGGAATCAATCTATCTACATGCAAAAAAGTTCGTTCTCTTTATAACAATCAGATGCGATTATCGACCTTCGTTAGCTGTATTTGTAATAAGGGAATTTTTTATGCTTGGTCAGGCCGCTTTATCGACACCGCATTCGGTGAAGTCTGCAACCCCATTTAGGGTTATGCCGGGATTTCGTTTGTCGCTCGGCTTCACACTATTTTACTTAGCGTTGATTGTGTTGATTCCGCTATCGGCGGTGTTTCTCAAGACCTTCACCATGACGTGGGCCGATTTTGTCATTGCGGTGACGTCCCCTCGCGTGATGGCGTCGTATCGGTTGACGTTTGGGGTGTCGTTGCTGGCCGCGTTGCTGAACGTTGTGTTCGGTGGCATCGTTGCCTGGGTCTTGGTACGGTATACATTTCCGGGCAAGAAGCTGATTGATGCGTTGGTCGATTTGCCGTTTGCATTGCCAACTGCGGTTGCCGGTATTGCGCTGACGGCGTTGTATTCGGCTAACGGCTGGTTTGGGCGCTATCTGGAACCGTTAGGGATTAAGGTCGCTTTCACGCCATTAGGGATATTGGTAGCGTTGACCTTTATTGGTTTGCCGTTTGTGGTGCGCACGGTGCAGCCAGTACTGGAAGATGCGGAGCGGGAGTTGGAGGAGGCCGCCGCCAGCCTTGGTGCCAGTAACTGGCAAACTTTTTCCCGCGTTATTTTTCCTACCGTTCTACCTGCGTTGATGACTGGCTTTGCGTTGGCTTTCGCGCGTGCTACGGGCGAATACGGATCTGTCATTTTTATCGCTGGCAACATGCCGATGGTCTCCGAAATCACGCCCTTGTTTATCATCACAAAGTTGGAACAGTACGACTATACGGGGGCTACCGCAATTGCCGTAGTGATGCTTACTGCGTCATTTTTGATGCTGTTGACGATTAATATTTTGCAAGCCTGGACCCGCAAGCGGGGTCAGTCGGAAAAAGTTTAACAGAAAGTTTTAGCCGCTATGAGTGCCGTTCCATCAAATGACAATCTCAGTTTGACCGCATCGCCAACTGCGTCCTTGAGCAAAGGTGCGGTTAGATTGCACGCCAAAGGTGAGCCAATTCATGTGCCGCACGCAACGCAAGAGCCGTTCTGGGTGCGGACGTTGCTGATCACAGTGGCGCTATTATTTTTGACGTTTTTCTTAGTCGTTCCGCTGGTGTCGGTGTTTGTTGAGGCCTTTAAAAAAGGATGGGAGGCTTATATTGCCGCCATCATAGAACCGGATGCAGTCAGCGCCATTAAGCTGACTTTATTGACGGCGGTGATTGCTGTGCCGCTAAATCTGGTATTTGGCGTCTCCGCATCGTGGGTCATCGCCAAGTTTGATTTTCGCGGCAAGAATATCCTGCTGACGCTGATCGATTTGCCATTTTCAGTATCGCCAGTGATATCTGGTTTGATTTATGTATTGTTGTTTGGCGCGCAAGGTTGGTTTGGACCATGGTTGCGCGAGCATGACATCAAAATTTTGTTCGCGGTGCCTGGCATCGTGCTGGCGACCGTATTCGTGACTTTCCCCTTCGTTGCACGAGAGTTGATTCCGCTGATGCAGGCGCAGGGCAGTGAGGAAGAAGAGGCCGCGCTGGTATTGGGCGCATCGGGCTGGAAGACTTTTTGGTACATCACTTTACCGAACATCAAATGGGGTCTGTTGTACGGCGTGATTCTCTGTAACGCCCGGGCGATGGGAGAGTTTGGCGCAGTGTCTGTGGTGTCCGGTCATATCCGTGGCGAAACCAACACCATTCCTTTGCAAGTCGAAATTTTGTATAACGAATATAACTTTCAGGCAGCGTTCGCCGTGGCTTCATTGCTAGCATTTCTGGCATTGGTAACGCTGGCGCTCAAGTCGTTTATTGAATGGCGTTTGCGTGATGAAATTGGCGGTGAAAAGTCTACCAGCGTATCGGTCCAACCCGCAGTTGCATCGCTGTAAATAAAACGCAAACGCAGACGCGACCATCAGGAGAATGTCATGGGCATTGAAGTAACGAATATCAATAAAAAGTTTGGTCAATTCACCGCACTGAATGACGTCTCTCTCCATTTTCCTACGGGAGAGTTGACTGCCTTGTTGGGACCATCCGGCTGCGGAAAGACCACGCTTCTGCGGATTATTGCCGGGCTTGAAGGACAGGATTCCGGACGCGTTTTATTGGATGGCGAGGATGCTTCGTCGCGCCATGTGCGCGAACGTCAGGTTGGTTTCGTGTTTCAGCATTACGCGTTATTCAAGCATATGACGGTGTTCGAAAATATCGCCTTTGGCCTTCGTGTCAAACCACGGGCGCAGCGGCCTTCCGAAAGTGTGATCCGCGAAAAAGTCACAAAACTACTCGAATTAGTGCAACTGGATTGGTTGGCGGATCGTTTTCCCCCGCAATTGTCAGGCGGTCAGCGTCAACGGATTGCCTTGGCACGCGCTCTGGCGGTTGAGCCGCGGGTGTTGTTGCTGGACGAGCCTTTTGGTGCGCTGGATGCCAAGGTGCGTAAAGAGTTGCGCCGTTGGTTGCGGCGTCTACATGATGAATTGCATGTGACCAGTATTTTTGTGACCCACGATCAGGAAGAGGCGCTGGAAGTGGCCGATCAGATCGTGCTGATGAACAAAGGGCAGGTGGAACAAATCGGTTCACCGCAAGAGGTCTACGAACATCCTGCCTCGCCGTTTGTGTATGGCTTTTTGGGTAACGTCAACCTGTTCCATGGCCGCATCAACCAAGGTGTGCTGGATACCGGTGGAGTGCGTTTCGATGCACCGAATCATGCGGAGGCAGAAGATGTCGCCGGAATCGGCTATGTTCGGCCTCATGATCTTGATATTGACCGCTACACGACGGGGGCAGAAGGCATTGTGGTACAGCTGAAACGGGCGCACGCGATTGGGCCATTGGCGCAATTAGAGTTGGAACGCGATGACAACGCAGGGCTGATCGAAGCAGTTATTTCCTCAGATCGCTTCAAGCGGCTTGATTTAAAAGAGGGTGAAATATTAGTGGTACGTCCGCGTCGTTTGCACGTCTTTGCGGACCAACCATCTCACAACAACCAGGATGCAAGATGAATTTTCAACAATTAAGATCGATCCGGGAGGCGGCACGTTGCGGCTTCAACTTGACGGAAGTCGCTAACGTTCTGTTCACCTCACAACCTGGCGTCAGTCGCCAGATTCGTGAACTGGAAGAAGAGCTGGGCGTCGATATTTTTGTACGCAATGGCAAGCGATTGATCGGGTTGACCGATCCCGGTAAAGGTATTTTGCAGATCGTCGAAAAGCTCTTGCAAGAAGCTGAGAATCTTCGTCAGGCCAGCAAGGAATACTCGGGTGAAACGACCGGCACTCTGACCATTGCCGCAACTCATACGCAGGCGCGCTACGCATTACCACGCGTGGTGCAAGGCTTTCGTGCGCGTTTTCCTGACGTACGCATTGCGTTGCAACAAAGTTCACCGGAGCACATTGCGGATTGGGTCATTTCAGGCAAAGCTGACGTGGGCATTGCGACGGAAGGTTTGTCACAATTTAAGGAACTGATTTCTTTCCCATGTTACGAGTGGAGTCACGTGGTCGTGGTGCCACAACATCATCCCTTATTATTGGTTGAGCGCCCAATCAGTCTTAGCGATCTGGCGGCATATCCATTGATTACTTACGATGTGGGTTTTACCGGAAGGGGACATATTGACGCGGCGTTCCGTGCCGCTGGAATTAATCCCGACATTGTGTTGACGGCGATGGATTCCGATGTGATCCAGCAATATGTGTCGTTGGAGTTGGGCGTTGGGATTGTGGCTGCCATGGCGTCCGAACATACCCGTCAAAACGGGTTGCAAACTTTGGAAGTGTCACATTTATTTGCATCTAATGTGACGCGGCTAGCGGTCCGACGCGGCGCTTATTTGCGGTCATACACGATGGATTTTATTTTGCAGTTCGCGCCACAATTAAAGCGGGCGGATATTATCGAGGCGCTACAAGCTGAGACGCATTGATTAGGCGAATATATAAATGCTGAGTGGTAAGGTGTGGTTGGGGTTAATCGGCCACACCAAGATGTGGGTATTCGTTAGTTAAAAAGTAATTTTTTGCTGTATATTTCTATTTTGATAATTTAATTTTATTCATGCGTCTGCTTGTGCGGTCACTATTGCAAGGGCGCTTCGGCGGTGTTCGATAACGTCGGACGTATAATTGAACCAAGTAAACTAAAACTAGAAATTTTACGCATGTCAAATGATGATGCATTAACGATTAACCCGATGACAGAAGACGGTGCAGCGTTGCTTGCTGTACTTCCTGTTCTGCCTGTCTACGAAGGAATTGTTCTTTCGGACGTGCGGGTTATTCAGTCTTCAGCAGACGCGGTGCAAGCACTTGCCGTGATGATGGCGACTGATGTGATCGGATTTGATACTGAGTCCAAACCGACCTTTAATAAGGGCGAGTTGTCAGATGGACCACATTTGATTCAGTTGGCCGCAAACGACGTTGTTTTCTTATTTCCGATAGGCCGCGGCGGTGTGCCTCCCTCTTTTCGGGCAGCGTTGAAAGCCATACTTGAATCGCCTGAAATAATGAAGGTAGGATTTGGGCTGAGAGATGATGTTAAGCGTTTGCAGCAAAAGTTGGGAATAGAGTCGGCTCATACGCTGGATTTATCCCGTGCATTGCGGCAAGATGGCCGCAATGATGTTGGTGCTAAAAGTGCGGTGGCGCGATTTTTTGGTCAGCGTTTAAGAAAATCCAAGAAGACGTCTACCAGTAATTGGGCCAATTCACCTCTTACCGAGCGCCAGATTTTGTATGCTGCTGATGACGCCCAGGTTGCCCTACGGATATATCGACTGTGGCAAAAAGCAGCTGAAATCGATTGAAAGTGCTTCTCCGTGATATGCTTCTCCGCTTGAAATTATAAATGTCTTTTTGCTTTCAGAAAATATGCCAAGTCCTACTTCAAGTCCAGTTCCTAGTGTTTCCCCTGATCCAGTTGTTCCTGCCACGCTTGCTCCGGCCCAAAATGCCCGTATTTTGCTCAAGGAATTGCAAGAAAAATTCGCTGCTTTTCGCGAATATATGCCGTTGGCGATTGGTATCGACAAGCAACTGATCGCACGTTGTCCTGAACTCAATCGCAAGGTAATGCGGATGGCATTGGGGATGCACGTGAATTCATTGCGTTATCTCAAAGGGATGGAAAAAGCGACGGTTAGATTTGATCTGGACGGCAAACCTTCAGACGACGTAACGGACGTCCATCGGACGCATGCTTCCGAGATTTTGCGGGAGCGTTTCAAGAAAAATGCTGATCACCGCAAAGCCCAGCGCGTCGCAGAAGAAGCGGCTCGTGTAGCTGAGGCCGAAGCGCTTGCACGCGCCGAAAAGCTAAACCAGTTGACCGCGAAGTTTTCACGCAAGGGCTGATTGCTTCTGTTGTTTGGTTGAACGAATGCCAGTCAGATGGAACGTTCCCATGCCTTAACGGTGCTCATCACGATGTCAGATGTGGCACCGATTCGGACAACCATCCCAGGCCATTAACGTGACGGTATGTAAAAACGTGACGTCACCCGGCAACAGCGATCTCTCGCAATACGCGCTCGAATTCGTCCGTCGGTTGGCCTCCTTGAATCAAGAAGCGCTCATTGATAATGACGGCCGGTACGGAGTGGATGCCATTATCAAGATAGAGTCGTTCTTGCGCTTGGACCTCTGTCGCAAACGTATCGGACGATAGAATCTCTCTGGCTTTATCGCCATCCAATCCCACTGTTTCCGCCAGCGCTATCAAAACCTGATGGTCGCCTGGATTTTTGCCATCGGTAAAATACGCGGTGAATAAGGCACGCTTAAGCGCCATTTGCTTATTTTCCAACTCGGCCCAGTGTAGTAAGCGATGCGCGTCGAAAGTGTTATAGATACGGCTCCGTTTATCCGTGTTAAAAACAAAACCACCTTGTGCGCCGCGCTCGCGGATCATGTTACCGATTTGCTCGCGCTGTTCTGGCGTCGAGCCGTACTTTTCGGCAAGGTGTTCATTGATATCCTGACCTTCCGCTGGCATTTTCGGATTCAGTTCAAAAGGTTGAAAATGGATGTCGACAGCGATTTCATCCCCTATCCTGGTGATCGCTTCTTGCAAAGAATTCAACCCGATCACGCACCACGGGCATGAAACGTCGGAAACAAAATCTATCTTTATTGGTGTTGTCATTTGATATCTCTTCATTTGGTAAGTAACGTGCTGTACCCGTTTTCTTTGCGGGTGCGTTAATTATGAATTAATTCGGCCGCGCCCGCTTTTTCCGGTGGGTTTTGTGCTCCCTTTTCATTGCTTTGCCGAGGTAGCAAAATGGCGTTGGTACGCGGTCTTGCGGGCTGGCACGCGATTAATCAGAATTCATCAACGATGCGACAGAGTCCATTGTTTGCGCTAAAGGGCGTATTAACGTTCTGCAAGTGATGTAGTGGAGAATTTTGCGATCGCCAAAACGCGCCTATGAGCGTCCTTGTTTGGATTAGCTGCCGCGTTTGACTTGTTCGAACAGCGACGGCGTAACATTCCGACGTTCGTGATCTACGGCGAGGACACGCAAAACATCGCCGTCCTCAATATAAAACAGGCGAAATGGGAATCGATGCGGCGACCAAGTGCGGATTTCGGCTACGGAAAGCAGATAGGCAAAGCGCAGAGAGCCTACGTCGGGATTCTCGGCGAGAAACCGGCATGCATCCCGGAACTCGTCGCGAAAGCGGCCAGGGATGGCAGGCGATGCTTCCTTGACGTAGTAACGCACCACGTCCTTGACTTCCAATTGGGCAAATGGGGTGATTTCGAGGCGAATCAAGGGCGGTTAGTGTTGAGAGACGATAGCGTCGAGTTCGGCAAAAAATGCGTCGTCTATAGGAAGCGCTGGACCGCTCGACATTCCTTCCAGCATCAAGGTAAGCACGCGCCGGTCTTCCTCGTTTCGCGGACCGTAGCTTTCCGGTACGTCAGGAATGGGATCGAGTTCGACCGGATTAATGGTCGTAAGATTGAATGCCTGCATGCATTTGTTTATACGGCCAGCCGGCAGAAAATCAAACCGCAGTCGGAATGCGTGTATGTGGTTACTGAGCGGTAACGCGACCCCAATCCCAATTTAGCCCATTTCAGCAATATGGATAGAGACAGCGATACGACGTCAGCGCTAAATATTGCTGATACCGAAATGTTGCTGCGGTTTGCATTGACGTCAGCTCAGATGCTGGCGCGCATTGCGGAGCTGCGCATCGACAAGCTAGGTGACGGCGCTAGCAAGCTGATGGAATAATGGTGTAGACACAGGAGTTCGGCAGAATACCGGACTCCGCAAGACATCAAATTATTTCCTATAGGCGTCACTTTGCAGGCTGCGTTAGGTTTCTCTAACCTGTACAACGAGGCTGTCGGATTGCATGGTGATAGCGCCAGGTTCAAATGTTTTTTGCCCGATCCGCAATTCGTCCGGTTTGAACGTGTAAATGGGATAATTGTTCAGAATCTGTTCTGCCACGACTGCGCCGATGGCGTTGAGTTGTTGCTCATATTGCGCACCGATACCACCTACGTTCACGTTATCAACGCGTGGTGCATCTAGCCGTATGGCTTTGGTTGGCGCATCATATTTAAGGCGACTACTGAGTGTGATGGTGCCGGTTACGGGGGCAACCAGCAAAAAATTGCTTGTGACTTTCAAATTCAGTAACGTAATAATGCGATTCTCTGCCACGTTCATCGTCAAGTGTGGCTTGCTTAGATAGACTTCAAATACTTGTGCGTATTGTAACGTTTTCGGGAATTGTTGCTCGATAGCCCTTTGCAAAATAGGTAAAGGCAAGGTGTATTCATTCGTCCATACGTTATAGGCGGCGTTTGCTTTTTGCGAGACGGTCATGCCGATCACTGTTCCGGTTCCGGCGATAGCGGTTGTCACCATTATTTTTATCAAGTTACGTCGCTTTACTTGCATGTGGTTGTCGCTTTCTGGTGGTGGCACAAAATGGGGCGCGGGCGTCTCGGTTTAATGTGACTAGTGTAATAGACATGCTGAGTGGTCGCGTTGTTCCGGGGGCGCGTCATTTCCTTATTTGATTGACCACTATCAGGTGATTTCTCCCGAGCACGTGCGCTGGGAAACTGTATACTGCGTGCACCAAGCAAGTGGTGCAAAGGAAACGGATAACGTCTCTATACTGGGAGTCTGCAGGATTGGGCCCTTTAGAATGCCCCTTTGCTATGACGCTGATGTACGAGCTGCCTTGATGGCTGATGTAAGAGTTGATGTAATAGCTTATTTTTTTGATATTTTTGTCCAGAGCCAGACCATGCCAGATAATCGCCGCCCAAGAACGTTACTTCGTAAAAAATTCGCAGCATGAAGTATCCAGCCCTTCTCCCGTTTGCAGATATCCTGCCGCAATTAAATGATTTTGATGCGATTATTGACGCGCGAAGCCCGTCCGAATTTGCCGAAGACCATATTCCTGGAGCCATAAATTGCCCCGTCCTGGATGACGCGCAAAGGGTGCGCGTCGGTACCATGTATAAACAGGTGAATACCTTTGAAGCCAAAAAGTTAGGCGCGATGCTGATTGCCAGAAATATTGCTGATCATATCGAGGCTTTGTTCATTGATAAACCGAAGGATTGGAAGCCGCTGATTTATTGCTGGCGTGGCGGTAACAGAAGTGGGGCAATGTCTCACATATTGGCAAAAATCGGTTGGCCGGTGATTCAACTGGACGGTGGATACAAAGAATACCGTCGGCACGTGAGTGCGACCTTGGCTGAACACGCTGCGCGTTTGTCTTATACCGTGGTGTGCGGACCAACAGGAAGCGGTAAAAGCCGCTTATTGCAGGTCTTGGCTGCGCAAGGTGCACAGGTTCTTGATCTGGAACAACTTGCCGCGCATCGTGGCTCCGTTCTGGGAAATTTGCCGACGACACCGCAACCATCGCAAAAAGCGTTTGAAAGTAGCATATGGAATCTGCTGCGCCATTTTGATCCGGCGCTTCCGGTGTTCGTTGAGTCGGAAAGCAAAAAAGTCGGTAATTTGCGCGTTCCGGATGCCTTAATGGAAAAAATACGCGGATCGCGTTGCATTGCACTTGGGCTAGCGCAGGCAGACCGGGTTAAGTTGCTGATGGATGACTATTTGCATTTTGTGGCCGATCCTGCTTTATTGAGCACGCAGCTTAGTTGCCTGACTGCGTTACATGGCCGCGAGACGATTGATCGTTGGCAAAAAATGGCGGTCGATGGTGATATGCAAGAACTGGTCGAGGAATTATTGGTGAGGCATTATGATCCGGCTTATTTGCAGTCGATCAAACGTAACTTCGATCAGTTCGGGGAGGCGCATGTGCTGGAGTTGCCGGATATTTCCGATGAAGCATTTTTAAGCGCGGCGCAAACGCTGCACCGGGCCACCTGATTGCTTGGGCCATTACGATACTTTGCGAGCAAAAAAATTAAGCATCAATAGCTAAAATTGGTGCAAATAATGTTTTTTTTAAAAAGATAGACAACTTACTGCAGGATTACTATGAACGAGAATATCGTAGATAGCGCTGTTCCAGGCCTTCCGTCCGCTGCTTTACTGACGATTAAGCCGAGCATCAAACTCACTTCTTTCTCTCACGGTGGCGGTTGTGGTTGTAAGATTGCGCCGGGCGTCCTCGCCGCGATACTGAAAAACTCAACTGGCTTTGCGGTGCCGAAAGAGCTAATGGTCGGGATCGAAACCGCCGATGATGCCGCCGTCTATAAATTGAATGACGAACAAGCGCTGATCGCCACCACCGATTTTTTTATGCCAATAGTCGACGATCCTTACGATTTTGGACGTATCGCCGCTACCAACGCGATTTCTGATGTATATGCGATGGGTGGCACACCCATCATGGCGTTGGCATTGGTCGGTATGCCGATCGATAAGTTGCCGATTGAAGTGATCGGCAGAATTCTCAAGGGTGGTGAATCAATTTGTGCTGAAGCCGGTATCCCGATTGCTGGTGGACATACGATTGATTCGGTCGAACCGATATATGGTCTGGTGGTGCTCGGTCTGGTGCATCCCTCGAAGGTCAAGCGCAATGCGGGTGCCAAAGCGGGCGACAAGATTATTTTAGGCAAACCGATTGGCGTCGGCATTCTGTCGGCAGCGCTGAAAAAAGACGCATTGGATGCGCAGGGCTACGCGGCGTTGATAGAGAACACCACCAAGCTTAATAAGCCGGGCAAACTGCTGTCCGAACTAGACGGTGTCCACGCACTGACTGATGTGACCGGTTTTGGTTTGTTGGGCCACTTGCTGGAATTGGCACGTGCCGCCAAGCTGACTGCGACGCTGAACATGCATCAGATTCCGTTGTTGCCGGACGTGCAGCAATTGGCAGAGCGGGGCTATATCACGGGCGCATCGGGACGTAACTGGGATGGTTATGGTCACGAAGTCATGTTAGGGCATGGCATTAGTGCCGTGCAAAAAGCACTATTATCAGATCCGCAAACATCGGGTGGATTGCTGGTTTCTTGTGCGCCGGATGCGGTTGATGCGGTGTTGAAACTCTTTCAGCGTGAAGGGTTTGGCGATGCCGCTGTCGTGGGCGAGATGCAAGCGGGAGTTGCTGGCATTCATGTATTGGCCTGAGAGCATTTCCTGAATGTTCGGGCTAAGTAAGGTGCACTAAAGTTACAACGTTCACCCAGCAATTGTCCTGAAAACGTATTTAATCGATTAATCAATCAAATAAATTAAGGCCGCACCATGATTCGACTTTCTTCTTTGCCGAATATGAAAACGCTATTCGCAACCGTGGCAGCAGTGATTTCTCTGAGCGCTACAGGGTTGGTCTCTGCGCAGCAGGTTTTACGTGTGTCGGCGATTCCTGACGAAGCACCGACCGAATTGCAGCGCAAATTTAAACCGCTCGGGGCTTATCTGGAGAAGAAACTGAACATGAAAGTTGAGTTCACTCCGGTAACGGACTACGCGGCGTCGGTCGAAGGTTTGATTAATAATAAACTCGATATGGTCTGGTTTGGCGGTTTCACCTTTGTGCAGGCAAATGCCCGCAGTGCCGGCAAAGTGATTCCTATCGTACAGCGTGAAGAGGATCAAAAATTTCAGTCCGTATTTGTGACCACGAATAAGTCGATCACCAAACTGGAGGATTTGAAGGGTAAGAATTTCACCTTCGGTTCAGAGTCGTCGACGTCTGGTCATTTGATGCCGCGCTTCTATTTGCTTGCTGCACATATCAATCCTGATGTTGATATGAAGCGCATTGCCTTTTCTGGCGCTCACGATGCCACTGTTGCTGCGGTCGCTGGTGGAAAAGTCGATGCAGGTGCGTTAAATATTTCAGTATGGGAAAAGCTGGTTTCGGAAGGTAAGGTCGACCCAAAAGTGGTCCGCGTGTTTTATACCACGCCGGGATATTACGACTATAACTGGAGTGTGCGTTCGGACATGAATCCGGTAGTACGTCAAAAATTGACCGATGCGTTTTTGGCGTTGAATAAAGATAATCCACAAGATAAAGAAATTCTGGATTTGCAGCGCACTACACGTTTTATACCAACCAAAGTGGAGAATTACACTTCTATCGAATCTGCTGCTCGCAACGCAGGTTTGCTGAAGTAAAAAAAGCCAAGCTGTCATCGTAGGACTGCATTTTAATTTTTCCGGTTTAATTCTTTCAGTATGATACTGTCCTTCACCAACCTGTCCGTCCGTCACCCAAGCGCCACCGATGCTGCGTTGGCTTTGCGTGACTTGAATTTGTCCATTGATCAGGGTGAACAAATCGCGCTGATCGGACCGTCCGGTGCGGGTAAGACGACGTTGCTGCATACGTTAGCATGTGCACTGCAACCGGATGAGGGTGGTTTTACATTGTTTGGCCATGATCCATGGCGCTTAAGCAGCGCCGCCCGTCACGCCATGCGCACCCGACTTTTTTTGGCACCCCAAACACCACCATTGCCGCCGCGCCAACGCGTGGTAAGTGCGGTATTAGCGGGATTGTTGCCGCAATGGAGTGTGTGGCAAGCGATCCGGTCATTAGTGAAGCCGGTCGACCCAGTTGCTGCGTTCAACGCTCTGGCGCGCGTCAATCTCCAGGATAAATTATATGCCCGCGTTGACCGCTTGTCGGGCGGGGAGCGGCAACGTTGTGGGGTCGCGCGGCTGCTCATTAGTCGTGCTGATTTTTTTTTGGTCGATGAGCCGCTATCCGCGTTAGATCCTACTCTGTCGTTGCAAACACTGGCGGTACTCCAGCAGGAAGCCACTGCGCGTGGTGCAACGCTGCTATGTAGTCTGCATCAGGTGGCATTGGCGCGTGCGCATTTTCCGCGGATTATCGGTCTGCGAGATGGGCGTATCGTATTCGACGCCGCACGCGATGAGGTGACCGATGCGATGATTGACGCGCTGTATCAGAGCCGGGGACAGAGCCGTGGAGTCGGCAATGATATCCAGAGCGCCACGGGAGCCGATCCCGATATGGATTCGGCGCAGCGGGATCATCAGTCGCCACCGGCTGTGCCAGCGCCGATACCGGCCGCCCTCACTCCACGTTGTTGAGGCAGGTCATGCGCACACCACCAGCTATCGCGATCCAGCCCAAACGCGATCATCATCTTGAGCAATACCGAGATCCCGCCTGGCGTGGTCGGGTCGTGGTCACGATCATTGCTCTTTTGCTGTTGTGGCCAATGTTGCAGCTCAGCGAATTTAAGCCGTGGACCTTGTTTGACACGCAAAGCTTAAGCGCAACGGGAAAATTTCTGGCGAGTTTTGTACCACCCGCACACTCGTTATCGTTTTTAAAAATGGTTGCGGCCGCGACGTGGGAAACCGTCGCCATGGCAACCGTTGGTATGACTTTGGCGATGGTGGTGGCAATACCGATGACGATAGTGGTCACGTCACACTTATCCCTTTCGCGCATAGGTACGGGGCGCATGGGTTGGCTGGCGCAGTCAGTCCGACAAATCGTCCGTTGGTTGCTGGTGTTGTTACGCAGCGTGCCTGAACTGGTATGGGCGTTATTGTTGGTGCGGATTGTTGGTCTGGGACCGACCGCTGGCGTGATCGCGATTGCGCTGACGTATTGCGGAATGCTAGGAAAAGTCTACGCAGAAATCCTTGAGTCATCCGATTCGCACGCATCCGATACCTTGCTTAAAAACGGTAGTGGACGGCTGGCCGCACTATTTTATGGTGCGCTACCAGAGTCGGCGGCCGAGCTCGTGAGCTATACCGTTTATCGTTGGGAATGTGCGATACGTGGCTCCGTGGTGATGGGTTTCGTCGGTGCTGGTGGTCTCGGCCAGCGGATGGATGAATCGATGAAAATGATGGCCGGTGCGGAGTTGTCGACGATGTTGCTGGTGTTTGTGTTGTTGGTCGCAGGCGCTGACGCGGTGAGCAAAATGTTGCGCGGGAGGCTTGAATGAGAAGGGCGACGCACAACTCTGACGCTTCTCCCGTGTCTGCGCTCGATCGCTTGCCGCAAGCACCGCGCTGGCGTTTTTCGACGGTGGCGTTGTTGTGCGGTTTATTCGCGCTGGTCGTTGCGAGCTTTCTGTCTCTTTCCTTAACGTGGAGCGCCTTTTTTACACAAGAAGCGGTGCGGACGACGTTTGAGTTTTTGCATGGTTTTGCACCGCCGGAATTATCTACGCCATTTTTGCTTAAGATTGCGGTAGGTATGGCAGAAACGCTGTCAATGTCAGCCCTCGGTACGATTCTGGCGGCGATTGTCGGTGTCGCGCTTGGTTTGGTGGCGAGCGGCCGTTTCGGTGGTACTGCGCGCGCCGCAACCCGTACACTGTTGAACGTCTTGCGGGCAATTCCCGAACTAGTGTGGGCGTCGATTCTTTTAATTTCGGCAGGATTAGGACCATTTGCCGGTACGCTGGCGCTGGCGGCGCATACTTCAGGCGT
Organism: Glaciimonas sp. Gout2; assembly: GCF_035018905.1. Classification (NCBI taxonomy): domain Bacteria; kingdom Pseudomonadati; phylum Pseudomonadota; class Betaproteobacteria; order Burkholderiales; family Oxalobacteraceae; genus Glaciimonas; species Glaciimonas sp. Gout2. Next base: position 31,899 of record NZ_JASJXA010000008.1, on the reverse strand, counting down.
CCTTGGTCGCCTGTTTGCCGATGCGTATGAAAATACGTCGTCGCTGCCCGAGGCCACTTTGCGCATCAACGGCGTGCGAGCTATCCCAGCATTTTTGTACGCAACGATGCCGCAAACCTTGCCGCAAATGATGTCATATACGCTGTACCGATGGGAAAATAATATTCGGGCGGCGGCTATATTGGGTGTTGTGGGCGCGGGCGGTTTAGGCCAAATGTTGAAATATCATCTGTCGCTGTTTCAGATGCCGCAAGCGGCTAGCGTGATTGTTGCCATGCTAGCGATGGTCGCCACTGTCGATGGACTCAGTTTTATGCTACGGCGAGCCATGACGCGATAACGCAATTGCGCCATGGTTGCAGCGGTTGAAACTGCCGTTTGAGGTCAGGAAGAATGGGTCATTTCGCTTCTCAAGTAACTTTATAAGTCACTTTTAGACGCGTTTATCAATGCATTTTTCAATTTATCCCGTTTTTCCTAAGTGCGTTTGCGCACTCCCGAACCAAAGCCGGACCGCGATAAATCAGTCCGCTATATAGCTGTATGAGCGCTGCACCAGCCGCCATTTTGGTCTGCGCATTGGCACCGCTCAAAATTCCACCCACGCCAATAATCGGGATCGCATCACCCAACTCAGCACGCAGTTGGCGCACGACGGTGTTGGATAATTCAAACACTGGCGCACCTGATAGACCACCAGCTTCATTCTCATGCGCAAGTCCTTTGACTGCATCACGCGTGATGGTTGTATTGGTCGCGATGACGCCATCCATTTTGTGACGCAGCAACGCATCTGCGATAGTTTTAACTTGTTCTGCGTCGATATCCGGGGCAATTTTTAACACGACCGGTACATAACGTTTGTGCTGGTCCGCCAGCTTCTGCTGCGCATGCTTGAGTTGTGACAAGAGTGCGTCGAGTTCTGATGCACCTTGTAGTTGACGCAGGTTTTTGGTGTTCGGTGACGAGATATTGACCGTGACATAGGTTGCGTACGGATAGACTTTTTCCAGGCAAAAAAGGTAATCGTCTGCGGCGTTTTCAATTGGCGTGGAGGCATTTTTGCCGATGTTTAACCCGAGCACACCAGTACGTTCCTGATAAAACTTCGACGATTGCACGTTTTTGACAAATGCATCGACGCCACCGTTGTTAAAGCCCATGCGATTGATGAGGGCGTTGGCAGCGGGGAGGCGAAACATGCGTGGTCGCGGGTTGCCTGGCTGGGCTTTTGGCGTCACAGTGCCGATTTCAATCGAACCGAATCCCAGCGCAGCCAGGCCGTCAATCGTAGATCCATCTTTATCCAGTCCGGCGGCCAGTCCGATCGGGTTGGGAAAGGTTATTCCCATGACGATGCGCGGATCTGGGGCTGGTTTTGGTAATAGTGCTGTAAGTCCCATTGACTGAGCACGACGTAAACCTGCCATGGTCAGATGATGGGCGGCTTCTGGATCGAGTGAGAATAGGGCGGGGCGGGCAAGGTTGTACAGGAGTTTGGAAGGCACGGTAGGCTGAGCGGTAACGGTTGTATAGAACTGGTTGGTGGGCCGGCAATAAGACAAGGGAATGGTCCCATTTTTTAGTTTACGTCGGCGAATTTCACTATTCTAACGTACCCCATTCATTTTCCCTTAACGCTTCCAGTGGTCGGAAGTTTATTTTGTATGCCATTTTAAGGCTATCTTTGATCCAATAGCCAAGATAGACATACGCCATGTCGAGTTGTTGCGCCTGTTTGATCTGCCATAAAATACTGTAAGTACCAAAGGATGCACCGATCACGTCTGGGTCATAAAACGTGTAGACCGAAGATAGTCCGTCATTGAGCACGTCAATGATGCTGATCATTCGTAACGTGCCGTCTGGTTCGCGAAACTCGACCAAACGGGTATTGACCTTACTTTGCAGCAAAAATTGCGCGTATTGATCCCGACTGTCCTGATCCATACCACCACCTGCGTGACGTGAAATTTGATAACGTAAATAGAGTTCGTAGTGCTCATGTACGTAAGCAAGATTGGTGACTAAGCCGGTCAACTGACGATGTTTCTCCCAAGCTCGGCGCTGACTGCGATTAGGGATGAACGCGTTGACCAGTGTGCGCACAGGCGTGCAGGCATGGCAGCCATCGCAACAAGGTCGATAGGTGAAAATGCCGCTGCGTCGAAAGCCATTTTTGACTAGTTCGGAATAGACATCGGCATTGATCAGGTGCGACGGCGTCGCTACCAGTGAGCGTGCCTGGCGCCCATCCAGATAGCTACAAGCGTACGGTGCCGTTGCGTAAAATTGGAGGGTTGAAAATGGGAGATCTTTTAAGTGCGTCATGTACCTATTCCTGACCGGTTCAATAGTTCGGACTTTCGCAAACCGCTCCGGCAACGTTGAGCTTTCCTAGCCGTCTATGCGGCCCGATACTAACGTACTGTGTTTTTCCGGAGAGGATACAAACCCGTTGTCGGGATCATTTTGCGTATTTCCTATAGCTGTAATTTACACCGTAAGCGCAATGTCGTGTTGGTGGCGCGCTCCTGGCACCAACCCGAAAACTGCAATAGCTTGCCAAATTTACTTACCAGCTAGTAAGTCCATGCTTACTAATCTTGTTATGGGAACAATGGTATCGGTCGCCAGTTGTGAATTTGTGGATGATTTATCGCTTCGGTGAGATGTCGCATAAAGGCGTCGCGAGAAATGGGAACCGCACCTAGCGAAGCAAGATGCGGCGTCTCCTGCTGGCAGTCAATCAGCGTAACGCCGTTTTGACGCAGAAAGTGAACCAGGTAGGCCAGTGCAATTTTGGAGGCATCGGTGACACGCGCGAACATTGATTCACCATAAAACATCCGTCCGATGCTGACACCATAAGCGCCTCCAACCAACTTGCCATCAAGCCAGACTTCCACTGAGTGCGCATAACCGAGGTGGTGAAGTGCCCGATAGCCCTCAATGATCTCATCTGATATCCATGTGCCTTGACCATCTCGCCGTGGCGCGGCGCATGCATGCATGACCTCCTCAAAAGCAAAGTCAAAGCGAATCTGCCAGCGACGATCAGCGCGATTACGGTGGATTTTCTTTAAGGTTTTTTTTAAGCTGGCAGAGTATTTGAAGCGTTCGGTTTCCAGCACCATGCGCGGGTCTGTACTCCACCAAAGGATAGGCTGGCCTTCAGAAAACCATGGAAAGATGCCATGTCGATAGGCGTTAAGCAACCGCTGCGGCGAAAGATTAGCCCCCGCAGCGAGTAGTCCGGGCGCACCATCGTCCGGTCCCAATGCCTCTGACACGTCTGGAAATGGTGTGTCAATTTCTAACCAGGGAATCATCGTCGGTCCCTGACCGTCTTGTGGGCGCTTTTGATTACCATTTTAAGGAAGTGAGCAGCGTTAAATCGCGTTTTTCTCATAGTCAACTATTTTTGAATATCAAAAATTTTCCCTGTGCACTATTACATCAGAATGCTTATTGGGAAATTTTACTGAACTGGTAGTATGTATCTGATTAACTCATCCTCGTCGTTTGATTTTTCTTGATAAAAAAGTAATGACACGTTGAGTTCTGAAGATGCATGCATCCAAGTTTGCCATATTAACCACTTCTGCCCAACCTATAAGGATGAGAATGCATGTTGCCGAGCAGTAAATGGTGCAAGGAACGCGCCTTGCATCATTTTTGTGCGCGATAATATTGATAGTTGAACGCCGCGCCTAATTGACGCTTAATGGTCGAACCTTTTTGTTGGCCCGAAATTTGCTGTAATGGAATATGCTGTAATTAGTCACAATTAACATTATCCAAGAGATTGAGATATTAGCCACTATGCATGAATTCTCCTCTTTGGTATCTTCGGCCCCAGTGTTCGGACGGCCGAATAACGAAAGCGTTACGCCCTCCTTACGAACCCCGCTCTCCGAAGCCATTGTTCCCGATTTTAGTGAGCAAGCAGCGTTCTTTGGGCGCTGGTGGTTCGACGTTAAGACCGATCAGTTGGTATTGTCGGTTAATGCCGCGCGCATGTTGGGAGTCGAGGCGGGATGGTATCCATCTCTAAAAAATTGCTTAATTAGCATGCCTCCGGAAGATTTAAAAGTTTTGGAGGCGACGCTCAAAACGGACAGTCTGGAAGGCGAGTCGGTCGACCGTGAGTTTCGCGTTGTCACTGAGAAGTATGGTATGCACTGGTTCCGCCTGATGTCATTGCCTCAGTCCGCCAGGAAGCACGCGGTCCGTAGTGGCGTTTTGTTAGAAACGACTGCTTCAAAGCATGTCGCGATACGTGAGCGGCTGAGTTTTGAGTGCACCCAATTTTTGTTAAGTACCGATACTTTAGGTGTTGCTGTCACCAAAGTTATTAAAGTGGTATGTGAGAATTTAGGTTGGGAATGGGGTGCTTATTGGGCTTTAGATCGCCCATTGGAGTCTGATCTGGCTGGCTCGCAGCAACTTTTATGTAAGCATTTCTGGCACAACCCCCAATACTCGCTCGAAGCGTTCAACGAAGAAAGCGCCGCATTGAGGATGGCCGCGGGCATTGGCACAGTGGGTTTGGTGTGGCAATCCGGCGAGGCGCGTTGGATTGAAAATCTGGGAAGCGCGCCGGGCTTCTTGCGTCACAATGGCGCTGTCAAGTGCGGATTGCGGTCTGGCTACATCTTTCCGGTCGTGTATGTGACGGAGGGCGGTCAGCGGCATAGTCCCGGGGTGCTGGAATTTTATAGCAAACTCTCCCGCCAGCACGAAGCCCAGCTACCGATTCTTTCCGAGACAATAGGTGTATTGATCGCCCAGACTGCACAACGACTTGAGCAGCAGGAAACCATTCGGCAGTTAGCGCAGATTGACGGATTGACGGAGTTGGCAAACCGCACCTATTTTTATCATATGCTCGATAACACTTGTCAGAATTCGACCATTGCGGGAACATCGTTTGGCTTAATCTTTATCGATCTGGATCGTTTTAAGCCAGTTAATGATGCGTTCGGTCACGAAGCCGGTAATGTAGTGTTGCAGGAATTTGCAAGGCGGTTACAGCTACTTGTTCCATCAGGAAGTTATGTCGGGCGGCTTGGAGGGGACGAATTCGCGATTTTGTTGATACCGGATGGTGCCACGCAGCCATTAGACCAGCAATTGAATGCGTTGGCATCGAAGGTATTGCAAGCAGCGTGTATGCCGTTTCTGTTTGACGGCAATGATATGACGGTGTCGGCCAGCGTGGGCATCAGCATCTTCCCGGAAAATGGGATGACCAGTCCGGAACTGTTGCGCAGCGCCGATGCCGCAATGTATCGTATTAAAAAGAATGGCAGAAATGCGCTCAGCTTTTTTTCGAATAGTACTTCCCATACTTTAGCGATTGAACAATCCGACGTAGCGCAACGGATGACCATGGAGGCCGAACTGCATCAGGCGCTGACTGATAATGCATTCTTTCTCGAATACCAGCCCATATTTAATGATAGCGATCAGAAGATGCACGCCGTTGAAGCGCTTATCCGCTGGCGCAGGGCAAACGGCGATATCGTCAGGCCGGACATTTTTATTCCGATTGCTGAACAAAGCAGTCTGATCATCAATATCGGACGCTGGGTGTTGCGTCAGGCGTGCCGAGATCTTGCATATTTGCATCGTTCGGGATTGAGTAACCTAGAAATGCATGTCAATATGGCGGCGCCGGAATTTACGAGTAATGATTTGCCGGATGAGCTGACCGTCATCTTGAAAGAGTTTGGCATCGGGACCCATCATCTTTGCCTTGAGCTGACAGAAGGTATGTTGATGCAGCAACCCGAAAAGGTGATTCCTGTTATGCAGGCACTGCGTGAGCTCGGTGTAGGGATTAGTCTTGATGATTTTGGCGTTGGTTACTCGTCGCTCTCAAGGCTCAAAAGATTGCCGATTTCTTCTATTAAGATCGACCGCTCATTTGTTGATGGTCTACCGCATTTAAGGGAAGATAGAGCGATCGTACGCGCCATGATTGAGCTTGGCCGCCACATGAAATTGGGCGTCATTGCCGAGGGCGTTGAAACGGATGATCAATTGGTTTTTTTGCGTCAATACGGTTGCAATTTAATTCAGGGATTTATATTAAGCCGGCCAATGCCGCTCGATGCGTTGATTGCTTCCTATCTGCCACGTAGATAGACCGAACATTTGTTGGCTTGTCAGGATAAACGAAGTCTAACCCCGACAAGTTTTTAAGGTAGATAGTAGTTTCTTAATCTAGCGCCGGATTAGAAAACTACTTGCTGCGCATCGGCTTATAGATGTCTTCGGTATGGAGCCCGAAACTGGCACCATTTTTTTGCACTAGTTTGAGATCGTTAAAGAAAGCCTTCAGCGTGGTAGCAACAGTTGGGAAGGCAATATCTTCCCAAGGAATTTGCGCTTCGGTAAACATCTCCACTTCAAGACTCTCGATGCCAGCCGCGTAATCAAGGTCGAGCAAAGTCGCCCGATAAAATAAATGTACCTGATGAACGTGCGGGACATTGATCATGGAGAAAAGCCCATGCAGGGTGATTTTGGCACCGGCTTCCTCTTCTGTTTCGCGGCGTGCAGCATCCTCAGTGGTTTCGTCGTTCTCCATGAATCCAGCCGGAAGCGTCCAGTAACCGAGTCGCGGTTCTATAGCGCGTTTGCACAACAATATACTTATTTCTCCATCGTGCTCCCATACCGGAATTGAGCCAACCACCATCTTCGGATTCTGATAATGGATCGTGCCGCAATTGCTGCAGACAAAGCGTGAACGCGTGTCGTCAGGTGGGATTTGCAGGGATACAGGATGCGCGCATTCGGAGCAAAATTTCATAGGTAGCGAATTAAAGGTCTGGGCACAATGTTTTGAAAGGCACATCATTCATTATGCGTTGAAAGGAATTGTTACTATAAACAAGGTGTTTCATTTAGCCTGCTTTTTTTACCTGACATGGAAGTGTATCACCGCACCATCTAAATGCGCTTTCTGACTATAACGTTTGCTATATTAATCAAACCAGCTTATACTCTCATTCCTCAGACGCGGGGTGGAGCAGTCTGGCAGCTCGTCGGGCTCATAACCCGAAGGTCGTAGGTTCAAATCCTGCCCCCGCAACCAATAGTCGAAACCGCTGATCAGCTTTGTTGCTCAGCGGTTTTTGCTTTTTAAGAACGGTTTTTTAACAACTAGCCCGCGTTACCCTCATTAGTCCGAATTTTCCCTGTTAATCACATCCTTATCAACGTTTTTACCTTCCAGTTCGCCTTTTTCTCCGTTGCGTTAATATGTTGTTATTATAAAAGCATCGTCGTTGCTAAGGAGCGAAGATGAAAAACCGTAAATGCTTCATACGCGTTGGCATAGGTGGCTGGACTTACGCCCCTTGGCGTGACAACTTTTATCCGGCAGGTCTGGCTCATGCCCATGAACTGGAATACGCCAGTCGCCAAGTCACTGCAATCGAAATAAACGGTACTTACTACAGTACGCAAAAGCCCGCTACGTTCGCACGATGGGCGGCAGAAACGCCAGATGGCTTTCTCTTTTCGGTGAAAGCACCGCGTTATAGCACCAATCGGCGGATACTGGCGGATGCCGGTGAGTCTGTTGAGCGCTTTATTCAGAGTGGTATAGCGGAACTTGGAGAAAAATTAGGCCCGGTTTTATGGCAATTACCACCCACCAAACACTGTGATATTGCTGACATCACTGCTTTTGTTTCACTACTTCCGAATAAAATTGACGGTATAAAACTGCGTCATGTACTGGATGTGCGACATGATAGTTTTATGATCCCTGATTTTTTTAAATTGATGCGGAAATACAAAATTGCGAGCGTTTTCACCGATTCAAGAGATTATCCTTCCTTTGCAGATTTCAGTACCGATTTTGTCTATGCAAGACTGATGTGTAGTCAATCTGAAATAAAGTCAGGTTACTCTCCCGAGTCGCTTGATACGTGGGCGACCCGCTTTAACAAACTTGCTGTAGGGAGTAGTGCGGTTGATCAGGATGTGTTTCCACGCATCACTCCCCAGACGAAGCAAGACGTGGCACGCGATGTGTTTGTATTCTTTATCAACGGTGCCAAAGAACGTGCACCGGCTGGCGCAATCGCCTTGCTTGAGCGATTGGGTTGAGCTGCACTTGAAATGCTGTTTATACTCTGCGACGAAACAATGCGTGAGTTGTTATTTTTTTCTGATAAATTACTGACAGCGCGGACCTTTTGATATCCGCGCCGACGCCATCATGCATCAATCCAGCCCACGTATTCTGTCACCGTTGAAGCGCGGCAATCGCCAGTGAAATCGCATTGCCAATAATCGAAACAAGAAGCCCGTTCCGATCGCGATCAAGGACGCGACATTGGTATCGACTTTTATCCAAAGTAGGCCAACATATAAAGCACCGGTTAGTAGCGATACAGTGGCGTATAGTTCGCGTCGTAACACCCATGGAATTTCGTTACATAATACGTCTCGTAACAACCCGCCAAAAACACCGGTAATCAAGCCAGCCATGATGACGATACCCGGCGTCATACCACTAGCCATCGCAACGTTGCACCCTATCACCGTAAATGCCACCAAGCCCAAGCCATCAACTACTAAAAACACCGTCCGTAAATGATGGAGAACGCGCGCCACCACCGCAGTGACGATCGCTGCGCTAATGGTGAAGAGTAAATATTCCGGATTGGCGATCCAACTTAATGGGTAGTGGCCCAACAACACATCGCGCATTGTTCCGCCACCTAATGCGGTGACTGTGCCAATCATGCAAATTCCAAAAAGATCCATATCGCGGCGCATACCCATGATCGCGCCTGACATCGCCTCTGCAACAATCGCTATCAGGTAGATGGTATGTAAAAGCAAGTATTATCCTTCACAAAAAAAAGTGTATGAATCGGGTTGGTCTTACCGATTGCAACCTGCTTAATCTCTTTAAAAGCAACCGTAACCGGGGCGGATAGGTTGCTTTAGATATTCATTTACGCATCTAAATGTCAATTTCAGCGCTGCTCCTTCGCCCGCTAGTGAGTATTGGCGATAGATTCTCAGGTTCTTAAAAGAGTATTTATTCCAAGATAACGCAAGAAAAGAGGGATGTCACTTTTTTATGAAGTGATGACGTTATTACTGCGCCAGAGATGTCTTCAAAAAAACATCAATCGCGCTATGTCGACTCATTCTCATAAAGAGGATTGTGTTTCATTTTTTTGCTTATGGTGAGTCTATATAAGCTAAGAATAGTCTCTATCACGCTCCGGGTTTGTCCCATTACCTTCTTCATTCGCACCCACGATAATGGGTGACGTTATCTTTTATGCCCGTTTTTGCACTTCTCGAAACGTGTCAATTTCAGTTTTTTTCGCCAGGAAATTTGATTCAAGCGTATTCGTAGATGTAAGCCAAGAATCTTCTTATTTTTATAATTTTATTTCATCAGATTAAATCGTTCTACTTCGATTTTTCTATTTATTTCAGACCGTAAAATGACCTCAATAAAAAAAACACTCCGATTGGTAGCCATATCAACAGTTATGTCCCTTATTTACTGCGCATCGGCGTATTCAATTGAGGAGAACCAATTATTTCAACTAGAACAGACCGATATCGACTCTCCAATAAATACGGCTGCTGCGGCGGCTAGTAGCGGCTTGGCAGAAATATTGGCAGCGCCAGCGACCGCATCAGTGCGCCTGGCGACGGCTACACCTTTACTGGTGAATGATCAGCAAGACGAAATCGCTTTGCCAATAGATGATGGTCATGTATTACATTTTAAAAAATTTACAGCAGAAACTGATGTCGATGGCGTCAGTATATGGCGCGGTCAAATCTCATCTGATGAGACTGACGAAGAACATGCATCAGATGCTGCCAACCAGGCCATCCTCGTGCGCAATGGCGAAAACATCACTGGCTCCTTCCACCATGAAGGCCAGCTTTATCAAATTTGGCCTCTCAAAAATGGACGGCACGCGATTGTGAAAGTCGATGTCAGTAAGCTCGATCAAGCAGACGACGCGGTCGAACATCAAGCCGAGCACGCCGAACATGGAAGTGCCGATAATACGCAGCAAGACCAGCAAGAGCGCCAATTCCAGCAAATACTCGCTGAAGCTGGCGACGGCATGCATACGCAGTTTGTTGACGGTAGCGATAGTATAAAGTTAAAAAGTGCGCATAGCACGATTCGCGTCATGGTTGTGACGACGAATCAATCCCGCGCAAAAGCGAAGGACCTGCAAGCGGTGATTAAACTCGCATTTGCCGAGGCAAACCAAGGCGCAAAAAATAGCGGTGTCGCGATTACTTTTGAATATGCCGGAACCTTTGATGCCAGTTACGACGAAAAGGGAAAGTACACCAATATGCTATCTCAGCTTAAAAATACGAACGATCCGGTATTAGGTGCACCGGTCCATGGTTTTAGAGAAAGTCATCGCGCAGATGTGGTGGTCATGCTGGCGACATCAAATACGTCGGCAGGTACGGGGTATGTCAATGCATCAAAAGCGACTGCTTTTTCAGTTGTTGATTATAGTTATGCGACAGGTTATTACAGTTTCGCGCATGAGATCGGACATAACCTGGGCCTCAGTCACGACCTCGATCAGTTCGGTGGTGTGCCGACCAGAACACCTGAGTATCAACATGGTTATAAGCACACCGCCGGCACTGGCGGGGGCAGATGGCGCACTATCATGGCTTATAACTGCTCACCTTCGTGTGCCCGATTAAATTACTTTTCCAATCCAGACATTTTGTACAAAGGTGCTGAGATGGGCACTCAACGGTATGAAAACAACGCTCGACGTTTGGATGAAAGACGCGAAGTAGTTGCTAATTTTTATCCGCCGCTGGTCGATATCACGCCACCGGTGAATCCTCCGCAAGCCGTGGTTGGAAGAAATATTAATGCTGTAAGCACCACCAGTACAGGTTTTGCTTACAAACTCGAAGGTAGCAAGAGTCTTTACGCCACACACTATAAATGGGAAAAATTAAGCGGACCGTTTAGCCTGCGTTATGCTGATAGAGCAGATGCTGACGCGATTGTTGGCAAAGACCAAATCGGCGAGGGCACCTACGCGCTGACAGTTACCAATCAACACGGCGAACAAAGTCGTGCCACTATTAACGTTAGCGTAGTAGAACAAAAGGCTAGTATTACTGGAGACTCGTCAATTATCGAAGGGCAAGTGGCTAACTTGAAAGCGAGTGCAAATTTTGCGGGAGCCTCCGGCGCGGGACCTACATACCGCTGGAAAATTCTTAACGAAGCTGGCCGTGACATTTTGCAAGGAGCCGAACAACAACTGAGCCTGTCAACCTTGCCAGTGGGTAGTTATGATGCAACAGTGGAAGTAGCAAGCACGCATGGTGGACGCAAAGCGACAGCACAACATCGCGTTGATGTGACAAAACAGTGAGGACACTACGCTAGTAATATTGATGAACGATTTGAGGTAAGTGGAAGGGGCGTTCGGTCATGCCGCACGTGGCTGATTCTTCCGATCCAGACCAGAACCAAGCACAAAAAATAGTGGTAATTATCAGGTTCGTGATGTTCGTTTAAAAAATCCTTTGTCGCATTTGCGAGAAAGGATTTTTCATTGCTTCATGGTGCACATCATTGCTATGCCGACTATTTTTTAGTCTGCTTGTTAGCGATTGCCGCCGCGGTGATCGTCTCGGCCGCCGTGATTGCCGTTGTCATGTCGCCCACCGTTCGGGCGTCCGTTACCCCGATGATTGTTGTAATTTGGGCGTCCATTGCCGCGATAATCGGGACGACCGCCATGTCCTCGTTCCCAGCCGCCACGATTCAATTGCCAACCGCCGCGACCTTGCTCCCAGCGCGGTCGTTGATATTGATAACCAGGACGTGCCCGGTTCCAATAGCCTTGTCGCCACACGTGACGACCTCCAGCCCAGTTCCAATAACCTGGCGCCCAGATATAGCCTGCACGCGGTGGTGGAGGGCGTTCGTAGCGTGGTGGCGGCGGTTGTGAGCCGATGATGATATTCACCCCGACCTGCGCGTTTGCCTGTGCTGAAATAAACGCGGTACAGCTTATTGCGGCGAACATTGCCGCGCAGAGGAAGCGTTTCATAAGTGCCCTAAAAGTTGAATATAGGCAAACTATACCCGTAAAAATATTTGCCACAAGCAACGATTCAACTCGTTACAAAGTCACGTCTTAGCGTACGTTTAGACACAACCTATAATAGGTAATTGTTTATTGACCAATAATAAAGAGTAATGACGTTCAATGATGTCGATGTACGCAATCGAAGATTGGCGCGGGTTAGCAAAGTTTTCGTCCTATAACGCATAGTTCTTGGATGACATGCAACCGTGGCGTAACGAGGTAGTAGGCGTGACAGATGACGCGGTATCGCTTCTGACGATAGAATTACTGTTTTACACATGGATATTATTCGATGACACGACCATCACATATCGGCGCAGTTACGGCCCTGCAGAGTCTTCCCGAATGGTCTGCAGTGAAAGACCGGGATGCCATTCAAAGGACTTTTCTGTTTGCCGACTTTAATGCTGCGTTTGGATTTATGACGCAAGTCGCTTTGCTGGCAGAGAAAATGGATCACCACCCTGAGTGGTCGAATGTTTATAATCGTGTAGTTGTTCTACTGGCAACCCACGATGCGAATGGCGTCACTGAACTGGATTTGCGAATGGCGCAATTCATGGATCACGCCGCCGCGAATACGCATAAAAAACCTATTTAGAACGATCATCGATATGACGCAACCCGTAGTACTGATAACCGGCGCCGCCAAACGCGTCGGTCGTGTGATTGCTGAGCGCTTTGCGCAGGCCGGCTATGCAGTGGTAGTCCATTATGGTAATTCGCAGGCTGAGGCGCAGGAGACGGTCGCGTTGATTGAGGCAGCGGGACATAAAGCCGTCGCTCATCGCGCCGATCTATCTAATCCGGTCGAATTGTCGGCCATGATATTAGCCACTTATGCCACGTTTGAGCGACTTGATGTCTTGGTCAATTGTGCTGCTATATTTTTTCCTGACACATTGGCTGATTTTGCACTTGAGGATCTGGAGCGATCCTGGCAAATTAATTGCCGTGCGCCACTATTACTCACGCAAACTTTTTTCCAGCAGGCCCAGCAACGTGGTCAGCAAGGCGTGGTGGTGAATGTCGTTGATCAAAAGGTCCGCGCAAATTTCCACCCTGAGGATTTTAGTTATACCGTGGCGAAAGCTGCGCTAGGAAATATGACCGCTATGTTAGCCATATCTGGTGGTGCGGTACTGCGAGTAAATGCCCTCTATCCTGGATTGATGACGCCTAGCGGAGATCAGACCCAAGCTGATTTTGAATACTCCTCTGAGCGCTCAACACCGCTGGGGTATGTGGCGCCGCTGTCTGATATTGCGGAGGCGATTTTATTGCTGACGCGTCCGTCCTTCAATGGTGCAGAGTTTGTTGTCGATGCAGGACAAAACCTGGTGCGGGTGGATCGGGATGTCGTAAATCTCTATCGGGCTCCGTCTGTTTCATAATCCTTAAATGTGTGTATTGGTATTGTGACCGGGGATTGTCGTTTAATATTATTATATTGATAATATTAAAGATGTTTAGGAGGTGTCTGTAAGGAAGTAACCAACTCAGCGACCAAAGGACATCATCATCTTTTTGGAGTTGCGCGTGTTTGCCTCTACTATCTCTAACGTCATCTCAATCATGCATAAATATGCGCTGTTAGCCGTACTGTCCGGTGGCTTGATATCCACCGCGCAAGCAGTTGAGTTGACCGCAAAAAGTCCCGCTCACCGTGTGGCGCTGGTTGAACTTTACACAAGCGAAGGCTGTAACAGTTGCCCGCCCGCTGATGCATGGCTGGCTAAAATCGGTTCAAAAGTCAGCGCCGATATGGTGATTCCATTGGCATTGCACGTCGACTATTGGGATAGTTTGGGTTGGAAAGATCGATTCGGTGATCATGCATTTACACTGCGCCAGCAAGCATTAGCCGACTATGCCAACACCAAAGTCGTGTACACGCCGGAGGTCTTTGCAGGCGGGCGTGAGCTCAGAAAGTGGAGTACGGCGAGTGCCGCCGAGAGCGCACTTCAGCATATTAACGCGCAAGCATCGCCTGTCGATATTATGATCAAGGTGACCTCAAACGAGGCGCGGGGGCCAAGGTCGTATGATTTGACTGCCATAGCCCGCGACATTATTAGTCCCAGCACCACAACAGATCCTAAGCAAACGCAAAATGCCTTTGTTGCTGTATATCAGAATAAGTTAGTGTCAAAAGTGGCCGCTGGCGAAAATGGCGGCGCTACTCTCCATCACGAGTTTGTTGTAAGACGTTGGTTGGGGCCGTTTGCATTGAAAGCGGGCATGGTAAAGATTCAGCAAAACATCTCCCTCGATAGCATCGGAGGGGATGTTCCGGTTGATCAGTTTGGAATAGTGACATTTGTTCAGGATGCGACGACTGGAGAGGTCTTGCAAGTGGCAAGACTTGCACTGGATCATTGACGGAGTGCGGCTCGCAGGGTTTAGCCAGATTTGTTAGACGGTTAAAAAAGATAAGTTCAGCAGAAATAGTTTGTAGAACTTATCTGCGGGATCCATCATAAGAGGATCGCCGCGATGGTTGCTGACGACTGAAATGGCGATTATTCGTCAAATTCGACGGGATCATCAGGAATGTTAATGAAGCGACGTAGCAATGTGCGCAAAGCGATAGCATCAACAGCACCCATTTTCCCCATCATATCGGCCTCAATTTCCGATCCCGCTGCGGCAATTTTTTGCGTTAGGTCACGGCCCAGCGCGGTGAGGTAGAAAAGACCGCTGCCATTTTTCTCGCCTTGATCAGCCACAGCCTGCAATAGCCCGCGCGCGGTCATGTCATCGAGCACGATAATTAACGGCGAATGACCGGCGTAAGCGAATAGACGGTTGAACTCTTCAATACTCAGCCCTTCGCGTGCAGCTAACGTATTGAGTACAAAAAATTCGGTATCATTCAAACCTTGTTGCGCACCATATTCACGTAGTTTTCCGTATAACTGGAAGTAAGCGCTACCGAGTAAATGGCTCATCGCGCTGGTATTGAAAATACGTGCACCTGTCGTTGCTTTGATCAATGCTTCCGCTTCATCGGCCAGTTCCTTGCGCGTCGCGATGGCATAACTGCCACGCTGATAAACAAGCGGTGGAATATCGGAATGATCGAAGTGCATCACTTCGCCAACCATAATGATGTGATCACCGCCATCATAGCGATAGGCCGTTTTGCATTGCATGCGTGTGGTGCAGGCCGGCAGAAGCGGCACGCCGCCTAGCCCTTTTTCGGTTTCAAGTCCGGCGAATTTAGCCACGCCGCGCTTGGCAAAGCGGTTTGCCAGAGCGTCCTGATCGTGCGACAAGATATGTACGGCCCAGTATTCAGCCGTTTCGAATATCGGCGCGCTACTTGATGATTTTGCCAGACTCCATAAAACCAGGGGTGGATCGAGCGAAACCGAATTAAAGCTATTTGCGGTGATGCCAACGCGCTTTTCGATGCCGTCGCCCTGATCACTGTCGTTGCACGCGGTAATGATGGTCACACCGGTGGTGAACGTGCCTAATGCATTGCGATATTCGCGCTGGTCAAATATTTTTGCAAGTGTTTGGTTATCCGCAAGCGGAGTAGTTTCTTGTATATCCATCTGATTTAATTCAATTTTCTTCGATCAGCATGTTATCAGGCTATTGCGGGGAACTGACGCACTGAATGGTTTGATATGGTTGATAGGGCTAATGGCATGTTGGAAGACGGATGAATATTTTTACGCCATATAAAAATGCGAAAGAATCAGCGTTCGGGTAAAGCGTAAAAAACGCGAAACACGTGCATTCTCTAAAATTAGTAATATGCGTAATTTCCCTAATTTTCCTAATACTCAGGTGTTAGATCTGTTGACAGATATTACCGCATGCTACGATATTAATCTGCCAATCCCGCTAGATAGCTGGCAAACCTCCATCAAAAATTGCTCTATAGGACACATCCCATGTGGATCGATACCCACTGTCATCTTGACGCCGCCGAATTTGGTGGCGAGCAGACAACCTTTGCCGAGGCGGCATTACAGCATCAAGTCTCGTGGATCGTCATTCCTGCGGTTGAACGGGCAAACTTTGCCACCGTAGCGGCCGTTGCGGCTGAGCAATCAAATTGCACCTACGCGCTTGGTATTCATCCTATTTTTGTTCCTCAGGCCGAAGAATCCGATTTATTGGCACTGCGGGCAGCGATCACGCTGGCGATGGATGATCCTTTATTTGTCGCGATTGGTGAAATAGGGCTCGATTTCTTCGTTCCGGGTTTGGGCGAAGGCGTGCTGCGCGCAAAGCAGGAACATTTTTACGTCGAACAATTAAAACTTGCCCGTGAATTCGACTTGCCGGTTTTGTTACACGTACGGCGCTCTCAGGATACGTTGTTAAAATACTTGCGTAGGATCAAAGTAAGAGGCGGTATCGCGCATGCCTTCAACGGTAGCTTTCAACAAGCTGAAGCCTTTATCGAACTACATTTTAAGCTAGGGTTTGGTGGGGCGATGACGTTTACACGCGCCTTGCAGATTCGACGGTTGGCGGCCGAGTTGCCGCTGACCGCACTGGTGCTCGAAACCGATGCGCCGGACATGTCGCCAGCGTGGTTGCATCCACAGAAGAATGCACCGGCGCAAATTCCTTTGATTGCGGAAGTTTTAGCAAAGTTACGCGGGATGACAACAGAGCAATTGGCCAAGGCAACCACCGCGAACGCGCTCGCGGCGCTGCCACGACTTGCGCTGCTGAAGTAGTCGCCGGTGCGGAGTTTCATTCTTGGTTTCTTAATCGGTGTGGTTTTTTTACAGACTCAAGCAGCATTGCCGTCCGCTTTTCTCATCGGTATTGTGTGCTTGTTGGCGGCTCTTGCTGGCTTAGTCGCAGGGATACTTCGGCATAGACTGATAAAAATAACGGGGCTGATTGTTTGCGGTGCGTTACTTGGCTTTTGCTGGGCGGCGCTGTTTGCGCACTATTATCTGCGACAGGAGTTGCCGGTCGAGTGGGAAGGGCGGGACGTCACATTGATCGGTACCATTGCGAGTTTGCCGACCCATTTTGAACAAGGTGTGCGGTTTAACTTTGCGGTCGAAAAAGTTTTACCGCAAAAGGGCGTAACACCAACGATACCATCCCAATTGGCGCTGTCTTGGTATCGCCCATTCAATCATCAACCAAAGCAACAAGCCAATGACGGCGTTCAGATTGGCGACATTGGTCAGATTGAACCCGGCGCACGCTGGCGGCTGACAGTTCGCTTAAAACGACCACATGGCAATGCCAATCCCCACGGATTTGATTACGAAGTTTGGTTGCTCGAACAAAATTTGCGTGCAACAGGCTATGTTCGCGCTGACAAGGCATCCTCTTTAAGCGCAGATGAAACTGTTGATTCGTCAGTAGATGTGTCACTAAACAACCGTCAATTAGACCGCTTTGTCTTCACTTTCGGTCATTGTGTAGAAGCGGTGCGCGGTTGGGTTCGCCAACGTATTTTGGCGGCTTTGCCAGAAAAGAAATATGTCGGTGTTTTAGTCGCATTGGTCCTCGGTGATCAGCGTGCCGTAGATCAAAACGACTGGCTAATTTTTAATCGTACTGGCGTGGGGCATCTGATTTCCATATCGGGTCTTCATATCACGATGATTGCGGGCCTTTTTGCCGCAATCATGTCGGCGTTATGGCGACGGTCTTTTTTTATCGGCAACACTTTACCGTTGCGTCTACCCGCCCAGAAAGCGGCAGTATTAGCCGGTGCGGCTGCGGCCTTGTTGTACGTATTATTGGCAGGCTTTGGCTTGCCTGCTCAGCGAACCTTGTATATGTTATTGATGGTCGCATTGGCCATCTGGACCGGACGGATTGCCAGTGTTTCTCATATTTTGTGTATCGCCCTAATGGTGGTATTGCTACGCGATCCATGGGCGGTACTTTCTCCAGGATTCTGGCTATCTTTTGGCGCGGTGGGTACGATTTTGTATGCTAGCGTTGGCCGCACCAAGCAGTTAATTGATGCGTCCGCTTTGGTTCCCAATACTCCCGCCAGAGTGTGGCTCGATCCTATAAAAAACGGCGCTTATACCCAATATGTCGTGACAATCGGATTAGTGCCAATGACGATCCTTTTGTTTGGACAAATATCCCTGATAAGTCCGCTCGCGAACGCCATTGCCATTCCGTTGATTGGCCTGTTAGTGACGCCGATGGCATTGATGGGCAGTATGTTGCCTGCACCCTTATCGGGATGGGTATTAACGCTGGCGCATATTCTGGTGGATTGGCTGGCAACAGTATTGACATGGCTCAGCAGTTTTCCGCTGGCTGTCTGGCAAGCGCCGTTGCCGCCAGCGTGGACTTTTGCTATCGCGATGGCTGCCACGCTGTGGTTATTGGCGCCACGCGGCTGGCCGTTACGCTGGTTAGCCCTGATTGGCTGGTTACCGTTATTGTTACACTCCGCAACGCGGCCCGCGGAGGGTGAGATGACGGTTACTGCGTTTGATGTCGGGCAAGGTATGGCCCTGCTGATTGAAACTTCCGGGCATCGCTTGCTTTATGACACGGGGCCTTATTACTCGCCTGAGTCCGATGGCGGTAGCAGGATTATCGTGCCGTATCTAAAGGCCAGAGGGATCACCGCGATTGATACGATGGTGATTTCACACTCGGATAGCGATCATTCCGGCGGTGCAATGTCCGTGATAAAGGCGATTGAGGTTGATCGTGTGTACTCATCTTTATCCCCTGATCATCGGATTGTTGCTGTCTCACCGGGCCACACTCGGTGTCAGGACGGACAGTCATGGAATTGGGATGGCGTGCAGTTTGATATGCTATTTCCTGCAAAGCATAATTATGAAAATAACGAACGTAAGGATCGAAAATCGGGCAAGGCGAATACCATGAGTTGCACGCTCAAAATTACCAACGGTGACTTGTCGATCCTGCTTCCCGGCGATATAGAGAAGGCGCAGGAGCGACAATTGATACAGGATAAAGGAGCGATTGCCACCGATAGCGTCATGACGCCGAATGCGCCCGGTCGTTTAAAATCGACAGTGCTGCTCGTACCGCATCATGGTAGTGGAACCTCTTCAACCAGCGCATTTTTGCAAGAGGTTAATCCGTCTGTGGCAATTTTTCAGATGGGTTATCGCAATCGATTTCGACATCCTCAGGCGCAAGTGTTGGAACGTTATCAACAATTAGGCATTCGCAATGTACGCAATGATCAATCTGGTGCAATACTTTTACATTTTGGCAGCACGCTTGATGTGACGGAGTATCGCCAGCAACATAAACGTTATTGGTATGGTCGCTGAGACGATCATTGAGCGTCGGCTCTAAAATTTGGTTTGTGACAAACAACGCTTATGGTTTTTAATAGAGTCTATTAAATCCTGCGTGTGCGTGGATAAGGACTTTTCACTGCCCGCAATGACTCTATTAAATACCGTTACAAGCACACTTACGAATATTTCATCCATGGTTTCCCAAATCCCGTCGCCCCGTCCCATTGTGCATTTTGCGCATGGAAATAGCTTTCCTTCCGGAACGTATCGCCGTTTTCTTGATCTGTTAAGTCAGAATTACGATGTCCATGCCCTGGAAATGCATGCCCATAATCCAGATTATCCGGTAACAGATGGTTGGCCCGCGCTAGTGCAAGAGTTTGTCAATGAATTGCTTGTGCGCTATCAACAGCCAGTGATTTTGGTCGGTCATTCGCTGGGCGGAATTTTATCCTTAATGGTCGCAAGACAGCGCCCTGATCTGGTACGTTGCGTGGTGCTGTTAGACGCGCCCGTAACCGTAGGATGGCGAGCCGGTGTATTTAGATTGGCGAAAGCGCTGGGGATTGACCGACGTTGGTCTCCAGCACGGTTTTCGCAGCGCCGTCGTATTCAATGGCCCGATGCCGAGGCGGTTTATCAGCACTTCTCCACTAAACCGGTGTTCGCCAGTTGGCCCGAAGAAGTGTTGCGCGATTACGTTGAGCACGGCACCGTAGAGCAGTCTGGAAGTGTAGCGTTGCGTTTTAAGCGTGAAATTGAAACAGCAGTTTATTTGACCTTACCCCATCACTTGGGTCAGGTTGTGAGGCCACCTTATCCGGTCCCGGTTGGTTTTATCGGCGGGATTGATTCAGTTGAGTGTCGTCAAGCAGGTATGGCAGCGACCAGACGATTGGTTGGCAGCCACATAAAACTACTTCCCGGTGGTCATTTGTTCCCGTTGCAGACGCCGCAAGCGGCAGCCAGCGCTACCGACGAGATGATTCGATCACTTCTTATTGTCTGATCTATCGAATCTGTATCGACTTATTGTTGAATTGTTGTTGAATTAGCACCGTATTCTATTGGTTTTTTATCCAATTTCCCTCTACTTCCTAAACCAGATTTTTACTTTTTTTAATAAAGTTACTTCTTCTTACAGACGATTCTGGGTAGTTCGCGCTGCATGTTGTAGGATATGGGGCTAATTCCATCCAATATCGTTATGCTATTTACATTAAAATCTCGACAAAACAATTTGAAACCTCCTGCCGACAAATCCAAACTAGCGGAATTGACATCGACGAGGGCACACCTCCATCAGCCAAAAAAACAAAACGGCACGTTATTGCATGGATTGTTATTCACAATCGGCGGCGTGGTGCTTGCCGGTGCAGTCATTGGTGGTTTGCTGATAGCTTACGCACTGGTGGTGATGCAGCCGCAATTGCCGGATCTAGGCGCTATCACCGATTATCGACCCAAGGTGCCGCTACGCATTTACACCGCTGATCATGTTTTGATTGGCGAGTTTGGCGAAGAGCGCCGCAGCCTGGTGAAGTTGCAGGATATTCCGGCTAACATGAAAAATGCCGTGCTTGCCATTGAAGATGCGCGATTCTATCAACATGGCGGAATCGATCTGATCGGTATTCTGCGGGCAATTGGCACTGATATTATGCACGGCGGGGCTTCGCAAGGTGCTAGTACGATTACGATGCAAGTTGCACGTAACGTATTTTTATCTAGCGAAAAAACCTATACGCGTAAAATTTATGAAATTTTGCTGGCTTACAAAATTGAAAATGCCTTAACAAAAGACCAGATTCTTGAAGTCTATATGAACCAGATTTTTCTGGGACAGCGATCATTTGGGTTTGCCGCAGCGGCTCGGGCTTATTTTGGTAAAGAGTTAAAAGATGTCACGCTGGCACAGGCAGCGATGCTCGCCGGACTTCCAAAAGCGCCGTCAGCTTATAACCCGGTAGTTAACCCCAAGCGCGCGCGTATTCGCCAGGAATACATCTTAAAGCGCATGCTACAGCTCGAATTCATCACTCAGCCGGAATATGATCAGGCTTTCGCCGAAGATATCAAAGTCAAGACGACCGGAAATACTTACAGCGTACATGCCGAATATGCGACTGAAATGGTCCGTCAGATGTTGTATACCCAGTATAAAGATGAGATTTATACCCGCGGTCTAAGCGTCACTACGACTCTCAACTCAGTTGATCAACAGGCTGGTTACGATGCGGTGCGCAAAGGGGTAATGGATTACGATCGTCGGCATGGATATCGAGGCCCGGAAGGATTGATTGTATTACCGTCAAATGGCGATGAGCGCGATGACGCCGTCGGTGATGCGCTTGATAACAAGCCCGATAACGATGATATTGTGCCGGGCGTGGTACTGAGCGCAGACAGTAAGCAAGTGCAAGTTATGCTGCGTAACGATACCGTGGTCACCGTAAGTGGTGAGGGTTTGCGTTTTGCCGCTGCAGCCTTGAGTCCAAAAGCTGCCAAAAATAACCGCATTCAACCTGGTTCAGTGATTCGCGTCATGCAATCACCAAAAGGATGGCAAATCACTCAACTACCATCAGTCGAGGCGACGTTGGTGGCGCTGACGCCGCAAACCGGCGCGATCAAGACATTGATTGGCGGCTTTGATTTCAATCAAAATAAATTCAATCACGTGACGCAAGCATGGCGTCAGCCGGGATCGACTTTTAAACCGTTCATATACTCCGCCGCTCTTGAAAAGGGTTTCGGTCCGGCGTCGATCATTAACGATTCGCCGGTTTCTTTTCCGGGCGGTCCCGGGCAACCTAATTGGGAGCCGAAAGATGACGATACGCCGGATGGACCAATGCCAATGCGGACCGGTTTACAGCGCTCCAAGAATCTGGTGACTGTGCGCCTGATGGATGCTATCGGTGCTAAATATGCGCAAGATTTTGTGACCACACATTTCGGCTTTGACCGGGACAAAATTCCTCCGTATCTGCCGACAGCTCTGGGTGCTGGTCAGACTACGCCGCTGCAACTGGCCGGAGCTTACGCGGTGCTGGCAAATGGCGGGTATCGCGTCAATCCGTATTTGATCTCTGAAGTCGTGGATGCACATGGCGTAGCATTGTCGCGCGCACAGCCTGAAATAGCAGGTCAGAACGCAACGCGAGTACTGGATGCACGCAATAGCTATGTCATGACCAGTTTGTTGCAGAGCGTGGCGCAGCGTGGCACGGGTGCGGGTACTAACGTGTTGGGTCGTACTGACATTGCCGGTAAAACAGGGACAACGAATGACGCTTTCGATGGCTGGTTTGCCGGTTATCAAAACTCATTGGTCGCCGTCGCATGGATGGGCTTTGATCAGCCGAAGACTCTTGGTAGCCGCGAGTTTGGGGCACAATTGGCATTACCGATTTGGGTCAGTTATATGGGGCGTGCATTGCGTGGCGTTCCACAGGTACAGATGCCAATGCCCGAGGGTATCACTACCATTAACAATGAATTATTCTTCGATAACTTCACTCCAGGGAACGGCTTCATTGCTTCATTGGGAGTTGGCGGAGGATCGGGAACAAATGAAGATGGCACTCCCGCGACAGCAGAAGACGACGAGAAGCGCAGCATCATGAAGCTATTTGATGGGCATTAAAACGTGTAATGTTTAATTCATCAGTCAGTCGATGGTCTTAATTGATATCACGATACTTTTGGCCCCTTAAAATAATTTCGGCGAGCCCCAGCAATCATGCTGTGGCTCGCCGAATGCATATAAAGCTGGTTTGAAGCAATCGATAGCCGAAGCCTTAGAAGGGTTGAGCGCGACGTTATACGTGCCATTTGGTATTTGCGCTTTGCCAGCACAAACCACTGATGACAAGACAAAAATAAAACGAAAAAAAACCGCGTGATTTCGCGGTTTCCTGAACAAACTTTCTTACTGAACATCTGTAAATAAGATCACTAGGCCGAATTACCAACTATGCTGGTGATCGGGTGAAGACTTATATATGTGGAATGAAACCGCCCGCATTTTCGTAAGGCTTAATCCACAGTAGAAAAATTTTCTGCAACAGACTTTGTTTGACAGCGACATCATTAGCAGGATGTGCTGCCGTATCAGCGACTTGATTGAAGTCGTTAGCGGATAGTGAGATGTTTTGCGCTGTCATGGTAGTTTCCGAAGAAAGTGTTGATGGCATGCAGTATGGGGGCACGTCCCAAGCATTTCCAATTTCTAGTTCTCATACGAGATATACGAAATCTACATAACATCTCAATGTAGTCATGCATAGCGTTTTTTAAATAAAGCCATTCACCGCGACATAGGCAGTGACTTCAGGCCTCACTTTATTCTTGTATGAAGAGGCCACTGCGATTTGGCCTCAAAGGCAGACGTTGCACCTGGCCTGCCAATCGATGCCAGATGAAAGCGATTTTCGCTAAGCGTGCCGTTCAGCCAACACCTTGTTGGGGGTTGTGCACTGGGTGGTGATTTACTGCATGTAAGCCGCCATCATGATTTGTTCAGCAATTCGGCGTCAGCGTTATTTCCTCTCGTTTCAATGTTGGCCTGGAATTTTCTCGATTGATGTCGCCGTAACTTGTTAATCGTTGATTCCCCAAAAAAAATTCCAAAAAATCACATCCATTTACAGAACCTTCTTATTTCATCGTTTTTCAGTTTCTCTCTGAAAGTGTACAAATTAAATAAATATGTAAATATAATAATCATAAATAGAACAAAATTTTTAGATATGCCTAAATATTAAGGTTAGAATATAAATCGGAATACAGAATTATTTACACCCTCGAATAATCGGTTTGACTATGGCAATTTTTATTTATCAATGTGTTTTAATACACTTTTCTATTAAAGAAACAGAACGGAGTCGGCAATGAAAAGTAACGAGCGTGTATCGCGTGTATCGCGTATATCGCCTATTTCGGCCACAGAGCAAACCGTGAAGCTGAATGCTGGCCTTGATGGTAAGCAGAAATTGACGTCGGTGGGAGCCAAAAAAATGGCGGTGGAAAGTAAAAAAATGAACAAAAAAATTAGTGCAAAAACCATCCCAAAAGTCAGTGAAAAAAATACTAGTAAAAAAAGTGATCTTAAAAATACGTTAGCTGAAATACCGCCCCGTGAACCCGGACGTAACAAGCGCTCTGGAGAAACAATCGACCAAATTTTGGCCGCTGCCGAGCAAGTGATTCTTGAGTTGGGTGTAGACCGTGTTGCTATCCAAAACGTCTGCGAAGTCGCGGGCATTTCACGCGGCACGTTTTATCGCTATTTTTCATCGCAAGATGAGCTACTTGATGCTTTCTCCAAGCATAAGCGGGCCAGATTTCATCTTGCGCTGCATGCCGCGACGGCACCTTACCTCACGCCCGAAGATCGTTTCAATGCGCTGATATCCTATCTGGATAATTACCTCAAACATAGCAAAGCGCGGCGGCTGCTGGAAGTGGCACCCGAGTTCGCATTCGGCTTCTTCAAACGTATTTTCCATGACTCTGTAGATCGCTTTCAGGAAGTACTGGATATCGTATTTGATGCGTGGGATGCCAAGCTAGGAATTCGTATTGACCGTGAATTGGTTTGCGAAATGCTGATTCGTTATGTATTGAGCGAACTTCTGGTTCCGAGAAAAGGCGATCGGCGTCAATTGTTGTCATGGATTACCCAGTTGATCGGCGCAATTTCTCGCGGTGGTGATTTTTTGCTTCAACCGCTGGCATCGTGCCATCTAAGTAAATTTGATCCTGACGCCGCGCAGACCGAATTGCGCCATGAGCGTCGAGGTGGAAGTGAAACTGGAGGAGACTCACGCGGTGATGCCACCAATGAACCTGGACGTAATCGTCGCTCAGAAAAAACCATTGATCAAATTCTGGTCGCTACTGAGCAGGTCATTCTTGAATCTGGCGTTGACCGCGTTTCTATTCTGACTGTATGCGAAGTTGCTGGTATCTCTCGCGGCACTTTCTACCGGTATTTTTCGTCTCAGGATGAACTCTTAGAAGCCTATACTCAGCATAAGCGTGGCGTATTCCATCAGGCATTGATTAGCGCGACCGAGCCTTATGATGACCCGGATGAGCGCTTCATCGCATTGGTGGCCCATCTCGATAATTTTTTAAAAGGGACCAAGGCACGCCGCCTATTGCAGGTTGCTCCAAAATACGCGTTCGGATTTTTTCAGCATGCTTTCCTTGATTCCCTTGACCGTTTTCAGGATGCCTTAAAGATCGTGTTTGACGCGTGGGATGCACGCCTTGGGGTAAAGTTGGACCGTGAGTTAATCTGCGAAATGATTATCCGGTATGTTCTGAGCGAATTATTAGTGTTGGGAGAGGGTGATCGGCGTCAGCTACCGCAGCGTATTGGTAGGCTTATCAGTAGTATCGGAGAGCGACAAGGACACATTGGAAATATACCAATGGTGGTAAAACCGGCCGAGAAAAGTAAAAAAAGCGTGGCATTAATCGTCCCGCCGCCGCGTGAGCCCGGTCGCAATCGCCGCTCAGTTACGACTATTCAACAGATTATTGCAGCCGCTGAGGAGGTCATTCTGGTCTCGGGCGTCGAGCGCGTGTCGATTCTGGCGGTATGTGAAGTTGCGGGTATTTCACGTGGGACTTTTTATCGCTATTTTTCTTCACAGGATGCTTTGCTTGATGCATTTAGCGAACATCAGCGCGCGCAATTTCATCAACGGTTAGTTGAAGTGGCGACGTTGCATGCCGATCCTGATGATCGGTTTAATGCGGTGATTGGTTATATTGATCATTTTTTACGGCAGGATAAGGTGCGGCGGTTGTTGGCGGTAGCACCGGAATATGCTTTTGCTTTTTTTCAACGCATGTTTGATGACGCTGTTGAGCGTTACAAATCGGTTTTGGAAATTGTGTTTGATGATTGGGACAAGCGGTTGGCAACCCAGATAGATCGCGATCTGGCTTGTGAATTGCTGGTTCGGTACGTGCTTAGTGAGTTATTGGTGCCGACTGATGTTGGTAAGTCGCTTTTGCCATTGCGGTTAGGGACGATGATTCGGGGGATTGTGGTGGGGAAGGGGCTTTGATGGGAGGTCTGGCTTTGACGGATATAAGTTTGCTATTTTTGTGGGGTCATAGATAGCGCGGCCTCACTCACTTCATCGGTTTTCGTTAATTAAAACCGAGGAACCGAGGATTCTTCATCGAACCAATGTCGCCTGAGCTTCCAGTCTATTCAACGAAAAAGAAAAGATAACCGACTGTCGGACGACACCACAAAATCACCACAAAACACAAACGGCATTGAATATCAGCTATCCTTGCCGCGGAGATTAAGCACATCTTTCACCCATGGTATTGTCCCACCAGCCACAGCCAACGCTTCAGCTTCAGTCGCATACGTCGTCTTAGCGTAATCAGCAACCAACGTCCATCTTCCCTGATCTTCCGGATCTTTACGAAACACCTTAAAAGTAAAAGTGCCATTGTCGTCCAACGCCACGTCGACGCAATGGACACCGGTCTCATCTTCAATACTATGAATGACCATTTATTCACCAATATGCGTGGTTATTGTTTCGAACACCTGCATCACGGCCAAAAAACGCTGTCCCGGATACAACCAAGCACACATTATGGACCGATTGCCAGCAACGTAAGATGAAAACTATTTACTCAAAATGCCATGCCTAAAGATGATCTCCTTAACCGGCCCGTAACGATTTCTTACCGCCAAGAATTATCAATAAAAACGAAATTTAAAAATATGTTCAAATTAATTATTAATCATATTTTTATATTATGACGACTTATTCTATACTGCAACTAATTCTGCAAAAGGCTAAATATAGAACATAAAATAAATATGTGTTCAATCAGACGGATGGTATAACGCCACAACATCGCACTGAACCTCTCCGCTTTTTTGCTTCGATGCACTGTTCCTCAACTAGCAGCGGTTCACGAGACATGCTTATCGATCTCCATGCGCACGCACCGCATCCAGGTTATTACGACCAACATCCGCACTGGGGACCATTTTTCGAGCAGCATGAAGATGATGACATCAAACGACGCGTCGGCGACTGGATTTTTGGCCTCGGTTCACCAGAACGTAAGGCAGCTGTACGATCAGGCACCGGACCAAAGTTGGCCGATTATCTGGCACGCCGGGCCGATCCAACAACGCGTCTGGCAGGTATGGACGCTGCGGGTCAGAATTTGCAGGTTGTGTCAGTTCCATCGCATTGCTACATGTACTGGACCGAAGCCGAATTCGCAGTGCCGTTCGCACGTAAGGTGAACGACGTTCTGGCCGAATATTGCTCGCGCGCTCCTGATCGTCTGATGTTCTCGGCGCACGTTCCGTTGAATGCGCCAGAGGCGGCAGCAATCGAATTACGTCGTGCTTGTACCGAACTGGGTGTTAAAGGTCTGGTCGCCGGTGGCGCCAACTTTGGTGGCCTGGAATTCCATTCGCCGGAACTGGATATCGTCTGGTCGACATTGTGCGACCTGGATTTGCCGATGTTTATTCACGGCTATAACCAGTCAGTCACGTGGGGCAAGAAAGCCAACGAAGACCACTACGAAACCACCGCTATCATCGGTATGCAGTATGACGAGACGCGTTGTTTCTGGAATCTGATTTGCGGCGGTGTGCTGAATCGTTTCCCTAACCTCAAAATTACATTACACACGGTGGCGGTTACGTTCCTTACCAACTAGGTGGTTTGGCAAAAACCAACCAAAATCTGGATGTTAAGTACAACAAAAAACCGTTGCTATCGCACATGAAGAATTTTTACTTTGACGTCGAATTGCACGAAGTGCCGATGCGTCAGGCGAAGGTCGATATCATCGGCCCTGACCGTATTCTCTACGGCAGCAATTTTGGCGGTGGCGACGTGGTGCGCCATGATCTGACAGATGGTTTGAGATTGTCACCTATGGAACTGGACAAAATCCGCTGGAAAAATGCGTGCGAGTTATTGCATCTGGATCCAGCTAAAATTGGCAGTGTCACGCCATTGGTAAAAGCAGCATGAAGGTCGCCCGCTGCACGGATAGTGGCGCGCCGTTTTGGGCGTTAGTCGATACGGGCACGGGCACTGTCACGCCCATCTCTGGCGAGTTCAGCGAGTGGGCGCCGCGTATTACGCGAGGGGAAGGTCAGTCGGCGCTGCGCTTTACTGGCGCTGTGCTGGCGTTGTCATCGGTGCTTCTGTTGCCACCGATTGAGCGCGTTAATCGGGTCGGGGTCGCAGGCGCAAATTACGCTAAGCATTTGGTTGAATTTGGCCTGAAAGCGCCCGCTCAACCCTTCGCATTTTTGAAATCGTATGGCGCTTTGATTGGCGCGCAAGATCAGATTCGGTTCCCTCCTTTAACTGATCAGCTCGATCATGAAGTCGAGTTGGTGGTGGTGATTGGGTCGGATACGATCGATCACGACGATTCGCTTTCGAGCGTATTGGGTTATACGGTCGGCAACGATGTCAGCGCACGGGATTTGCAGCATAGCGGGCCTCCCGGTATCGGTATGGATTTGTCCGCCGCTAAAAGTCAGGATGCCACCACCGGCGTCGATCCGTGGATCGTTACGCGGGATGAATTTCCCGCCGGTTCACCAGCAGGTGTTGGGATGGGAACGGGGCGTTTCCTCAATCCGGGGGATGTTGTAGAAGCAGCAGTTGAGGGCATTGGTGTGCTGACGAACATTGTTAGCGAGAAGTCTCCGCGCAGGTAACCTCCAGGACCACCATCATTAACGACTCTAAGACCAGCTTCCGTCCAGAAGGCGGCCGTATTACAGCGGGTAATGCATCGCAAATTTCGGATGGCGCAGCAGCATTGCTTATCATGTCAGCCGATAAAGCGAAGAGTCTTGGCCTCAAGGCCCGGGCCCGTATTCGTGCCGTTACAACGGTCGGCTCAGATCCGACATTGATGCTGACCGGTCCGATTGCCGCAACCCGCAAGGTATTGGAAAAAGCGGGTTTAACATTGGACGATATCGACCTATTTGAGGTGAATGAGGCCTTTGCTCCGGTGCCGTTAATATGGATGCGTGAACTTGGTGTGTCACATGATCGTCTCAATGTGAATGGTGGGGTGATTGCATTGGGGCATCCACTCGGTGCGAGCGGAGCAAGGATTATGGCTAGTACGTTGCATGAACTTGAGCGCCGCAATGCACGGTTTGGCTTGCAAACCATTCGCTGCGCTGGTGGAAACGGTACGGCGACGATCATCGAACGAGTGGCGTAAAGCGAGAGAGAAAAAGATGTCGCGGATTGCACCGGTATCGTTGGATGATTTGCCACAACCGCTGCGCGAAGCCAGGGAGCGCGGCAAAGCAAGTCGAATGCTGATTTCCACGATCCCGGTGCAAGTATGGGGCCACCGACCAGACGCTGCGCTGGCATGGCTTAGTACGCTTGATCAGCTACATAATCATCCACTGCTCGACAGCCGCCTACGGAAACTGTTTCGGTTGCGGATCGCCTCTATCACAACCTGCACGGCCTGTCAGTTAGCGCGCAAAACTGACAACGTATCTGAGGATGACATCGCTTGTTTGACGAGTGACAGTGATCGCTTTAACGCATCGGAGCGCGCTGCGTTACGTTATGCCGAATTATTTTCTGGAGATTATATGGCGATCAATGACGCAGTTTTTACAGAACTCGCGTTATGGTTTTCAGTTCCAGAAATCGTCGATCTGAATATGTTTTGTGCGCTCATGCTGGCTGGTGGGCGCATGACTTATGTGCAATGTGCCTATGAGACAACGACCATCGAAGGCGAGTCATAATTCCACTCGCAGTTTAAGTCTCTCCATTTATCCAGCACCTTATCGGCGACTATTCCGTAGGGCTCTGAGCAAGACGCTCTTTGGTATTCTGCGCTAAAATCAGCAGAGACACGTACGACATCCTCAACCTGAGTAAAGCATTACTCTACAATCGCCAAAAAGGATTCTCACAAGATGGACAATACGCAATCGTTGACGCAGATCCCCCTCTCACGTCCAGATGGCAGTTCTGCCTCTTTGTCAGACTATCAGGGACAGGTTGTCCTGGTGGTGAATGTAGCTTCCAAATGCGGATTGACGCCTCAGTATGCTGAGTTGGAAAAAATGTACCGCGACAAGCACGAAGCGGGTCTGTCTATTCTTGGCTTCCCTGCAGGAAATTTCCGCGAGCAGGAGTTGGCAACCGATAAAGAAATCGCAGAGTTTTGTTCACTCAACTATGGTGTCAGTTTCCCTATTTTCTCCAAGATATCTGTACTCGGTGAGGATCAGCACCCGCTTTATGCTGCACTAACTGAGGCATTCCCAGAGACTGAAGGCGCTGATGATTTTCTTGAGATGATGAAAAAACACAACCTGGATCTGGCACCAGCGCCACAGGTTTTATGGAATTTTGAAAAGTTTTTGATTAACCGACAAGGTCAGGTAGTTGGCCGTTTTGCACCGCATATTGGCGTTGAAGATGCCCGAATCACTTCGGCTATTGCGGTAGAACTGGCAAAAGCTTAAGTTATTGCTCTTGTTGACGGCAACTTGTCATGTAGGTGCTAGAAAATCTGTTCGTATTGGACGCCCTAAGCACCGCATCGAAGTATTTGTCTTACTTTGAAGTCTCTATACGGCATTTCAGGTTTATCGGTAGTCCGCCTCTTATTTTTAACCTGAGAGGCGGACAGAGGTTTTACACCGTGCAGGTCCGACAGGTATGGCAGTGCTTAGCGAGAGTAATTAGAGACCTGCGCCATGTGGTTCGCAGCGTTGTCCTCTACGGGAATCATCATTGCATCAAGTGGGCCAATTTCACTGCCCTCAAAACCGACAAAAGAAACGACCCGGCCTGAAGGCAAAAGGGAAAGTTGGTACAGCTCCTGAAATCTTTCCAGCAGGCCTGGATGGTCTGCCATCTTACTGTAAGCGCGGGCCACGCCGATAGGGTGCATTGATTTAGCGCGCGCCTGAA
Source organism: Glaciimonas sp. Gout2 (assembly GCF_035018905.1). Lineage (NCBI taxonomy): Bacteria > Pseudomonadati > Pseudomonadota > Betaproteobacteria > Burkholderiales > Oxalobacteraceae > Glaciimonas > Glaciimonas sp. Gout2. The sequence continues at coordinate 498 of NZ_JASJXA010000008.1, read as the reverse complement.
GTTCTGCAACGCGAACCTCCGTTTGTGCGTCCAATACTTGAATTTTGATGCGGCCTTCTTCTTCCAGATGCGACTTTTTCATTTCTATCTGTGCCGCTACCAGACTAGACAGCTGGCGAGAAATATCTGGCAATACCCGAACATCCTGAATAAATAGAGACGCAATAGAAACACCCCATTTAAGCGCTTCAGTGCGAACTCCCTCGAATACGGATTCAGCGATACTCTCACGGTCAGATAGCAGATTTTCTAAACGTACACGTCCGGTCTGGGTCATCAGCACATCAGGTACTAATTGATTCAGCGCCGTACGCCAGGACTCTATAGCGAACATGCTCTTACGGGCATCCGACACTTTATAATCCATCCAGATATCGATACGGAGCGTGGTACCGACTGCATCATTTACTTGTATATCTCTGATGGGTATTCTGGCCGATCGTGACCACCGATTCTGGTCTATCGTGACCGACCATTCTGGCGCATCGTGACCGCTCA